>JAWLBG010000002.1:0-210717 GCA_041395065.1 Prosthecobacter sp. | reverse complement strand
AGGATTTTGACGGGACGCGTCGATGCCGATGATCCCGGCGCTTGTTGAATTCGGCACCGCTTTCACAAGCTACCCGTGCAACGGCCAGAACCACGGGAGAACGAGCAGCGTCACGATCATGATGAGAATTGTGAGCGGGATCCCGACTTTGGCATAGTCGACGAAGCGGTAGCCGCCGGGCCCCATGATCATGACATTGGCCGGGTGGGCGATGGGGCTGTTGAAGCTCCCGGCGGCCGCAATGGCCACGGTCATCATGATGGCGTGAGGGGAGAGGCCGAGAGCGGCAGCCGTGTGCAGGGCGATCGGCGCCATCAGCACCACAAAGGCCGCTGCGGGCATGATGGTGGTTCCTAGGGTGACAATCAGGAAGATCGTCCCCAAAACGGCTGTGTCTCCGAACGGACGGGACATCGCGACCAATCCCTCCGCGAACCACGCTGCAGCTCCGGAGTGGCGCAGTGCGGTTCCCAGGGGAAGCATTCCGGCGATCAGGAGGATGGACTTCAGATCGACGGACCGGCAGGCGTCTTCCATCGAGAGGCAGCGGGTCATCACCATCACCACCGCGCCAAGCAGCGCGGCGATGTGCACCGGCAGCCAGCCGATCATGGCCGGCACCAAAAACACCAGCATGGCCACCACGGCCCACGGTGCCTTGCGATACTGCGGGGCGGGCTGAATCGTCTGCGTGAGAAGAATGAAATCCGGATGGGACGACAGGACGCGCAGTTTTTCCTTGGGACCGTGCAGCAGCAGCACGTCGCCGAGTTCCAGCCTCAGTTCGCGCAGCTCGGAAGTGTGGGCGGTGCCCTGGCGCCAGAGACCCATCACACTGAGACCAAACTGATCCCGAAACTGAATCTCCGGCAGCGTTTTGCCCACAAGGGAGCATTTCGGAGACAGCACGGCTTCCACCAGTCCGAACTGTTCGGTTTCGATCTCCGTCCAGCTTCCGCTGACCTCGCGCTCGCGCACCAGGTCGCCGATCGCAGTCAGACGCTCCAAGTCACTGGCCTCGCCGAGAATCATCAGCTCGTCTCCGGCCTGCAGCACTTCCTCGCGGTCGGGCAGCACCAGCGCCTCTCCACCTCGAGAGATGGCCAGCACGGAGAAGCCCAGCGCATCTCCGAGCCGGCTCTTTCCCAGGCTGCGGTTCGCGAGATGAGAGTCCTCCGCGATCGTGAGGGTGAAGAGCCTGTCTTCGAGCTTGTAGTGATCGCGCAAATCCTCCGGACGGAGGGTGCGGCTGTTTTCCAGCTCTTCTCCGGATGCCAGTGAATCGATTTTTTCCACCGGACCGCAGACCAGCAGCACATCCCCCTCTTGAAGACGGAGTTGCTGCAGGTTGTCGTGGTGGATGAGGTTGCCGCGCCGAATCGCCAGCACCGTCACCCCGAACTGGTGCCGAAAGCCAAGCCAGGCGAGTGTGTGACCGCACAGGGAGGAGCGGGTTCCGAGCGTTGCTTCGGCAAAGCCAATTCCATCGGCGAGCAGGGCGCCCCATTCAGACACGGATTGCAGTCTCAGCGTGCGCCACTGCTTCAGGGCATCGAGTTGCGCGGTGGTGCCCTGCACGATGAGGCGGTCGTCACCATGAAGTTCGAAACGCGGCCCGGGCGCCAGATGAGTATGGCTCTGGCGGATGACGCCGACCACATGCAGCCCGAGCGCCGAGCCCAGCCGAGTCTCGAGGAGCATCTTTCCGACGAGCGTCGAATCCGCAGGCACGCGCATCACAAACGTCCGCTCCTGAAAGTCCAGAGTCTCCTTGAAGCGCATCCCCTGTTTCAGACTGGCCTCCTTGCTCAGATCACGATCAGGCAGCAGTCGCCGCCCCGCGAAGGCCATGAAGAGAATGCCCGACCCCGCCGCCACCAGCCCCACGGGCGCAAAGTCGAACAGTCCGAACGGTCTCAGCTCCGCATCGCGAAGCGCCTGGCTCACGAGCAGGTTCGTCAGCGTGGCAAAAAGCGTGGTGTAACCGCCCAGCAACGCGCCAAACGACAAGGGCATCAGCAGCTTCGACGGCGGGTTTCCCGTCCTCCTTGCGATGTCCATGACCGCAGGAAGCATCAGCGCGACGATGCCGATCGTGTTCATGAAGAAGGACATGCCCGCAGCCAGCAGCATGATGCCGAAAAGCAGGCGAATCTCGCCCTTGCCCCCAATCCGGAGGATCTGCCGACCCAGCCAGCCGGCCACTCCCGCCTGATACAAGCCCGCGCTCAGAACAAAGATGGAACACACTGTGATGACGACCGGACTGCTGAAACCCGCCACCGCCTGATTCGGTGTCACCAGACCCAGCAGGGCAAGCGCCAGCAGGACGAGCAGCGCGATGAGATCGACGCGCAGGCGCTCGGTCAAAAAGAGCAGCATGGCGGCCACGACAACGGCGAGGACCAGCAAGATCGCGGTGGTCATGTCTGCCGGGAGTAAAATGCCTTCACCTGGGTTTCCATGCGGATCGATTCCTGAACTGGAAAACGATCATGTCAGGCGCCAGTCAAGATGCAACCCGCATCAGGATTCGACAGAACTGGCAGCGCCAGGGAGTTTTACGCAGGGATGAGTTCACCAGGCCACACTTCCGAGGAAAACTTCGTGCAGCTCTTTGCGGCCCACGAGCGGCACCTGCGGGCGTTTGTGCGCTCGATGGGGCTGGACTGGAATGCGGTGGATGACGTGGTGCAGACCATCAGCCTCGTGATGTGGCGAAAGTGGGACACGTTTGATCAGGATACGGATTTCATGCGCTGGGCGCGGGTGATCGCGCGATTCGAGGTTCTGAAGTTCCGGCGAGCGATAGCGCGAGACCGGCATGTCTTTACCGATGACCTCATGCATTTGCTGGCTGATGCGGCGGACGAGCAGGGCGAGGCGAACGCTTCAGATGCCTACCGGGCGGCGCTGGAGGAGTGCCTCGGTGCGCTGCCGCAGGCCTCGCGGGAGCTGATTTCGGCGGCGTATCGCGGGGATCGCACCCTCGGTGAAGTCGCGGGTGACTTTGGGAAAAGTGCCACGGCGTTTTACAAGACGCTGGATCGAATCCGCCAGAATCTGCAGGCCTGTGTCGAGCGGCGGATGGCGCAGGCGTGATTTCTCCAAACTTTTTTGGGCAATCGACGAGGCGGCGGGAGTATGACGGGCGATGGACAAAACCTCCCAACCGGGCGCGGACGACCCTTCGCTCACGCCTTTGATCCTCGGTCACCTCGACGGACGCCTCGCCGATGCCGAGTTCGAGAGCCTGGAGCAGCGGCTCGCCTCTGATCCGGCGGCTCGGGCTCAGTATGTGCGGCTGGCTCGGCTGGATGCGGAATTGCGGGAGGATGTCGCCGGCTGCGAATCGCTGCCCCAGGTCGCGGTGCCCAAACCGGTGACGTTTTTCTCTCCTTCGCGGCGGATGCTCGCCGTGGCGGCGGGAATCGGCCTGCTGGCAGGCTTGTCGGTACTCATGCTCAGGGATGAACCCCACCCGGATCAGCCCGACCTCGTGACTCGCGGCGTGGCGGTGATCAGTGCGGAGGCGGGAGCGGTGTGGGAGAGGGCAAAAGGTCCTGCGTTTGCGGTAGGCGTGGCGCTCGCACCAGGGCGGCTGGTTTTGCGCGAGGGACTGGCTCAGATCGACTTTTATGGCGGCGCATCGGTGAGTTTGTCCGGTCCGGCGGAGCTTGAGTTGATCGGTCCGGACGAAGCCGTCCTTCATCGCGGGCGTTTGCGGGCGGATGTGCCGCCAGCGGCACGCGGTTTTGAAGTTCGGACCGCCGATGTGCGCATTGTGGATCTCGGCACCAGCTTTGGACTGGCGACCGCGGATGACGATTCTGCGGAGGTCGTGGTTTTCGATGGCGAGGTGCGTGCGATCGGAAGCGATGGCGCACCGGTGCCGTTGTATGGCGGTGACGCGGCAAAACTGGCCAAAGGATCGGCATCTCCCCAGGAAAAGCGTCCGCTTGGCTCGTTCCCGAGCTTTGCGCAGATTGTCGCGGGAGCCGGTGACCGCAGTGAATCGCGCTACGCAGCGTGGAAGCAGGCCAGCGCTGACCGCCGACGCGATTCCCGGCTTGTGGCCTACTACGACTTCGAGGGGCTGACGGAAGTGACGCGGCGGCTGGAGAACCGTGCAACAACGGGCGGCGGTTCGGAACTCGACGGCGGCATTGTCGGAGCGCGAGTCGCGCAAGGACGCTGGGCGCAAAAAACCGCGCTGGATTTTCGTCGTGAGGGTGACCGCGTGCGATTCAACATCCCCGGCGAGTTTCCAACCCTGACGCTCTACGCGTGGGTGCGCATCGATGCGCTCGACCGGAATTTGAATTCGCTCTTCCTCACGGACTACTTCGACCCGAACGAGATTCACTGGCAGGTGTCGCGAAACGGCACGCTGCATTTTGCCACCAGCCCGATGGGTGCGGTGGACATCGACACTCACAACCGTCGCTTTTACTCGGAAACGTTCTGGGAGCCGGGCATGAGCGGCAAGTGGACGATGCTGGCGGTCACCGCCGATCGCGGCGACGGCACGAAGCCCGGCACCGTCGTGCACTACGTCGATGGCCGGGCGCTGCGCATGGAGAGCGGCACGCAGATGCACAAGCCTCTGCCAAAAATGCGCATCGGACAGGCCGATCTCGGCAACTGGAGCGACCCAATCTGGACCTACGCCATTCGCACTCTGAACGGCCGGATCGATGAGTTCGCGATCTACCAGGCGGCGCTTTCAGCCGCGGAAATTCAGCAGATTTACCAACAGGGAAAACCATGACCAAACTTTGCTTCACCACCGGCAGCCTCCTGTGCCTCGCCTTTCACGCGGCGACTGCCGACGACGATGTCACCGCCGGAGAAAAACTCTTCGCGCTGAAAGTGCGTCCTCTGTTCGCCGAGAAGTGCATGGCCTGCCACGGCGACGAACCCGACAAGATCAAAGGCGACCTCGACATGCGCACGCGCGAGGCCATTCTTAAAGGCGGAGAGAACTTCGGCGCGAAAGTGCTCATGCCCGGCAAGGGTGAGAAAAGCTATCTCTACATCACCACCACACGCACGGAGGAGGACTACGAAATGCCGCCGAAGGAGGCGGATCAACTGACCCGCGAGCAGCAGTGGTGGATCCGCGACTGGATCAATGAAGGGGCGCCGTGGCCGGATGACGAGCGGGTGACGATGATTCAGAAAAAGTATGCGGAGGGTCAGCAGGTCGCGACTTCGAAGGCGCTGTCCGAGGACTGGCAGAACCGCCGCTACGCGCCCGAGAAGCTCTGGGCCTACCGACCGCTCAAGATCGAAGCCGTGCCGGAGGGCACGAATCCGGTGGATCACTTCATCACACGCAAGCTCGAAGAGACTGGCCTCGATCCAGCCCCTGCGGCCACCGCGCAGGAGCTGGTGCGCCGCATGCGCTTCGGCCTCACGGGGCTGCCGCCAAAACCGCAGGAGATTGCCGCGTTCGGAGCGGCCTATGACAAGGATCCAGCCGCAGCGGTGCGCGACTTTGCCCGCAAACTGATGTCCCTGCCGCAATACGGCGAACACTTTGCCCTGAACTGGCTCGATGTTGCCCGCTACGCCGACTCGGCGGGCTTTGCCAATGACTACGCACGCCCGAACGCGTGGCGATATCGCGACTACGTCATCCGCGCCTTCGACAACGACAAGCCGTATGACCAGTTTGTCCGCGAACAAATCGCCGGCGATGAACTGGACGGCACGAATCCAGAGAATCTGATCGCCACCGGCTTCCTGCGCATGGGACCGTGGGAGCAGACGTCGATGAGCGTGTTCCGCGAGACGCGCGTGCAGTGGCTCGACGACATCACCGACTCGGTCGGGCAGACTTTTCTCGGGCACGCGCTGCAGTGCGCGAAGTGCCATGATCACAAGTTCGACCCCGTGCCGACCCGCGACTACTACGGCATGATGGCCGTCTTCACGACCACGCAGTTCGCCGAGCCTGACGTGCCCTTTTTGAAGGAGGAGAACCTCACCGGCATGAAAAACTCCACCCAGTGGGTGCAGGCGAAAATCGCCGCCTACCAGGAACAGCATCAGGCTCTCAACGAAAAAGTGAAGCGCCAGAAGAAACAGGAAACCGCTGAAGCCAAGGTCGGCGACAATGGACTCGATCCCGGCGACGAGGCATCGCTTGCCCGGATGAGCAAAAACATGGAGCGCCATCGCTGGGAGCTGGACCGCAGCCGCCCGATCGTCTTCTCGGTTTACACAGGTAACACCATCGAGCGCAAGAACGTCGGGAGTCGCATCACGCCGCCGAAGAACCCGTGGGCGCAGGGCAAGATGGAGGCCGACGTCATCCTGAACGGTGGCGATGCCTTCTCGCCGGGCGAGCCCGTGAAACCCGGCGCGCTGAGTGCGGCGGAATCCCTCGGCGGCATGAAGCCCGCGCCTTTTCCCGCCGACAAAGGTGCGCGTCGTCTCGCGCTCGCCGAATGGATCGTGGACAAGAAGAATCCCCTCACGGCACGAGTGATGGTGAACCGCGTGTGGTCCTGGCATTTCGGCCGGGGCATCGCCGGAAATCCGAACAACTTTGGCGGCACGGGCGAACTGCCGACGCATCCGCAACTTCTCGACTATCTGGCGCAGTGGTTCATGGACCACGACTGGTCCGTGAAGCAATTGAACGAACTCATCATTAGTTCCGCAGCCTACCGCCGCAGCACGCACCACCCGGATCCCGCGCAGCTTGCGAAGCTCGATCCGAAGCACGCGCTCTACGCCGCCTTCCTGCCGCGACGCCTGCGGGCCGAGGAGATTCGCGACGCCATGCTCGCCGCGAGCGGTGAGCTCAATCCGCAAATCGGCGGCATTCCCGCACGGCCCGACATGAATCTGGAAGTCGCGATGCAGCCGCGCCAGATCATGGGCGGCACCGCGTCCGTCTACGAGCCCGATCCGCTGCCGAAGCAGCGCAACCGCCGGACGATCTACACGGAAAAAGTTCGCGGCCTGCGTGATCCATTTCTCGAAACCTTCAACCAGCCCGGCCCGGACAAATCCTGCGAGCTGCGGGAGACCTCCACTGTCGCCCCGCAGGCTCTCACGCTTCTCAATGCGGAGGAAATCCAGGATCGTGCGCTCGCTCTCGCTCATGATCTGCTGAAGTCCAAAGGCGACGACAGCGCCTTCATCCGCTCCGCGTTTCTGCGCGCGCTCGGTCGTTCTCCTTCACCGCAGGAAATGACCGCATGCCTCGGGCACTGGAAGGAAGCCACAGCGGAAGAAGCAGATAAGAAGTACTCGCCAAAGACCTACCCGGTCAGCATCAAGCGAACCGTCATGGCTGAAAAAACCGGCGAGCCCTATGACTTCGAGGAGATGATGCCCGCCTACCGCGCCTACCAGCCTGACCTTCAGCCGCACGAGGTGGACGCACGCACACGCGGGCTCGCGCAGGTGTGCCTGGTGATCTTCAACCTAAACGAATTTGCCTACCTCGACTGAATCTTCATGAAAACGCGTTCCTCACACCACTTCGCCACACCGGCGCGTCGCGACGTTCTTTTTGGTCTCGGAGCAGGCCTCGGTTCGGTGGCGCTGACCTCCCTCCTGCACGGTGCCGGACCGACGCAGAAAACGGTGCACCATCCCGCCCGCGCGAAACGCTGCATCTTTCTCATGATGGAGGGCGGCCCCTCGCACATCGACACGTTTGATCCGAAACCCGAGCTGACACGCAGGCATTTGGAAAAGTTCACACGCAGCGGCGACATGCAGAGCGCCATGTCATCCGGCCAGCGCTACTTCGTGAAGAGTCCCTTCGAATTCATCAAGGCCGGTCAATGCGGCGCCGACATGTGCACCGAGTGGCAGCACCTCAAAAACGTCGCCGACGAAATCTGCTTTTACCGCGGCTGCCAGGTCGAGTCCGTGAACCACCCGACCGCCTGCTACCACGTCAACACGGGCAATCGCTTCGGCGGCGATCCTGCCGTCGGTGCCTGGGTCACTTACGGCCTCGAGTCGATGAACGAGAACCTGCCCGGCTTCGTCGTTTTACCGCGCAGCAGCTATCCGCAGGGTGGTGCCGCGAACTGGTCGAACGGATTCATCCCCGCGGAGTTTCAGGGCACGCCGTTGCGCCCGGAAGGCAGCCCCATTCTCGATCTCAATCCACCGCCCGGCACCACACGCGAGCGCCAGCGCAAGAACCTCGATCTTCTCGGCCAGCTCAATCAGAGCCACCTCGAAAAGCGACCCGGCCGCAGCGAGCTGGAAGCGCGCATGTCCTCCTACGAGCTCGCCTACCGCATGCAGATGGAGGTGCCTGGCATCCTCGATCTCGAGGGCGAAAAACCTGCCACGCTGGAGGCCTACGGCATCGGTGACAGCAAGACGGACTCCTTTGGCCGCAAATGCCTGCTCGCACGACGTCTCGTCGAGAGCGGTGTGCGCTTCGTACAGGCCTACGCCGGAAACTGGGACAGTCACGACTACATTCAAAAGGCCCACGGCTCGCTGATCCGCGCCGTCGACAAGCCCATCGCCGCGCTCATCGCCGACCTCAAGCAGCGCGGCTTGCTGGAGGACACGCTCGTCGTCTGGTGCGGTGAATTTGGCCGCACGCCGGACAACGGCCTGCGCGGTGGCGGCGAGTCCTATGGACGCGATCACAACGCCAAAGCCATGGCCATGTGGTTCGCAGGCGGTGGCACAAACGCCGGCCACACCATCGGCGCGACGGACGAACTCGGCGCTGAGGCCGCGGAATGCGTGCACCACATTCGCGATGTCCATGTCACGCTGCTGCACCTCCTCGGACTCGACGACAACAAGCTCACCTACTTCCACGCCGGCCGTCACAAGCAGCTCAGCCAGTTCGGTGGGAAGGTGATCACGGAGCTGCTGGCGTAGCAAATCGGGCGGTGCATAGGTTGACATGCCGTGATGCGACCCCATTCTGACAGGGATGAAAAAATGGGTGGGTTTCACGATCTGGCTAGCAGCGGCAACGGTTCAGGCCGCGGTCATCCTGTCTCCGACCGTGGATGGCGATATTGACGACAATGGTGTCAACGGTTACGCGATCGACAGCAGCGACGTCAGGATCCTCACACAATCATCAGGGCCTGATATTCGCGGCATCTATGAGTTTGACCTCGCTTCAATCCCCGGGGGTTCGACGATAACAGGTGCAACCCTTTCCCTCACTCTCAGCGGGACCTTGAGCAACACCGGTGGGAATCCGGTCACTGTCACCTTTTACGGCTACACCGGCAACGGCACCATCGAATTTACGGACTTCCTCGAGATTGCGAGCGTGGTCGCTACTGAAACCTATCCAAGTGATTCGGGAAACCGACCGCCGATCGGAACGACGTTTTCCATTAATCTCACCGACTTAACCGCGCTGCAGGCGGCCTCAGACTCCGGAACACGCTACTTCGGGATCGTGACGGACACCCACAACTTTGCCACATACAGCATTTACAGCTCGGAGGCGGCTGTTGCGGAGGGACTCAAGCCTTCGCTGACAGTGAATTATGTGCCGGAACCCGGCCCGGGCTCCTTGGTTTGCTTGCGTTGGCCGCCGTGGCATTGCGGCGGCGGCGCTCCTAAGACACGCCCACCTGAGGTTCCCGGATCGAGATGCGGTCCGTGTCGTGCTGAACGATTCGTTCTTCGGTCGGCGTAGTGGTGCCATGAAGTTCCGCATGCACTTCCTTGCCGCCCTGTTGACCGTTACGACCGTGGCCGCACCGCCCGGAGCCACGCCGCTGTCTCCGCCGTCACCGCCGAAGTCTGTTGCGCCTCACGTGCCCGCAGTGTGGAAGGCTGGCACGGCAACGGTGAAGGTCACACCGCAAAAGCTCCTGTGGATGGCGGGCTACGCCGCGCGCAAGAAACCCGCAGAGGGGAAGGTGCAGGAACTTTTCGCCAAGGCGCTGGCTTTGCAGGACGAGCAGGGGAATCCGCTCGTGTTTGTCACGCTCGATCTCATCGGCGTTCCGCAGGCGCTGCGACGAGAGGTGGCGGCACGCGCCGAAAAAAAATTCAAGCTGCCACCGGCAAATCTCGTCCTGAACGCCTCGCACACGCACAGCGGACCGTCCCTGCGCACGACGCCGCTGACCGACGCCGATCGCGACAATCCGAAGGCGCGTGATGCCTGGGAATACACGCAGAAGCTGCAGGACGACATCGTTGGCCTCATCGGCAAGGCGCTGGCCGGGATGCAACCCGCGCGTCTCACCTGGAACAAGGCACGCTGCGGCTTCGCGATGAACCGCCGCCGCGACTACACGCTGCCACCGGACCACCCGTATGCAAACAAGGCGCCGAATCCGAACGGCCCGGTGGATCACGAAGTTCCCGCCCTGCGCGTCGAAGCGCCGGACGGCACGCCGAAGGCGGTGCTGTTTGGCTACGCCTGCCACAACACCAGCCTCGGCTTTTACAACTGGTGCGGTGACTACGCGGGCTTTGCGCAGGAGTACCTACAAGAGCATCGCCCGGACTTCACCGCGCTCTTTCTCATGGGCTGCGGCGGCGATCAGAATCCCTACCCGCGCCGCAGCGACGTTGTGCCCGGGATCACCGATCTCGAGCTTTCGATGCAGCACGGACGTTCGCTTTCCAATGCCGTAGAGATGGCATTGACCGTCAATCCAAGACCCGTGGCTGGTCCGGTCCGCGCCGCGTATGAGGAGATCAAGCTCAGCTATGCCAACGGCAAGCGCGAAGACCACGACTATCCCGTTCAGGTCATCAGAATCGGAAACGACCTGACCTTCATCACGCTGGGCAGCGAGGTCGTGGTGGATTATTCGCTGCGCTTCAAACGCGAGTTCGCAGGCGAAGCGGGCATCTGGGTGGCGGGCTACTCGAATGATTACACCGGCTACATGCCCAGCCTTCGTGTTCTGAAGGAGGGGGGCTACGAAGCCGCCGCCGGCTGGGCGGAAGATGTTGAGGACCGCATCGTGAAAAAGGTTCACGAACTGCACGGCAAGGTTTCCAAGTAAGCATGAGAGCGGGCGGTTCCCGCTTCAATTTCTACAAGAAGGGCGCCGGCGCAGCCGACTGATGACGGCGAGACCGATGAGCAGCAAATGCGTCAGCCCCGGTTCCGGTACCACGACGATAACGCCCGCTGTCGAGAAGGCGCTGGTGTCCCACATCAGCCCGCCGGACAGCGTCGGAAGGTCAAAGTCGCCATGCGCTCCTCCTGCCGAGAACCCACTGCCGGTGGTGAAGGAACCGGACATCACACCGGACCAGTCGAGCAAATTGAAGACATCGCCTGACTGCGCGTTAGCGAGGTAGCCGTTGTCGAGAATCGCAACCGTTCCGCCGCCGTTGCGCGTGCCGAGTTGCAGTCCGCCGATAATTTGGATGAAATCGTAATCACCAAGTGAGGCGGGAGCGCCATCGGTCCATGACGGCGATGATCCGGCGATGTAGTCCGCCGCGCTAGTGTAGCTTCCGGCGGCGAGCGCGGCGAGAATGCCGGAGTCATTGGCGGTGGCGGTTGTGATGGAGAGCTGCAACTGAGATCCACCGGCCACGGTCAATCCGCCTGCGCCTTGAATGATCAGTGTCGTGTTGCTCATGGTCGTGTCGTCGAAACCCACCGCGAGAACGCCGGTGTTCGCGTTGCTGGCGAGATCACCGACGATCACCGAACCGGTGATGATACCCGAACCCGGCGAACCGTTGGCTCCTCCGGCAAGAACCGGCGCCGTTGCGAGTGTTGCGCCTGTTTTGACCACGGTCACGGTGCCGGAACCGGTGAGCGATCCTGCAGCAGCTAGCGTGCCCACTTGGACCGTGCCATCGCTCACTGTGGTGCCGCCAGAGTGGCTGTTGACGCCTTCGAAAATGAGGACGCCGGCGGTGGTTTTTGTCAGCGTATCGCCACCGTTGAGTTCAGCGAGATTGCGCAGCGTGCCGGACTGCGCATTGAACGCGATCGGTGCGGACGCCGAACCGATCTCGTGGGAATTCATCTCCACGGTGCCTCCATCGAGAGTGACGGCGATGTTCTCCACGCCCACGCCATCGCTGTAAGCGATGTCGCCGCCCACCGCGAGCGTGCCGCCGGTCACGGAGAGCGTGTTGTTGACGACGTTGAGCGCGTTGCCGCTGGTGCCTCCCATGTTGATGCCGCCCGTCACGTTCACCGTGCCTGCGGTGATGTTGAATGCGGAAGTCGCCGTGGTGGCGCCGGTGGCGGTTGAAGAATTGACGGCCATGTTCACCGCACCCAGCGTCGTGGTGCTGCCGCTGATGTTCACCGTGGCCGTGGTGCCATTTGCCGCGCCCGTGCCTGCGGAGGCACCGGTGAGACCCAGCACACCCATGTTCAGCGTGTCGATGCTCGTCGTGCCGATGCCGGAGATGTTCAGCGTGGCGACGGCGTTGCCACTGGATGTGGCGGATGAAGAGGTGTTGGTGGCCATCGTGACCGTGCCCAAGATGACGCTGGTGCCCGCGGTCGTGCCGCCGAGCGTCACAGTGCCGGTGATGTTGTTGGTGGTGACGCTGCCGCTAGTTCGTGATGCAATGGTGACGGTCGTGGCATCGAGGATGCCCGTGTCGAAAATGAAGGTGCCGGTGCCGATGCCCGTGCCTGCGCTGCGTCCTCCCACGCCGAGCGAACTCAGCAGCAGATCCGAATGATGGCCGGTCAAATCGACGAAACCGGTCAGGGTGCCCGCCGTGCCAGCGCCACCGTTCTGCACGTTCAGGACGGCGCGGCCGTCTCCTGCGAGGTTTCGCATCACGAGCGTTCCGGTGGTGGAAATGAAATTGACCACGCTCTGACCGCGGGCGGACACGCCGCCGAAGTAGAAGTTGTTCGCCTGAAGCAAATTGGTTCCCGTGCCGAGGCTCAGTGTCTGCGTGGCGAGCGTGGGACTGTCGAGGGAGATCGTGGCGGCGATCAACGTGCTGTTTTCGGCGAGCAAAACGGCGGAGCCACCGCCTCCGGAACCTGCGCCACCACCTCCGTTGACGGTGTCTCCAATGCGGAAGATACCGGTGCCGAGATTCGCGTAGAAGGTGGAAAGTCCGCTCATGTCCAAGACGGAGGGATTGCTGATACTCGTGGTGGTGCTGTTGCCCACCTGGACGCTGGCATTGGTCGGCGCACCCGCGTCTCCGATTTTGAACGTGCCCTCACCGGAAATCGCCAAGCGGGTCCGGGTGACGACGCCGGAATCGAAGCCAACGACGAACGAACCGTCGAAGCGCAGCGTCTGACCGGCCCCGATGGTGACCGTGTTGTAATTCGTGCTGTTCGTCTGCACGAGCACCGGACCCGCAAAGGTGGCACTGGCGGCGCTGAGATCGAGCGTGCCGACATTCGTGCTAGCCTGGGCGGCTCCAAAGGTGAGTGCACCGCCGTTTTGGGATGCCGTGTAAACGAGCGTGCCCTGGTCCAGCACGGTGCCTCCGAGGTAGGTGTTGATGCCGCCGAGCGTGAGGGTGCCCGCGCCAATTTTCACCAGACCAAAGTCGTCCGACCCGCTGCCGATCACTCCGCCGACGGTCAGGTTCCCCGCCGTCGTGTCCACGGTCACGGTGTTGGCAAGTGAGACCGACCCGGAACCGAGATTCAGGTCGTTGGCACCCATGAAGACGAAGTCTCCCGCCCATTGAAAAGTCCCGCCGGACAGGACGAGTGGCGCGCCACTTTTGTTGTCGATGGTCACACCCGAACCGATGGTCAGCAGGCCTGTTCCGAGCGCCGAAGCGGAGTTCAGATTCAGCGTCCCGCCGGAGAGCATCAGTCCCCCGGCCCCACTGTTTCCACCGCTCAGCGTGAGGGAACCTGCACCGGCTTTGGTAACGACACTGGTGAAGGTGAGACTGCCACTCACCTCCAGCGCCGCGCCCGTGCCGGACACGTCCCAAGTCTGCGGCGTTTCGGCAACGACAGGAGCGGCGATCTCGATGGTCCCGGCATTGTCTTTCACTTCGATGCCTCCGGCGACGCTCTGCGGTGCGAGGGTCAGCGCACCGCCGGTGCCGGGATTCAGGGTGATCGCGGTGATGCCGGATGGCGTGCTTTCGAAATGCAAACTGTCGATGGTGAAGGCTCCGTCGAGTGTGTTGATGATCTCCGTACCGGAGCTGAAGGGAGCCGTGCTCGCACTGAAGAAAACGCTGCTGGCAGATCCGGGAATCTGTGTGGCAGCGACCAGCCCGGCGGTGTCCGTGCTCCAGTTTCCGAGGGTGCTCCATGAGAAATCCGTTCCGCCGCGCCAGTAACGTGTCTGCAGGGCGATGGCGGTAAGGCTGATCAAAGTGTCCGATGAGGAAAGGCTCAGATTCCACCCGGCGATGCCGTCACCGAGAACGAAATTCGCCAGAGACAAGCCGCTGCCCGCCGAAATGAGGTTGTAAGTCATCTCCGAGACGCCGCTGCCGACGCTGGAGAAGTCGAGTGTGATGGTGCCGGTCACCGCCGCGGCCGGCAGGACTGCCAGACTGTCGCCGCTCATGCTGTCCAGCTCAAAAACCAACCGAGCGCCGTTGCCAATCGACAGAGTGGAAAGGCCGCCGAGCGCCTCCGCGGCGTCGTTGCGAAAATCCATTACAGTACCCGCATGGATCGTGAGGGCACCGATTCCATCGCTGCCGAAACCCGCTTGCAACACGCCCTCGCTCACCGTTACAGCGGCGCTGTTCAGGTCGCTGCTGCCGGTCAACATCACGGTGCCAGCACCCGTCTTTGTCAGTGCGCCAGTGCTGGCGGGACTGATCCCGCCGGAATAAATCACCCTGCCTCCGGCATCGGCAGCCGCCAAAGCCGCCGCCGCCGCACCAAAAGTAAGCACACGGCTGGCGCCGACATCCAGCGTTCCGCTTCCCGAATAGGACAACGTTCCTCCATTCACGATGACACTGCTGCCGGCACCGAGGTTCTCGGCAGCATCGAAGGACAGCACGCCGCCGGTCACGCTCACCGCGCCGGTGAAAGTGTTCGCGCCGCTGAGCACGACGGTTCCCGACGTGGTTTTGTTGAGTCCCACGGCTCCAGCCAGGATCGCACCCACGCTGCCGCCTTGCAGTTCGAATGCGGAGGTGGAGGTGAGCTCACCCGTGGTGCTGGTGATGGCGCCGCTTTGCAGCGTCACCGTTCCGACGGTGTTCGAGAACGTGCTCACATCCAACGTGCCTCCGTCAATCGTCACCGGACCCATCACCGGCAGCACATCATCAGCACCGAGAGCCAGCGTGCCTGCATTGATCGTCGTTCCTCCGCTGTAGGTATTGAGGCCGGACAAAGTCAGGGTTCCCTCGCCAGTCTTGGTCAGTCCGCCGGAGGTGTTGGCCGCTGTCGAAACCGTGCCGATCACCGCTCCGCTGCCGCCGCCACCGAGCAAAGTCACCGTGGGTGCCGAAGTGTATCCAATGCCCGGATTGGTCACTACGATGCCGAGCACCTGGCCGTAAGTTCCACTGGTGGGATCGAGATCCACCGTGGCTGACGCCGTGGCACCGCTGCCCCCACCGCCGGTGATTTCCACATAAGGCGCTCCCACATAACCGCTGCCTGCGGACGTCACCGCGATGCTGGAAACACCATCGCCTGTCGGAGCCTGCAATGCTGCGGGGATGGTGATGTTGAAACCGTTGGAATCGATGACCGCGCCACCGGCGAAACTGCCGAAGGCACCGTTCACATACGCGTTCAAGACGCCCGAACCACCGGAACTTGTGGTGCCGAGAAACAGGGTTGTATTAACCGACGCCCGCAAGGTTCCCCCATTAAAATTCACGCGCGACTTCGTGGCGGAACCGGTGCCGTTGTAGTGCAGCATCTGGTTCGTGATGAGTGTGCCGGCATTGAGATTCAAGTGGGTCGTGCCAAGAGCCCGGTCCGAGTTCTGCTGGCCCATGGTCACGAGAAAGCCGGCGTTGTTCACCAGACCGCCCGCCACCGTCATGGCACCTTCCGCCGTGGTGGTGGCATTCGCGGACGAACTACCGCTGCGGAATCCCAAGGCGATGTGCTGCGCGTTTCGCTGCACTTCGCCGCCTGTGATGGTGAACTCCCAGTGCTCGTTGCGAAACATGATGTAGTCCGCCGTGTTCAGCGTGCCACCGCTGATCTGCACGATCGCGATTGAAGCCGCTGAAGGACCGTCCAGTGAGTCCACGCGGTTCGTGGAAATCGTTCCACTCGACATGAAGAGCCCGCCGTAGCCGAGCGATCCCAGCCCGATGCCCGCCGAGGCGGTCGGTGTCGTGAGGGTGAGGCTGCCGCCGCGATTCACGAGCACTCCCTCATAATTCGTCAGCGTGCCGATGGCGAGCGTGGTCGTGGTGAAACTCGATCCAGATTCGAGCAGAAGCGAGCCCATCGCTCCGGCTGATCCCAGCGTGGTCGTGCCCGCACCGGTGTTCACCGTGCCGGCGGCGGCGAGCCGACCTGCGCTGATGACGACATTGCTGTTGCTGGTCACCGTTCCAGTCAGCCGCAGCATGCCCGCGCCGGTTTTGGTCAATGTCCCGCCGGGAGCGAAGTCGGAGGTCAACGTCAGCGTGTTGGCAGCTTCGCTCACCTCCAAGGTAGACGTGCCGGTCAGTGAAACAGCGCGGTTCATCACCGGGCTGTTCGTGCCGGTGACTTGCAGGAGGGTGCCGTTGCTCAAAGTCAGCGTACCTCCTGTCGCACCCAGATTGGCATCAGCCGCGATGGAAAGCGTCCCGGCTGCCACCACGGTGCCGCCGGAGTACGTGCTGGTGCCTTCCAACACCAGCGTCCCTGCGCCTGACTTCAACAGCCCGAACGCATTCGCACCACCGTTCGTGTCGGCGATGTCCGCGGAGTAGGTGAAGGAACCGCCTGCATTCGTCGTGTCGAGCCCCAGAAACGAACCGCTTTGAAAACCACCCGATGCCGACCCAAGCGCCGCGATCACATCCAGATCGGACGTTCCGAACTCACCTGTTCCACCCACGTTGAGCGCAAGCGTGCCACCCGACTGGATGGTGAGATTGGCCGCCGTCCAGGTTGCCACGCTTCCGTTGTACAAAGCCGTGAGTTGTGAAAACTGCAAAACGCCCGCTCCCACGGTGATCGTGCCCGTCTGGGTGTTGGCCCCCGACAGCGTGATCGTTCCCGCACCGCTTTTCACGAGATTCAAGGCGCCGCCGGTGCTCTGAAGGATGCCCGAAAACACGCCCGTGCCATCGGCGGCCCCGATCGTCAGCGTCGCCTCGCCGAGAGCAGTGTTGTCGATGACGCTCGTTCCCACACCGGAATTCGAGAGGCCGTTGATGGTCTGCTGGAAGCCGTTCAGGTCGAACACGGTGGTCACACCTGTTCCGGGATTCATCGTGAAGTTCCCTTTCCCGGCGCCGGAAGGAAGCGCCTCGTTAATGCCGACTTGAAGCACCCCATTGCTTAGCGTCGTCGTGCCACTGTAGGTGGACAGTCCTTCCAGCCGGACAATGCCGACACCGCTTTTGGTCACCACGCGTGAGCCGCTCAGTTCGCTGATGACACCCGTGAGCACGAGAGTGGTGTCCAGCGAGGGATTCAGCACGAGATTCCCGTTCATCGGCAGATCGTTACTGAACGTGTGAACGCGCGGCGTGAAGTTCGTCGAGGACGAACGACCCGACGTCAGCGTCAGCGTGCCTCCGTTGTGAGTAAAGCCCGCCACATTGAACACCGTGGTGTTGTTGTGGATCAGCGAGAGCGTGGCCGTGCCGTCGTAAACCAAGGTGCTTCCCGCCGCCGAGTTGGCGTTGCGCAGTTCCAGGTTGCCCGCTTTCACCGTCGTCGTCGAACCTGCCGGACCCAGCGAGTTGGCCACGCTGGCGTACACGCGTCCGGAGTTGATGGTAAACCCGCCGGTCAGCGTGGACGCTCCATTGAGAATCAGAATGGAGGTGGAGTTCGATCCTCCCGTCAATGTCAGGCTTCGTCCTGCGACAGACTCACTGAGAGTTCCCAGTGTCACGATGGAATAGACTGTGGACAGATTGATACTCAGGTTCGCGCCGAGCGTGGTTGCGCCAAAGGTGCTTCGTCCGTAAACAGAGCCGGTGACGTTGCCCCCGCGGCTCAAGGTAAGCTCTGCAGAATTGGTGACGTTGAGGGTGCCAAAGGTGAAGGTCGTGTCTGTCGCGGAAGAGTTGATCCGGTCTGGAATGATCGTGACATCCCCACCCAAGGTGACAGCCCGGCCAAAGTTGAGCGGGCCATCGTTCATCAGGTGCAGCACGCCGCTGTTGAATTCCAGCGTTCCATTGCCCAGCACCATGTTGCTGGTCGTGCTGGTGGAGCCGATTGCACGCAGCGTGCCTTCGTTAAGAACCAACGCCCCAGTGAAGCCGGCGCTTTCGCCGCTCAGCACCAGCGTGCCCGCGCCGATCTTGGTGATGTCGGAACTACCGGACAGCGAGGATGAAACAACGGCTTCAATGCCGTTCGCGACCGACACGTCCGCGTCTGCCGCAATCGCCAGCTCGCCGCCGGAAAGCGTCACCTGCCCTTCTTCAAAGAGCAGACCGCCAATGCTCTGCGTGCCTTCCACGGTGACCGTGAAAGCACCCGCAGCGTCCGTGCCTGCGGAAAAGGCGGCGATGTCTCCTGCGGTCCAAGCGGCGACGGCGCCGGTGCCGTCGGAAAGGGCATTCCAGAAGGTGTTCGTTGCATTCCACGTTTCCGCGGGAGAGACGCCGCCGGCTCCGGCGAGATTTCCATCGATGTCCCAGTAGACCGTGGCCGCGGGAGCCACAGTAGATATTGTCATCAGGCCGAAAACGACCGTTCGCCAGCGAGTGCGGCGCCTGCAGTTTTTCATGGGGTGTTTTGGGGGTTACCCCTGCGCCAAGCATGGAACTGGCCATTCCCACTCGTTTCGCATGCGATGATTCTTTTTGTGCGCAGCCTGCGCACAAAAGTACTGTTCCTCTGGGTTCCACGGAAAGCCCACCGCTTCACTTGCGTTCCCAAGCGTTCCATGAAGCGCCTCATTGTTCTCTTTTCGTCTCTCGTTTTTCTGTCGTCATCATTCGCCGCAGAGCCGCGCCCGAACATCCTCTTCGCCATCGCCGATGACTGGGGCGCGCATGCGGGCGCCTACGGCACGCCGTGGGTGAAGACGCCGGCGTTTGATCGCATTGCAAAGGAGGGTGTGCTTTTCACCCGCGCCTACACCCCTGTCGCCAAGTGTGCACCTTCGCGCGCCATCGTGCTCACGGGTCGCCACGCCTGGCAGAACGAGGAGGCGGGCAATCACATGGCCTACTTCCCCGCGAAGCTGAAAAGCTGGCCGGAGGTGCTCACGGAAAAAGGCTGGCACATGGGCATCACCGGCAAAGGCTGGGGCCCGGGCATCGCCAACGACACAAACGGCAAGCCGCGCGCCATCACCGGCAAGCAATACGCCAAACGCAAGGCACCACCTCCCGCCACCGGGATCTCCAACAACGACTACGCAGCCAATTTCGTCGATTTCCTCGATGCGGCGCCGAAGGACGGCCCCTGGTGTTTCTGGTATGGCAGCACGGAGCCTCATCGCGGTTACGAGTACCAGTCCGGCGTAAACAAGGGCGGCAAGAAGCTCACCGACGTTCCCAAAGTGCCGGACTACTGGCCGGACGACGACATCGTGAGGCACGACATCCTCGACTACGCCTTCGAGGTCGAGCATGTGGACAACCACCTCGCCAGCATGATCGCCGAACTCGAAAAGCGCGGCCAGCTCGACAACACGCTCATCATTGTCACCGCCGACCACGGCATGCCCTTCCCCCGCTGCAAAGGCTACGCCTATGAAGACAGCAACCATGTGCCGCTCGCCATCCGCTTCCCCGGCGGCTTGAAAAACCCGGGGCGCGTCGTCGAGGACTTCGTCAACTTCACCGACATCGCGCCCACGATCCTCGACTACGCGGGCATCACCGAGAAGGACAGCGGCATGCAGCCAATCACCGGCAAGAGCTGGCGTCCGATCATCGAAAGCGAGAAAAGCGGTCGCGTCATCGCCGAACGCGATCATACGCTGATCGGCAAGGAACGCACCGACGTGGGCCGGCCGCACGACTGGGGTTATCCCATCCGCGGCATCGTCACCGCCGAGCATCTGTTCTTGAAAAACTACGAGCCCACCCGCTGGCCCGCCGGCAATCCGGAGACCGGCTACCTCGACACCGACGGCAGCCCTACCAAGACGCTCATTCTCGAAATGGGCCGCAAGGACCGCAGTGACAAATTCTGGCAGCTCAACTTTGGTCTGCGTCCCGCCGAAGAGTTCTACGACCTCACCGTCGATGCCGGCTGCGCCCGCAACCTCGCCGCCGAATCCGTTCACGAAGACACGATCAAGCAGTTGCGCGAGCGCATGGAGTCCGAACTCAAGGCGCAGAACGATCCGCGCATGGCCGGCAACGGCAAAATCTTTGACGAGTATCCCGCGACCAACGGCGCCGGCTTCTACGAGAAATTCATGCGCGGCGAAAAAGTGAACGCCGGCTGGGTGACACCGACCGATTTCGAAAAAGAACCCATCAAGCAGCCGTGAGCGGGCGGAAGGCAAGCCGACATCAATCAAACGAGGCAAGTCCACCGATGCCGCTGGCGCGAATGTGATTTCGCATTTTGAATGCGGTCATGCCTGCCCTGACTGACGATTCTTCCTTCCATGCTGCTGACTTTGAGTTCGCCCAGGATTTGCTGGCGGGCGACGAGGGTGCTTGGAAGCGGTTTGATGTGGAGTTTGTGCCTGCGATCGCCCAGCGGCTGCGTGGCATGGGTGCGTCCGACGCTGATGCGGACGAAGTGCAGGGTTTGGTGATCGAGCGGCTGTGGACGCGCCAGAAGCTCGCCTCCTATTCGGGAAACGGGCCGCTGATGGGCTTTGTGCGCACGACAGCGTCGAACGCGTGGCTGGAGTATCTGCGCAAGCATCGGCGCGAGGTGCACGCGAGTGCGCTGGCCGGCGAGGATGAGGAGGGCGATGCGATGGACCGGCTCGCCAGTGCAAAGGACGAGGCGCCGCAGGAGTCACCGCTGGCGGAATTGCTGCGCGACGCGTTGAAGTTTGCGATGACTCGCGCCAATGCCGAAGCGCTGCTCATTCTGCGGTTGTCCCTGCTGCAGGACATCAAGCAGCGTGATCTTTGCGATCTGTGGGGCGGCGTGCATGAGGGCACGATCTCCGCGAAGAAGAAGCAGGTCATGACGCAGATCCGCGATGACACGCTGGCCTTTGTGGCAGAGCGCGAACCGACTCTGCAGATCACCTGGCAGGAGCTGCTGGAAGCCTGCGGGGAGGGCGCGGAGGCCATTTTGGGTCCGGCAGGCGAATAAGTTCACCTTTTTGCACAAGTTTCATCCGGCCACGCATCCATCAGCTGCAAACCAATCCTCACCCTCATGAACGACGACGACGATCTCCTCATCCTCACGCGCTTTCTGGACCAGTTCGACCCGGATGTCGAAGGCCGTGCCGCTGAACCTCCGCCGCCAGAGGTGGCCACGAGGCTGGACCTCTTTGCTGCTGGAAAAGCCGATGCCGCCGAACGCGCCGGCATCGCGGATCTGCTCAAGGACCACCCGGAGTGGGTGCGTTATCTGGCGCGGGCCGTCCGGCAGCGCGGTTGATCACTCATCTTCGGCCAGCCTGCGCAGCAGCGCTTTCGCTTCCTCGACGCGAAGCTCAGGATACGCGGAGATGAGGCGTGCGAGCCAGGCGGTGAGTCGGGGCGCGGCGTAGCTGCTGCCGCTGACGACGCGATGTCCGCCGCCTTTCCACGGCACGCGCACATCGTGCCCATGGGCGCTGAATTCCACGAGGCTGCCCGCACGTCGCTGCCACAGGTCTGGCGGCAGGCTGGCGAGATTGACAGTGACCACCGTGGGAAACCAGCCCGGCCATTCACGAACGGACGCGTCGTGATTGTTGCAACCGGCGACGATGTGCACGTTTCGCAGATACGCGAGGTCCGTCCATTCCTTGTAGGGCATCACAAAACGCGCGTCACCGGGGCTGCCGAAGCTGCAGTTGAGAATGTGATAGCCGCGCTCGATGGCGTGACGTGCGGCTTCCCACACGATCGTGCTGCGGGATTTCAAATCGCCATCTAGCACGCGGAAGCTGCCGATCTCCGCCTTCGGCGCGAGCGAACGAATGATCCAAGCAATGGCGGTGCCGTGGCCCATCGCATCGCCGCTCGTATTGGGAACGGCGCGGAGGAATGAGCCGTTGATTTCGAAGGCGGTGTCGTCGCTCAACTTAAGGCCGTCGAGATTCGGGTGATCGGTTTCAATGCCGGAATCGAGCACGGCGACGCGCACGCCACTGCCGTCCGCCGCGGCGAGTGCGGCGCGGACCTCGTTGAGGTGCAGTTCGTCGATCCAGGTGGCGGGCATGATCTATTCCTCGATGCGCATGAGCCAGCAGTTGAGACGATGATCCAAGAGACGGCCGAGCACGGAGGCGGTGTTTTCCATCGCGTTCAAATCAGCGACGCTGAAGCTGGGCGGAGGTGTAAAGCCCGCAGGAAAATCGGCGAGGCTGCGCGGCATTGTTTTGAGATCGCCCAAATCCGCACGGTGGATGAGGCGCACGGCGGTGATGACGCCGCAGACCTGTCCGGCGAGCCGCAGCGGCACGGCGAGCATGGCCCAGGTGAAAACGCCGAGTGAATCGTCGAGCGCGCGGTTTTGCATCTGGTTGAAGCACACCTCGCTCTCGCTTGAACCCATGCTGCTGGAGAAGACGAGACCGGTGAGGCCGTCCTGTGCGGAGAGAGAGAATTTGCCGACGAAATCGGCCGCCTGCGGGCCGTTGTTCCAGCAGGGCGTGAGCGTGCGGCCACCATCTGGAGTGAGCCAAACGCTGCCTTCATCGGCGTGGATGCCACGCAACGCGTTGTGCATCACGTTGGAGGGCAGGCCGTCGAGCAGCGCGGCGGTGTGATCTTTGAGCGCGTGGAGCAGCCATTCATCGCGTGAATCGGCCAGACGGGCGGCCAGCGCGGCGAGTTCGGGATCGGGAAGAGCAGGAAAGGGGCTCGGCATGCGTGGCCGCACTGTAGCGGTGGAGGAGCGGGGCGTGAAGCAGGTTTTTCGCGTGGTGCTTGGCAGATGCAAAGGTTTCCGCCATCATCCGCGCTCATGAAGCGCGCGTTTGCCTTTATCATCCTGTGCGGACCTCACGCACTGCTCGCCGATGGCTCGGTGCAGGGCACGCTGACGGTGGAAGCGATGAAGCCTGCGCCTTCGCGCCCCGGCTACGTGGCGCCGCAGACGAAAAAGCCGGTGCAGAAACCGGAGATCGCGCCCGCGATCGTGTATCTGGAGCGTGACGATGAAAAGTATCCGCGCACCCGTGCGGGTGAGAAGGTGCGGATCCGCCAGGAGGGCTATCAATTCCGACCGGCGATGGTCGCGATTCAAACCGGTGCCAAGGTGGAGTTTCCGAACTTGGACGACGAGTTTCACAACGTCTTCTCCTACTCGAAGGCCAAACGCTTTGATCTCGGTCGCTTCCGCAAGGACGAGGCGAGCCCGGAGGTGCTCTTCGACAAGGCAGGCGTGGTGAAGATCTACTGCGAGATTCATCAGCACATGCGCTGTTTTGTCGTGGTGCTCGACACCCCGTGGTTCGCCACGACGGATGGCGCTGGCAAGTTTGTGCTCAAAAACGTGCCGCCGGGCGAATACTGGCTGCGCGTCTTCCAACCGTCTGAAAAACTTCTCCAAGAGCGCGTGACGGTGAGCGAAGGCAAAACCACCACCGTGAACTTTTCCCGCTGAGCCTGTATGACGTTTCGCGCAAAGCTGCTGCAATCCATCCTGGCCCTCGTGGTGATCACGACGGCGGCCACACTGGTCATCGCGCAGCGGCAGAACGCGGTGATGTTTCAAGGTGTGGTGGACCGGTTGTTCGAAGCGCAGATGCAGGTCTTCCGGCAATCGCAGGAGCTGCCGATCGAGGCGGCGAAGGCGGAGGCCAAACAACTGGCGCAGTCGGTGCGCCTGTTTGCAGCTTTGGAGGAGGGCGATCCCGAGGTGGTGTATCAGATCGCCGGCGATGAGCTGCGGCTGGGCGAGTTTGCGTTCTTCCGGCTGCTCGATGCGGAGGGGCAGCTCATTCCACCGGGTCCAGAGGCGCGGGCGGGAACGTTTGACGATCAAAACCTCGTCGGTGAATGGCTTCCACGTGGCAAGGGCGAGGCGGAGGTGGATTTCGGCTTTGTGGCGACGCAGCAGGGCACTGTTTATCGCCTGCTGGCGTGTGCGATCCGCAATTTCGACCAGAACGTCGGCACCTTGGTGCTCGGACAAGCGATGCCGCGAGAGACGGCGATTGTGATGGGAGAACAGCTCATCGGCGAAGGCATTCCTTCGCCATTGCGCGCGCCTTTGCTGGCCCAGCAGGGCAAGTCCGGCCAGTTCACGGTCAAGGGAGTCGAGCAACGCTTCTCGCGATTCACACTCAATGAAGGCTCGCGTTATCCGGAAGCAGACTGGGTGAGTGTGTTCTCGATGGCCGAACTGGCGACACAGCAGCGTGTGCTCACATGGCGCATCGTGTTGACGGGTTTCGTGGTGCTGCTGCTGGCGACACTGGTGGCGGTGGCGTTGTCGAGACAGCTTGCGCAACCGGTGTCTAACCTCGTGAAGGCGGCGCAGAGTGTGCGTGCGGGCGACTACGATGTGAGCCTGCCGCCGACACGCACCTTCGAGCTCAACAAACTGGGCAGCGCCTTCAATGAAATGGCCGCGGGGCTGGCGCTGAGGGATCGCTACTACTCGGTGCTGCAAAAGGTGACCGATCCACGCGTGGCCGAGGAGATGGTGGCGGGTCGCATCAAGCTGGGTGGCGAATTGCGCGAGGTGTCCGTGATCTTCTGCGACATTCGTGGCTACACGGCGCTGAGCGCGGGGCGTGATCCGGCGGAAGTGATCCTGCTGCTGAATGATCACATGGGCGCGCTGACGAAGATCGTGCCGAAGCATCATGGCGTGATCAACCAGTTCGCCGGCGATGCGATCATGATCCTGTTCGGTGCTCCCAAGAGCTACGGAAACGACGCGGAGGACGCGCTGCGCTGTGCCTGGGAAATGATGCAGGAGAGGGATCGCCTGAACCGCGAGGTGAAGGAGCCGCTGCGCATCGGAATTGGCATCGCGACGGGCAAAGTGGTGGCCGGATGCATCGGTGCGGAAAACCGCAGTGATTATACCGTGGTGGGAGAACGGGTGAATCTGGCCGCACGATTGTGCAGCTCGGCGGCGGCCGGCCAGATCCTTGTGGATGATGCCACGCACGGGAAGACGGCTGCGGTGGGTGTGTTTGAAACGCTGGAGCCGCTCACTTTGAAAGGTTTTGCGCAGCCGGTGCCGGCGTATCGTGTCACCTCTGTTACCCGTGACGAATGATGAAGCTGTTCCGATTCATCGCCTCGCTCTGTCTCGCTTCGCCCGCTTGTGGCCAGGCGTTGCTTGACTCGTTGGACGATATGACGCGCTTCGATGTCGATTCGGCGGGCCTTCACGCGGATTTGTCCTTCATGGCCGATGCAACGGCGTTTGCAGCGGAGCGGCCGTCGCAGGGTCTGCTCTCATCGAATGATCGTGTTTTCTTATCGCCGCGGCTGTTGTCGTTTCTGGACGCGCAGATGGGAGACCGGGTGCTGGTGCACAGTCAGATGCGCGTGGACCGCGGGTTTGATCCGGGGGCGGCGTCCGCAGGGCAGGTGCGTCTCGATGAATACTACCTGCAGGCGCGGTTGTGGAAGCAGGACGAGGTCAACGTGCGCATCGGCAAGTTTGCCACCGCTTTCGGCTCCTGGGCAAAGCGCAATCTGAGCTGGGACAATCCGCTCATCACGGCTCCGATGGCTTATGAGGATGTGCTGCCGATGACCGACGGCTTCGCACCGGGAGGGCTGGCGGGCTTCGCGGCTCGACGGGACATGCCGGACAACAAATCAGGCTGGGTGCCGATCATCTGGGGGCCATCGTATGCCACGGGCGCGTCGATCTTCGGTCGTGTAGGCATGTTGGAGTATGCCTTTGAGGCGAAGAACGCGTCGCTGTCCTCGAATCCGCAGTCCTGGGACGGTGTGCAGGATGGTTTCCACACGAATCCGACCGTCACAGGCCGCATCGGACTGCGACCCGCGCCGGAGTGGACGTTTGGCACGTCGTTCAGCCACGGCCCCTACCTGCGTGCGAGCGCCAGCGGTTCCTTGCCCGCAGGAACAAGTGTGAATGATTACACGCAGACGACGTGGGGCCTCGACGCGGGCTACACGCATCACAAGTGGCAGATTTGGAGCGAGTTGATCGCCGCGCGTTTCGAAGTGCCGCGGGTGGGCGCGGTGGATGTGCTCAGCGGCTTTGTGGAGGCGAAGTACAAAGTCACTCCCAGCTTGTGGGCCGCTGCGCGATGGAACCAATCGGCATTCAGCGATGTGCCCGGCCTGACGACCGAGTGGGACCGCAACGCCTGGCGCGCAGATCTCGCGCTCGGGTATCGGTTCAGCGAACGTGTGCAGGTGAAGGTGCAATACAGCGTGGGAGACAAGCGCGGCAACGACCGCGAAGGTCATCACCTCGGCGCGATGCAGGTGACGGTGCGGTTTTGAGGCATCAACAAAACGGCGCATCCATCGAAGGATGCGCCGACTTGTTTGTGAAGCGTGAGAAAGACTGCGATCACAGGCAGAACAGCCAGAGGACGGCGAGCATCATGGGAAGCAGGGCGAAGGCGGTCGCGGGAGAGGAGGTGTCAGGGGTGGTATTCATGGCGGGTGGATCGTGTGAGGAGTGATTCGGGATTAGCGGGCGGCGACAGTGATCGTTGGGACGAGGTTCTGGCGCACGACGACGGAAGCGGCGAGCAGGGAGGCACCAAGGAGGAGGACGGCGGCGGCGAGGGCGATCTGATGGGTGAGTTTCATATGAGTGATTCGTGGTTTCAGAGGCTGGATGCGCAAGCGGACGGAACTTGTGCAGAAAGTGGAAAAAAGTTTTTAGTCGGGCTGCAAAGGCATGAAAAAGCCCCGGCAGGGATGCTGCCGGGGCTGATGGAAAAGGAGGTTTATTTGCTCTTCTTCTCTTTCTTGCTGCTGGAGTTGCTGGCGTTGCTGTTCGAGGAGCTGTCGTTCGAGCTGCTGGAAGAGCTTGAGCCATTCAGGCGGCTCTGGTCGGGGCCGATACCGTTGCCGAAGAAGTCACCGGCGTCTTCCTGACGGCCGCCGCTGCTGCTCATGTTCTGGTCGTTGGTGGGGGTGATGACACCGGAACCGTTGCTGCGGACAGGAGCCGCATTCGCAGTGCCGCCACCAGCCGCATTCGCAGTGCCGCCACCTTCACGCATGCCGCCGTTTTGGCCGGGGTTGCCGACGAGGCTGTTCTTGATCTGGGTTCCAACGTTGGCGGCGATGCTGCCGTTGCGGGCCGTGCCGTTGCTGTCGTCCGTCGGCGTCATGTCGCCATTGCCACCTTGGGAGCCTTTTTTGCCGCTGCGGGACTGACCGACCTGCCGGGCGATGCCTGGGCTGATCGCGTAGATGTCAACGTCCACGGCGCCTTCGTTTTCAGGGTCAGGTTGACCGGCGCTTTCGGTGGGGGTGACGGTGCCATCCGGCGCGATGGTGCCGACCTTCTTGCTATCGACATAGACGTGTTTGGTTCCGTCCGCGTCCGTCACGACGACCGTGCGACCGTCCGAGGAGCCTTTGACAGTCTGATCATTGGCAGGGGCTGGCTCAGGTGCTGGGGCCGGCGAAGGTGCGGGAGTGGGATCGCCGTCGGGGTCGTTGAGGAACTCATAGCCATTGCGGTTTTCGCCGATGCCGACGGCCCGCTTCACTCCGGCGTTGGCCTCCTTTTCACCGATGCCAAACTTCTCTTTCAGGTAGTCGAAGAACCCTTTGCTGTTTCCGCGCGCTTTCACTTCGCCGTTCGCGTCGGTCGTGGCTCCGCTGCCGGTGGAAGCAGCGCCGCCGTCGCTGATGAGACTGGAACCCAAGTCAGCGGTGCCGGAGCGACCACCGTCGGCCTGGTCCGCCGCCTCACCCAAAGGACCGCCGATGCTGCCGCCGCTGGTGATGCCGTTCATGGGATTGAACGCACCTTTGTCAAAGCCGCTGAGGTCGGGGGTGGCGGAGCCAAATCCTTGGTCAAAGGCCCTCCCTTCCTGGCTGACGTCCTGAAGCACCGGCACGTTGCGTTCCGGAAGAACATCGGAGAACAAGCCGCCGCTGGTGCTGCCACCTTTGCCGCGGAGCACGTCAAAGAGCTCCTGGCTGGGATTGCTGCTGCCCGTGCCGGGTGTGCTGCCGGAGGAAGGACTGGCACCCACCTTGACTCCCCGGTCTGGAAGTGTGGGGATCTTCGTGGAGCCGCCAGCATCGGGAACATTCTTCGGGTTGCTGTTCTTGGCGTCGCGAACGGCCTGCCGAATGCCGGAGGAGGCAACCGTGGTGTTGGTCGAGACGATCTTGGGGCTGACCTTGCTCGTGGCGGCCTTGTTGGAAACGAGCGTGGTCTTCGGCGTCGTGGGGACTCGGACCGGTGCTTTGGCCACAGTAGGGGTTTTTGGAGTCGCTGGCACTTTCACGCTGGGAACCTTTACGGCCGGCACTTTGACCACGGTCGGAGTTTTCGGCGTGGTGGGGACCTTCACGTTGGGAATCTTCACGGAGGGTACTTTCACGGTCGGCACCTTCACCACGGGAACTTTGACCGTGGGCACCTTGGGGGTGACTGGCACCTTGACCACTGGGACCTTCGGAGCGCTGACGACTTTCGGAACGACGGGCACCTTGGGAGTTACCGGGACTTTGGGGACCACCGGCACTTTCGGTGCGGAAATGACTTTCGGAGTGGCAGGAACCTTCACGGCGGGAGCCTTGAAGCTGGGGATGGTGGCCGCCGGGAGGGCGGTGGTGGTGGCGAAGGCGATCATGAGGATCGTGCCGGTGATGCGATGTTTGAGTTTCATGGGATGAGGAGTTGAGTGTTTGAGTTTGGAGAACCTTCGTGGTTTCAGGGGCTGGATGCGCGGGCCGGCGGAACTTGTGCAAAAAGTGAAAATAATTTTTCGCGGGAGGTCGCAGGCACAAAAAAGCCCCGGCAGGAATCCTGCCGGGGCTGTGAGTGTGGTCGAGAGGATCAGCGAGCGGCTGCCTTCACTTTGGCGCTGTCCACACGGACGGCGGAACCGTTCACGGCACTGGCGGCCGGGGCGGCCTGGACGGCGTTGTTGACCTGGACACCCTTTGGAGCAGGCGAGGGTGCAGGGGCGCCGGGAGTGAAGCCGTTCTTGCCAAGGGTCTGGCCGCTGCCGCCCTTGCCATCGCTGCCGCTGGCAGGATCAATGGTGCTGCCGCGGCGGGCGGCGATGTCCTTGAGATCACGATCGGTGACGGCGGTGCTCGATTCGTTTTCGGAGGGCGTGGTGACACCACCGCCACGTTTCATGCCCAGGTTTTTGGCGAAGGCGCTTTGTTCCTCCTTGGTCAGCAACACGCCGCTGCTGGTGTTGCCTTCAGGATTCGGGTCGCCGGCGCCGTTGCCGTTTTTGCGCTGGTCGATGGCGTTGTTCTGGCGGCGTTGTTCATCGCCTCCGAGACGACCCTGCGTGGCCTCGGCCAGACGGCCGGAACGTCCGCCGCGTTCGGCCGCCTCGGGGTTGGGGGTGCCTTCCGTGCTGGCTTCGGCGGTGTCGTCATTGTTTTCGGCCGGGGCGTCGGGTGCATCAGCATCGGCGGGCGGGGGATTCTGATTTTCGTTGTTGTTGTCATCGTCCTTTTTGTCGCCGTCGTTGTTTCCACCCTCACCGTTGTTGTTGCCGTTGTTGGCACCACCGCCGCCGCCTTCCGGAGGAGAACCTTCGCCTGCCTCAGCCGTGACGACCGTCTCGCCGCCGGAGCCGGGAGAAGGCACGACACCCACGTCGGCGGGTTTGCCATCAGCGTCATTCACAAAGCCAATCGGAACGACGGTGCCATCCGCCGTCACCGCAAAGTATCCGCCGGTGACGGGGTCCTGATACAGGACGGCCTGTTCGCCATTGTGTTCGCCGTTCTGGAGTGTGCCTTCGCCGATGTAGATGGGCTGCGCCATGTTGTTGTCGGGGCCGGCGGCCTCCGCAGCGGCAGGTGGCTGGCCGCCACCATTGCCGGGGGCGGGCTGGTTTGCCGGATCGTTGCCAGTCTCGACCGCAGGGGCGGGCGTTCCGCCGCCCGGCTGAATGGCCGTCCGCGTATCGTTGCCACGCTGAGCCAGAGATTCTCCACCACTGCCAGCGGGCGCGGTTTTGGGAGCGTCCTTCGCAGGGGACGGATTGGCGGCTGCACCTTTCGCGGCACCCTGAACCGGCGCGACCACCCTGTTCATGTCCTTGGCGGGGCGTTTGCCGGAACTGACATCGGCGATGATGCCGAGACGGTAGCCGGCGGAGTTTTTGCCGCCGTTTCTGAGCGCGTCTTCGGCCTGGTTATACAAGTCAGCCGCTTCCTTGAACTTCTTGCGATCCTTCAACGCGTCTCCCTTCTGGATGAGTTCATTGATGTTTACCTCGGGAGCCTCGCCAAACTGCTGGTCGACACCCTTGTTGGCAACGCGGTCCACGATGCGCTCCACCGCCTTGGGATCACGCACCTTGCCTCGAGCGATCTGGTCTTTGGCGTCGACGAGTTCCGGCTCGTCCCCTTTGAGACCCACGATCTGGGCTGCTCCCTCGACTTTCACGAGGTCTTTGATGCGGCCGCGGGTGACGGCCACGGGTGCGTCATCATCTGGGGTGGCGGGAGCCTGGGGATCGGCGGGCTTTTTGGAGTCCTCGAGTAGCTGGCCAGCGCCGGTCTGTTCGTTTTCAAAAGCAGCGATGAGGCGCTCATCACGCTGAAACTGCTCACGGTCGAAACCGCCGTTTTTGACATAGGGGTCACCGGCACCACCATCGGCGTCTTCGCTTTCTTTCTGGCGACGGTAAGCGTTCTCGATGTCCGAGTAATCGCGCCCCTTCTTTTTGGATTTCTCGGTGGAAGATTCGCTCTGCGAGCCATTTCCACCCTGGATGGTGGAGCGGGTTTCCGGCGGCGGCGCACTGGTGATGGAGGCGAGGGTATCACCGCCACCGTTCGGATTGGTTTTGACGGGAGAAGGCTTGGTGGTGACGGCACTGCGAACCACCGCAGGTTGCGTCAATTTCGGAGATTGGCTGGTGATGAGCGGTTTGGCAGGACGCGGCAGCACGCCGGTGGCCGGCGCCTTGACGGAGGGAACCTTGGGAGCCGCATCCGTCTTTACGATGCGAGGAGTGGCGGGAACCTTGACTGCCGGAACCTTGGGCGTCGCGGGCACCTTCACCGTCGGAACACGAACCGCCGGGATCTTGGGTGTCGCGGGTACTTTGACCGCTGGGACTTTCGGCGTAACCGGAACCTTGGGAACCGATGGCACTTTGACGACGGGAACCTTCGGGACGGAAGGTGCTTTCACGACCGGGACCTTGGGAGCCGAGGGAACCTTGGGCGGTGCGACGACCGGCGGAGGAGCTTTGACAGTGGGCGGAGCCTTGATCTGCGGGATGCCAGCCGCGGGCAGCGCGGAAGTGGTGGCGAAGACGACGGCAAGGATGCTGCCAGTGATGCGTTGCGGTTTTTTCATTTCGTGAAGATGTGGTTTCACAAGCCGGATGCACTGCCGGTATAAACTTGCGCAAAAACCTCAAAAAAACCAGCGTGGACCGCAAAGTCACACGCTGGCACACGAAAACGAGCTGCCCGAACGCGGCCTACCAGTCAAAGAACAGGCGCACGAAAAGGGTGCCCGTGAGGGCGTCAAAGTTCGACCCCTGGAGGGTGGAATCGGAGTCGGTATAGCTGCCGACGGCATCGATGGCCAGATAGTCGAGCGGCTGCCAGCTCAAAGTGAGCGTCGGCGTCCACGCATTGTCACGACGCACCGTGCCGAAAAACTGTTCATGAGAGTATTGCACGCTGGGGATCATGAAGAGTCTTTTCCCTTCAAACGGGATGAAGGTGAAGCCCAGGTTGAAATCGTGCTTGTGCTTGTCCGGCACGGCCCCCAGCGGGCTGCCTGAATCGTTGTAGCTGTACTGATAGCTGAAAGTGGGGATGAGCCAGGATTTCAGAAACCAGGAGAACTCGGTGGCGAGGCCATAGGTGTAGGTATCGAGAGTACGGTTGCCGGTGGAGCGGTTGAAAAGGCGGGAGAACTGCCAGCTCAGAGGGATCGTCAGGCTGACCTTGTCATTGAAGAGCAGGCGCTCGTAGCTCACAGCTTGGCGGAAGGTGCTGGTGATGAAGTCATTGGCGGAGTTTTCGGCCTTGCCATGAATGAACCAGGCATGGTCGTAGCTGTTGGTGAGCTTCCAATGCTCGTTGAATTGCGCATCCAGCGAAACACCCACGAACTGTGCAAACTGCGTGTCCGTAATCTCATCCTCCTCCGTGTTGAAGATGTTGTCCGAGGCAAACAGCATTGAATTGGCGCGGAACTGCATGGAAAGGATCTCTCCGATCGACTGCGTCCAAGTCGCCCGCTCAACCTCCGACGGCCCCTGCGTCAACCCCGCCTGATCGGCGAGCGTGTTTTCCATCTCCCGGAGCATCCCACGGCGATGGAAGGTCCCCTGCCCCGTCGCATCCTGTCGTCTGTAGGACTCGATCACGGACAGGCGCGGAGGCACTTGGGCGGAGGCGATACCCGTGCCAAGCACGGTCACAATGAGGAAGAGCAGGCGAAGGCGCGTCATAGGTCGCCAGAAAAGCTCAGCGCCTGAAAAGCGCAATTCAGCTTTTGCTCTTCGCCGTTTTTTTCGCGCCCGCCTTTTCGGCGTTCCGCCGCGTGTTCTGCATTTCCCGAAGGAGTCCGGTGCGATGAAAACTGCCCGCACCCGTCGGATCCATGCGCCTGTGGGATTCGACGACTTTCAGCGCGGCAGGAGTGCCTGCCAGACCAGAAGCGAGTGCGCTGGTAAGCGCGGCGCAGGTGAGGAGTTTTGCTTTCATGACGGACGTGGGTTTTACGAAATGTATTTGTGGGGCTTTTCCAATCTTTGTTCAAGCCTTGTGGCAAGTGTCGGCGAATTTGGACTTTCCCTGCCCACCCCGCGTTCGTCACAGCTGAGCGGCGGATGATTCTTCTGCTGGAATTCGCTGCGTGGCATCGTTAGCAATTTTCTTCCAACCATGAAGTGTCTGTTCGCCCTTTTTGCATTGTGTCCGCTGCTTTCCGCCGCCGAACCGATCACACGCATCTACAAGAAGGTCGCGGATCGTGAATTGAAGCTCACCATCGTCAACCCGCCTGATTGGAAAGCCTATGATCAGCGTCCTGCGATGGTGTTCTTCCACGGCGGTGGCTGGACGAGCGGTGGGCCGACGCAGTTCACGCAGCACAGTGAGTATCTCGCCACGCGCGGCATGGTGTGCATTCAGGTCGAGTATCGTTTGATCAAGAAAGGCGACTCCGGCCCGCCCATCGACTGCGTGCACGACGCGAAGTCGGCCATGCGCTGGGTGCGCTCGCATGCGGGCGAGCTGGGCATCAATCCCAATCGCATTGGAGCGGGTGGCGGCAGCGCGGGCGGCCATCTCGCGGCGTTCGTCAGCATGGTCGAGGGACTCGATGATCCTGCGGATGATTTGAAGGTCTCGCCGAAAGCCAACGCGCTCGCGTTATTCAATCCCGTGTTCGACAACGGCCCCGACCAGGGCTGGGGCCACGCACGGGTGAAGGAGCATTATCAGGAATACTCGCCCGCGCACAACATCACGGCCGACGATCCGCCCGCCATCATCTTCCTCGGAACGCAGGACAAGCTAATCCCCGTGGCCATCGTCGAGCGCTTCAAGACGAACATGGAAAAGGCCGGCGTGCGCTGCGAGGCGAAGTTTTATGAAGGCCAGGGTCATGGCTTTTTCAATCCCGGCAAAGGCGGCACGATGGAGTTCTACTACGACACGCTTCTCGAAACCGACAAGTTCCTCACTGCGTTGGGTTGGATCAAGGGCGAACCCACTCTCAAAAAGCCATGAAGTACCTCCTCACTCTATTCTCTTCATTCGCCGTTGCTGCTTCGTCATTGTCGGCAAAGCCGAACGTCATCTACCTCATGGCGGACGAGCTCGGCTATTACGAGCCGGCGTTCATGGGTGGAAAAAACATCCAGACGCCGAACCTCGACCGCATGGCCGCCGAGGGTATGCGCTTCAACAATCTCTTCGCAGGCTCGTCCGTATGCGCGCCAACACGCTGCTGCTTTCTCACCGGCAAGCACAGCGGCCACACCAGCGTACGGTCGAACGGCGGCGGCACGCCAATGCGCGCAGACGAACAGACCATCGCCTCCATTTTAAAACCGCTCGGCTATGCGACGGGCGGATTTGGCAAATGGGGCAACGGCGGACGCGATTCCACCGGCGTGCCGGAGAAGCTCGGCTTCGACATTTTCCTCGGCTACTACGACCAAGTCCACGCCCACACCTACTACCCGCCCTATTTGATTCAAAACAGCGAGGAAGTGCCGCTCAAAGGCAACAAGGGTGGCAGCGACGGTGAAACCTACTCACACTATGTCATCCATGACGCCGCGATGAAGTTCATCCGCGACAACGCTAAGAAACCCTTCTTCGCCTACCTGCCCTACACGCCGCCACACGGCATTTTCGACATCCCGGACAGCGATCCCGCCTGGGCGCTCTACAAAGACAAGGACTGGCCGGAAGACGCGCGCCGCTACGCCGCGATGGTCACGATGATCGACCGCCAAGTCGGCGAAATGATCGCGCTGCTCAAGGAACTCGGCCTCGATGACAACACGCTCGTCTTCTTCAGTGGCGACAACGGCGGCAACGACTACTTCAAATCAACGGAGCACCCGCGCGGCATCCATCTCGCGAACAAAAACCCTGAAACCGGCGTCGAGTATCGCGGCACCAAGGGCACGCTCTACGAAGGCGGCCTGCGCATCCCCTTCATCGCCCGCTGGCCCGGCAAGATCGCGCCCGGCAGCGTCACCGACCACCTCGGCTACTTTCCCGACATCCTGCCCACGGTTGCCGAAGTCACCGGCGCCACCGCGCCTGCTGACATCGACGGCATTTCCATCCTGCCGACGCTGCTGGGAAAAAATGACGCGCAGAAGCAGCATGACCATCTCTACTGGGAGATCGGCAACTGGACCGCGATCCGCCAGGGAACGTGGCGTGCCGTCCGCACCAAGCCGAATGCCGCGTGGGAACTCTACGACCTCGCCACCGATCCCAGTGAATCAAAGGATCTCGCCGCTGCGAAGCCCGACGTGCTCGCCAAACTCACCGCCCTCGCCGAAAAGGCGCACGAACCCGCGCGCGAAGGCACCTTCAGCCGCACCGACCGCCACGAGCGCGATCGCCGCGCGAAATACGGCAAGCAGGATGACACCACGCTCGAAGGTACACCCGGTGGTGTGAAAAAGAGGAGCGCGAAATCCGCCGCCGTCATGCCGACCAAAGGCATGCTTTCGAACAAGGATTGGAAAATCGTCCGCGTGAGTAGCGAGAACACGACGAACAAGAAATTCGCCACCAATGCCATCGACGGCGATTCCGAAACGATCTGGCACTCGAAATTCAGCGACGGCATCGCCAAACCACCGCACGAACTCGTCATCGACCTCGGTGCATCACACAAAGTTCGCGGATTCGTCTATATCGGTCGTCAAGATGCCGGCTGGAACGGTGCCGCGAAAGACGTGGAGTTCGCTGTCAGCGACAGACCCGATTCTTTCGGCCCACCTGCGGTCAAAACATCGCTCAAGAAAATCAAAACGCCGCAAACCGTCGAATGCCCGCCCACCAACGGTCGCTACATAATGCTGCGCATCCTTTCCGAGCAGCGCGACGACGGCGAACTCGGCACCGTCGCGGAACTCGGTGTCATGGGTGATTAAACCCTTTTCACCGGGAAGCTTGGTCTAGCTCTCTTTCCGGCGCAGGATGAACTCGTCGGCATCGACCACGGCGGGGCACCCGAGCCTGCGATGCCGCTGGTGGTGAAGTTTATGGAGACAACCGCGGGCGAAACTGGCAAAGGATGACATATGCCCATCTACGGCACCGCCTTGCTCTCCCTCTGCCTGCTCACCGGACTCACGGTGGGGCGGATGATTGGCGCGACGCTGGGGGTGAATGCGGACATCGGCGGCGTGGGCATTGCGATGATCCTGCTGATCCTCGGATGTGATGCGTTGCAGCGTCGCGGGCTGATGAAAGCACCGACGGAGAGCGGCATCACGTTCTGGGGTCAGATGTATGTGCCCATCGTTGTGGCGATGGCGGCGAGCCAGAATGTGCTCGGCGCGATTTCGGGCGGCGTGATGGCCATCGTGGCCGGCTTGTGTGCCGTGACCCTCAGTTTTGTGCTCGTCGGCGTTTTGGCGAAAACAGGCCCGAAGGAGGAAAACACGCCGTGAGCACGCTGGAGGGTGTTTTGGCGAAAAACGGGCTGCTGACGGCATTCGCACTCATCGGCGTGACGATGCTCTTATCGTATTGGGCGAGCGAGAAGCTCACGCGTGGCCGACTGCACGGCAGCGCCATCGCGATCATGATCGGTTTGCTCATGGCACTGCTGGCGGGCGGCAAAAAAGGCGTGGCGGATGTCCCGATGCTCTCCGGCGTCGGACTGATGGGCGGCGCGATGCTCCGTGACCTCGCCATCGTGGCGACGGCATTTGGTGTGCGCATGGAGGAGTTCCTCAAAGGCGGCGTCATCGGCGTGGTATCTTTGTTTGTCGGCTTGTTCGTGTCCTTCTTCGCCGGTGGAGTAGTGGCGTTTGCCTTTGGTTATCGGGATGCGGTGAGCATCACGACCATCGGCGCAGGCGCGGCGACTTACATCGTCGGTCCGGTGACTGGCACAGCGATTGGGGCGAGCAGCGAAGTCATTGCATTGAGCATCGCAACCGGGCTGGTGAAAGCCATCGCGGTGGTGATCGCCACGCCTTTCCTCGCAAAAGCCATCGGTCTGAACAATCCGCGCGCTGCAACGATCTTCGGCGGCATGATGGGAACGAACAGCGGCGTCATGGCTGGCCTCGCCGCCACGGACCCCAAACTCGTTCCCTACGGCGCGATGACCGCTACCTTCTACACCGGCCTCGGCTGCCTGCTGGGGCCGAGTGTGGTATTCATGGTGGTCCGAGCGGCATGCGGGTAAGCTTACCAAGATCTCCAGGCATCAAAGGAGCTCCATACGTCGGCTAGATTCAATTCGGCGATCTTGCGCATGAGCAATGGTTCATCAATCTCATCGGCAGACCGCTCGATCATGGCATGAATATCGCGAAAATGTTTCTCGGAGCGCCCCTCTTGGTAGTATTGGAGCTTCCTGACGATGACATATTCTGGAGGGGCGATCCAAATCGAATTTTCGCCAAGTTTGATCTCTCTTCGAAGTGAAAAGGCCCATTCATGGAGAGGGTCGTTGCCTGCGAGATAGACATCCGCTTTGAAGCCGGTGTCATGGTGGATGAGATTGAAATGGCCTTTCTCAGGTCGGGAAAGCTCTTCGGAAATCACTTCCCGCGGAGGGCAGTAGAACTCATCTTGATTGAAGGACTCGACGAGTTTCCGGATGTCCGACTGGGGCAGCACCACAACCATGTCCACATCCATGGTGAGCCTCGGCTCGCCATAGACCATACCAGCGATGCTGCCGGTGATGAAGTATCTCAACCCGGCCAGGTCCAACGGACGGGTGAAGAGCAGAACGAGATCAGTCTCGGGCATGCCAGAAAGCTTCGTTGAGTGACTGCTTCACCTCCGCATCACTCCAAGCGGGCTGCTTGAAGCGAATCGCGGCTTCCTTGATGCGCCGGGCTGTGAAATAAAGACGCTGCGCTGCCCGCAGTTTGCCAGCAGGCCCGAGACGCCGGAGCGTTTCTCCCCACGGATCGCTTGCTGTGCTGCGCGCGCTTTGCATGCGATCAAGTTGGTGTGGCGGGGATCAGGTTGCAAGCTTTGGATGCGCTCGACGAGCCGGGGATGAGATGCTAACCACTCCAGCCGATCATGTCCGACCTCCCCTTCATCACCCGAGCCTGTTTGTTTGCTGATCGCACCGCGTTTCGCACGCAGGAGGCCTCGCACACGTATCAACAACTGCTTGATCGTTCGGCTGTGATCGCGGCAGAGTTGCTGGGAGATACGGACGATTTGAAGGAAGCCCGCGTGGCCTTACTGGTGACGCCGGGGTTTGAATATACCGCCTCGCAATGGGCGATCTGGCGTGCGGGCGGCATCAAGCTGCCGATCTGCCTCTCCGCGACGGAACCGGAGTGGGAATACGCGTTGACGGATTCGCAGGTAAGCGTGGTGATCGCTGATGCGGCGAATGCGGTGAAGATCGCACCGCTGTGCGCGAGGCTAGAAGTGCGTTTGACGGTCGTAGATGAAATCCAAGGCGAATCGAAGCCCTTACCCGATATCGACGCGAACCGCCGCGCGATGATCCTCTACACGAGCGGAACCACGAGCAAGCCGAAGGGGGTCGTGACGACGCACGCGAACATCCAGGCGCAGATCGAGAGCCTCGTGCAGGCGTGGGAGTGGAGCGCGGACGACCGCATCCCGATGTTCCTGCCGCTGCATCACATTCACGGCATCATCAACATCACCGGCTGCGCACTATGGAACGGCGCATTGGTGGAGCCGTTCGCACGATTTGAAATGAACGCGATCCTCGACCGCGTGCGCGACGATGCCTACACGCTCTTCATGGCCGTGCCGACGATCTATGTGAAGCTCATCCAGGCGCTCGAAGCCGCGAGCGAGGCGGATCGCGCGGCCATCGTGGCTGGATTTAAGAAGATGCGGCTCATGGTGAGCGGCAGCGCGGCTCTGCCAGCGAGCGTGCATCAGCAATGGACGGCGCTCACAGGCCAGGAACTGCTCGAACGCTACGGCATGACGGAGATCGGTATGGCGATCTCGAATTTATATCGCGGTGAACGGCGTCCTGGATCGGTCGGCGCGCCGCTGCCGGGTGTGGAAGTGCGATTGAAGGCCGAGAATGGCCCCGTCATAACCGCCGAGGATGAGCCGGGAGAGATTCAAGTGCGCGGCCCGACGGTGTTTCAGGCCTACTGGAACCGTCCGGAGGCCACGGCGGAAACGTTTGAGGACGGCTGGTTCCGCACGGGCGACATGGCGGTGCTGGAGCGCGGCTACTACCGGATCATGGGCCGCCTGAGCGTCGATATCATCAAAAGTGGCGGCTACAAACTCAGCGCCCTCGAGATTGAGGCCGCGTTGCTCGAGCATCCGCTCATTGCCGAGTGCGCGGTGATCGAATTGCCGGATGACACGTGGGGCGAGGCCGTCTCAGCGGCGGTCGTTTTGAAAAGCGGCACACTGGAGCTCGCCGCGTTGCGCGAGTGGTGCAAAGGCCGTCTCTCCGTCTATAAAATCCCGCAGCGCCTTCAAGTCGTGAGCGAGCTGCCGCGCAACGCGATGGGCAAAGTAACAAAGCCGGCAGTGCGGGCGTTGTTTTGAGACATGGAGATCATAAGCGACGTTTTTTGATCTGCACGGCCAACTCTTGTCATCATGCGTCATATCATCGCCTTCTTATCCCTCATCATGGCCTCGTCGTTGTCGGCGAAGCCGAATGTCCTCTTCATCATCGCGGACGACCTTACCTCGACCGCATTGAGCTGTTACGGCAACAAGGTCTGCCAGACGCCAAACATCGACCGCCTCGCCGCGCGTGGCATGCGTTTCACACGGGCGTATTGCCAGGGAACTTATTGCGGGCCGTCGCGTGCGTCCTTCATGTCCGGCTACTATCCGCATGCGACAGGCGTGCAGGGTTACATCAGCCCGCGTGCCGCGATCGGCGATCGTGCGACGTGGGCGCAGCATTTTAGAAACGCGGGTTACTACTCCGCGCGTGTGAGCAAGATCTTCCACATGGGCGTGCCGGGCGGCATCGAGGAAGGCAGCGATGGCGCGGATGATCCCGCGTCGTGGACGGAGCGCTTCAACAGTCCCGGCCCAGAATGGAAATCGCCCGGCGTCGGCGAGACGCTGGAAGGCAATCCCGACGGCAAGAAGCCCGTGGTCGGTGGCAACACCTTCGTCGTCGTGGCGGCCGATGGCGATGACATGGTGCAGTCCGATGGCAAGACCGCTGCAAAGGCGCGCGAACTGATCGAGCAGCATGCGAAGGAGCCGTTCTTCCTCGCGGTCGGATTTGTGCGGCCGCATGTGCCGTTCGTATCGCCTGCGAAGTATCACGCGTATCCGGCGGACTCGATGGCGCTGCCGGATAAGGTGCGTGGCGACTGGGATGACATCCCGAAGCCCGGCATCAACTACAAGACGAGCGTGAACATGAAGATGGACGTGCCGAAGCAGAAGAAGGCCGTCGCCGGTTATTATGCAGCGGTGAGTTTCATGGACGCGCAGGTCGGCAAGGTGTTCGATGCGCTGGAGAAATCCGGCGAGGCGGACAATACGATCGTCATTTTCACCAGCGACCATGGCTATCATCTCGGCGAGCACGATTTCTGGGCCAAGATCAGCCTGCATGACGAAAGCGCACGCGTGCCGCTCATCATCAGCGTGCCCGGCAAGAAACCCGGCGTGAGCGACTCGTTCGTCGAACTGCTCGATCTGTATCCCACCACCGCGAAACTCTGCGGCCTCGAAGTGCCCGCACGGCTGCAGGGCAAGGACATCAGCCCGATTCTCGACGACCCGAAGACCAAAGTGCACGATTTTGCCTTCAGCGTGGCCGGCACGAGCAAAGGCCTCATGCTTCGTGACGACCGCTGGGTTTACATTCAATACGGTGAGGACGCGAAAGGCGGCATCGAGCTCTTCGATATGCACAAGGACCCGATGCAGTACACCAACCTCGCCACCTCACCCGAACACGCGCCGGTGGTGGCCGAATGGAAGGAGCGTCTCGCCGCGAAGCTCAAGGAAGTGCGCGCAAACGATTTGAATCCGTGATTTTGACCTTATGAAACCAACCACCGCCCTTCTCTTTCTCAGCCTCGCATTTTCCGCTTTTGCAGAAAAGCCACAAAAAAAACCCATCGGCACGGCGGAGACTTTGATTGTCTCCACAGCATTCGACCAGCCGACACCACCAACGCGCAAGGGCCAGATCAACGGCTGGCAGGCGGGCATCGGCGAGTGGAGTGTGAAGGACGGAGCACTGCATGGCGATGAACTCGCCGAGAACAATCATCCTTCCTCATGCACCTACCGAATGGAGGCCACGGACATGATTCTCACAGCACAGTTCCGGCTCGGCACGGCGACGCAGATCGCCTTCGCGTGTCGCGACACGGTGCCGCCGAACAACCACCTCGGCCGCACCTTCATCAGCAAGGATGCCATCTGGGTGACGCGCATGTCGGGCATCTCGAAAACGACGAAGTCGGAGAAGCTCGCCGAACTTAAAACACCCATCGATCCTGAGGCTTGGCACACGATCACGATCGACATCATTGGCGACCACTATCGTGCCACCGTGGATGGCCATGTCGTCGAGGCGCATCACGAACGCTACAAGGACGCCAAGGGCATCGTCGCGCTCGTCAACAAAGGCCAGGGCGCCCAGTTCAAGAACGTCTCGATCTGGCACGCCAAGCCGAAGAAGTGAATCGATCAACGGCACGATGTCTCTTCCACTCGTCATCCAGGAGCGGATCGAACGGTCCTTCGGACTCTTTCGCGATCTCGTCGAGTGCATCGATGCGGACGCGTTGAGTTCGAAGCTGCCCGGCCTGCCGTCGAACGCGGTCGGGCTGCAATTGTGGTGTGTCGTGGGCGCCAGGGAAAGCTACGCGCAGGCGATCAAGGCCGGGCAATGGGCGGGCTTCACCTGCTCGCTGGATGTCACCACGCAAAAGACCGCGGTCGCCGAGGCGCTGCGCCGTTCGGCGGAAGGCGTGCTCACGGAACTCAGCGGCATGGATGCGTTCACCGATGTGCAGCACCGGCTGGTCGTCGATCTCCTCGAGCACGAAGCGGCGCATCAGGGCCAGCTCATTCGCTATCTTTACGGCCTGCGGCTTCCCATTCCCGAAAGCTGGAAGGCGCGCTTCGCGCTGGAGAACCATTCGCCGCGACTTGGCTGAAATCGCGGCGCTGCCTGCTCGTTACGTTGTTTCACCGACCTTGATCATGATACGCCTCGCTCTGCTCCTGCTCTCCGTCCTCGGCACCTCGCTCTCCCTGCCCTCCGTAGCCTCGGCGAAGGATGGTGCCGCGAAGCCGAACATCCTGTTCATCTACACGGACGATCATTCGTATCGCACGGTGTCATGCTACGAAGGAGCGGAGTCGTGGGCGCGCACGCCGAACATGGACAAGCTGGCGTCCCGCGGAGTGCGCTTCACACATGCCTACATCGGCACGTGGTGCATGCCTTCACGCGTGACGATGCTCACCGGCCATCATCAATACGGCGCGAAGACGATGCGCATGGAAGGCCCGTATCCAGGCAGCGAGTATGATCCCGTGCAGTGCCCGTTCTGGCCGGCGGTCTTCCGCAAAAACGGCTACCACACCGCGCAGATCGGCAAATGGCACTCCGGCACGGACGCGGGCTTCGGTCGCGACTGGGATCATCAGATCGTGTGGAATCGTCCGAAGCATCCCGCAAACGCGCCGAACTACTACTACGACCAGCTGCTTTCCATCGACGGCGGCGAGCCCCACGTGGTGAAGGGCTACTCCACCGACAACTACACGCGCTGGGCCATCGATTACATCAAAGGCGAAAAACGCGACACCTCGAAGCCCTGGTATCTCTGGCTCTGCTACGGCGGCGTGCATGCTCCGTATCAACCGGCGGAACGTCATCTCAACGACTACCCCGGCGTGACGGTCGCCACGCCCGCGGACATTTATCCGCCGCGTCCCGGCAAGCCCGGTTACATGCAGAAGATCGCCGCGTGGGAAAAAGGACCGACAGGCGAACCGGTGCTCAGCGACAAGGCGATCGGCAGTGAAGTCGGCGATGAGTTTGAGCGCGATCGTGGTCGCACGCTCTCGACGTGGTCGCGTCAATATCATCAGGCCGTGCGCGCCCTGGATGAAGGCATCGGTCAGGTGCTTGCGGCGCTCGAAGAGTCCGGTCAGCTTCAGAACACGCTCGTCGTTCTCACCGCCGATCAAGGTTACGCCTGGGGGCAGCACGGCTTCCGTGCCAAGCTCGCGCCCTACGATGCGAACATCCGCTCGCCGCTCATCATTTCCATGCCCGGCACACTGCCCGAAGGCCAGGTCTGCCGCACACCCGTCGGCGGCGCCGATCTGCCGCCCACGTTCTTCAGCTTCGCCGGTCTGGATCTTCCGTGGAAGATGCACGGCCACGATCTCACGCCGATTTTGAAAAATCCGAACGCCACCTGGCCGCACACGACAATCATGCCCTTCACCGCCGACAAATTCGGCGCCGATTGTGATGTGGTGCCCGCGCCACCCGGCAATCATCACAAAACCGGCATCCCGTGGTATGTGATGCTCACCAGCGGCCATCACAAATACATCCGCACGCTCGAAGCGAACGAACCCGAGGAACTCTACGACCTGCAATCTGATCCCGACGAGCTCACCAACATCGCCTCACGACCTGAAAACGCCGAGTTGCTCCAAAAACTCCGCGCCGCCGCCATCGCCGAACTCAAACGCACCGACGCGAAGATGGTCAGCTCGCTGCCGCCGGTGAAGGAATGAATCTACCTCTGATGATCATGCGCTTTTCTGCCCTGCTTATTCTCTTCGCGTTCTGTCCGCTGCTCTCCGCCGCTCCGCCGAATGTCATCTTCATCATGGCTGATGATCAGGGCAGTGTGGATGCGGGTTGCTATGGGGCAAAGGATCTGCACACGCCCAATACGGATGCGCTCGCAGCGCGTGGTGTGCGTTTTACGCAGTTCTATTCGGCTGCGCCTGTATGCTCGCCATCGCGTGCGGGCGCTTTGACCGGTCGCTGGCCGGTGCGCGCGGGTGTGCCTAGTAACTGCTCTTCTCAAAAGGGCGGCAAGGCCGCGCTTCCGCCCGAGGAAGTGACGATGGCGGAGATGTTCAAGGCTTCCGGTTATGCGACTGCCCATGTCGGCAAATGGCACATCGGCTACACGCCGGAGACTTCGCCGCAGGCGCAGGGATTCGACCACAGCTTCGGACACATGGGCGGCTGCATCGACAACTACTCGCACTTCTTCTACTGGAGCGGGCCGAACATTCATGATCTTTGGCGCAACGGCGTCGAGGTCTTCCACGACGGCACGTTCTTCCCCGATCTCATGGTGCAGGAGGCCGTGCAATTCATGATGAAGAACCACGAGAAGCCCTTCTTCATCTACTACGCCATGAACACGCCGCACTACCCCTATCAGGGAGATGCAAAGTGGCTCGAGCACTTCAAGGACATGCCGTATCCGCGCAAACTCTACGCCGCCTTCGTCGCTGCGCAGGATGAGCGGCTTGGGATGTTGTTTGCAAAGCTCGACGCGCTCGGACTTCGCGAAAACACCATCATCGTCTTCCAGAGCGACAACGGCCACTCCACCGAGGAGCGCGCTCATTTCGGTGGTGGCAGCGCAGGTCCATATCGCGGGGCAAAGTTCAGCCTCCTCGAAGGGGGCATCCGCCTTCCCGCGATCATCTCGTGGCCGAAGTCGCTCCCGCAAAACGAGTCACGTGATCAAACCGCCCACGCTTGTGACTGGCTGCCCACATTGGCCGAATTGACCGGCGTGAAACCGCCGCAGACTCATCTCGACGGCCGCAGCCTCACCACGGTCATTCGCGATGCAAAGGCACCATCGCCGCATCAAGATCACGCGCTGCACTGGCAGATCGGCAACGGAGCAAATGCCGACTGGGCCGTGCGCGATGGCGACTGGAAGCTCATCGGCCGCTCCCGCGACACCAGCAGCTCCGACGGCAAGTCCACCAAGCTCGAAAACCTGCTGTTCAACATCGCCTCTGATCCCGGCGAAAAAACCAACCTCGCCGACCAACATCCCGACATCCTCGCCCGTCTGCGCCAGTTGCATGACGAGCATCTCAATTGAGTCATCCTATGCGCCTCCTTCTCCTCGTTTCGTTATTCGGAATTCTTCATTCGTCATTGGCCGCGGAGCGGCCCAACATCCTCCTAATCCTGCCTGATCAAATGCGCGCGAGCGCGATGGGCTGTGATGGCAATGCGGAGGTGAAGACGCCGAACATCGATCGCATGGCCGCCGAGGGCATCCGTTTCAAACGCACCTACTCGAACGTTCCCGTGTGCTGCCCGGCGCGTTCCATTCTCATGACAGGCACTTATCCGCACGTGAATGGCATGGTCGCGAACGATCTGCGTTTGCGCGAGGAACGTGTCACCATCGCCGAGATGCTGCGTGACGCGGGCTACCGCACCGGTTTCATCGGCAAGTGGCATCTCGACGGCGGCCCGCGTGATCCGGGGTTCGTGCCGCCGGGGCCGCGTCGCCAGGGATTCGAGTTCTGGGCGGCCTACGAGTGCCATCACAAGCACTTCGAGCCCGATTACTTCCGCGACACGCCGGAGCGCATTGTGGTGAACAAGTTCGAGCCCGAGGCTTCATGCGACTTCGCGGTCGAGTTCCTCAAATCGCAGCCGAAGGACAAGCCCTTCTTCCTCACCGTGCAGATGGGACCGCCGCACGATCCGTATGGCGCGCCGGACAACTACATGAAGCTCTATGATGCGGAGAAGCTCACGCCCAATGCGAGCTGGCAGGTGGGCAGCGAGTCTCGGCCGACACCGAAGGGTGGATTGCGTCGCGGGCCGTTGGCGAACCGCTTCGTGCCTGTCGGCGGCAAAGAGGAAATCGCCGCCTACTATGCCGCGATCACGGCGATCGACGATCAAGTGGGCCGCCTGCTTGCCACGCTGAAGGAAACCAACGCGGACGAGAACACGATCATCCTGTTCACCTCCGATCACGGCGACATGCTGGGCGACCACGGCATGCGCCGCAAGCGCAAGCCGCACGACGAATCCGCGCGCGTGCCGGGCATCCTGCGCTGGCCCGCCCGCGTGCCGAAGGACCAGGTCGTGGACACGCTCTTCAGCCACATCGACATGGCACCCACGCTGCTCGCGCTGGCCGGACAATCCGTGCCGAAGGACATGCAGGGCGCGGATCTCTCCCGCGTGGCGCTCGGCCAGACGACGGACGGACCCGAAGCCGTGCTGCTGCAGATCTTTGTGCCCTTCCATCCCGATGGCATCACCACGCCGTGGCGCGGCATCATCACGAGGGACTACACGTATGCGCGTTATGAAAACGAGCCCTGGGTGCTGTTCGATGACAAGGCAGATCCGCATCAGATGAAAGACCTCGCCGCGGATCCTGCGGCGAGGGAGTTGCGCGAGAAACTCGACGCGCAGCTCGCCGCGCTGATGAAGAAGAACGGCGACTCCTGGAGCTTCAATTCCCCTGAGCTTGTCGAAGAAGGCGGCCGCCTCTACAAGCACGGCACCTTTTACACCGTGCAGGAATACCTCGACTGGGCGAAGGCGCATCCCGACCAGGCGAAGTGATGCGGACAATCCGGTGAAGAATCAAGCGCGCCACACGTTCCCAGCGCATGCTTCGTTGTGCCATCCTGTCCATTGTGTTTCTGAGTGCGCCGGTCTTCGCCGGGCCGGTCAAAAACGTCCTCCTCATCGTCTCGGATGACCTGCGCGCCAATGTGCTTGGCTGTTACGGTGACACGATGTGCCAGACGCCGAACGTCGACCGACTCGCCGCGCGTGGCATGGTTTTTGAGCGCGCCTATTGCCAGGGAACGGTGTGCGGGCCGTCACGGGCGTCCTTCATGCGCGGGCGTTACCATGGCGGCAGTGACATCACCCTGGGCGAGCACTTGATTGCGCAAGGACGCACGACAGCCCGTGTGGGAAAGATTTTCCACATGCGCGTGCCTGGCGACATCATCGCAGGAACCGATGGCGAAGACGTTCCGGCGTGCTGGACACAACGTTTCAACTCGCAAGGCAACGAGGCACACACGCCGGGCAATTATGCCTGCCTAAACCTGAACGTTTTCACCACGGAACTCGAAGGCCGACAGTCCACCAAGGATCCACATCGTCCGTTTGTCACGGTTCGTTACGAGGGCGACGGTTCCGACCAGCCGGACGCAAAGACCGCGGCGAAATCCGTGGAGCTGTTGCGCGAATTCAAAAACGCGGGGAAGCCTTTTCTGCTGGCTGCCGGTTTTGTGCGTCCGCATTATCCGATGGTCGCACCGCAGCCCTACTTCGACCGCTATCCGCATGCGAAGATCAAAGTTCCGGAGGTGCCGGAAAATGATCTCGATGACATTCCCCCACTTGGCATCTCCGGCTCGAATTCAAAGAAGAACGGCCTCGCCCAATATCCGGAGAACCAGCAGCGCATGTGGTCCGGCTACTATGCGGCGGTCAGTTTCATGGACACACAGCTTGGACGCATTCTGGATGAGCTGGATGCGTTGGGGCTGGCTGACAGCACAGCCATCATCTTCACCAGCGACCACGGCTACCACCTTGGCGACCACACTTTCTGGCAGAAGTCGAACCTGCATGAGCGCGTCACCCACGTGCCGCTGATTATCGTGGCACCCGATGTCAATCCTGGCCGCAGCCGGTCGATCGTGCAGCTCGTGGACATGTTTCCCACGGTTTGCGAGCTCACAGATGCGCCGATTCCGCAAAGCGTGCAGGGGAAAAGCCTCGTCCCAGTCCTCCACGATCCAGCGGCAACGGTACATGAGGCCGCGCTCTCTTACGACGGTGCGCAGCACTCACTCCGCTCGGATCGCTGGGCCTACATGCGCTATACCGATCAATCGGAAGAGCTTTACGACATGGAGAAGGATCCCGGCCAGTTCACCAATCTCGCCAAAGACCCAGATCAAAGCGCCACGCTCGAAAAATTCCGCGCCATGCTCGCTCCGCACCTCAAGGCCGATGGCCAGCCAAAGCGCAAGGAGAAGGCGGGGAAGTAGACCGATAAGACGATAGAACCGCTTCCCGAGGGTCAGCTTGCCATAAGAAACAAATCGCCCCGTGCGGAGAATCCACACGGGGCGAGGTAGAAGATATCAGCGGCGAATCTTTGCTTCGATGAGCTACTGAGGGGGCACGCGGAAGAGCTTGCCGGTATAGGGGCATTTGACTTCCATGCCGACAGGAAGACCGGTGACGTCCACCAACTGATGCTTCGCAGCGTAGGGGCTGTTCACGAAGCCGGGGCGACCGGCAATCGCGCTGCCGTAGGGAAGTTCGACGACCGGAGCACTTGTCGTGGGCGCAGGCGGAGTGCTGGTCTTTGGTGTCACGTTATTAGCTGCCACGCTCGTGTTGGGGGACGCGGGGGTAGTGCGTGGGCGTTCGGGGGTGACTTCCTTCTTGGGCTTGCTGGCAGCGGAGGCCGTGTTGCTGGCGGTGCTGCGAACGCCACCTGGAACCAGAAAGGGGCGCTGGGTGTAAGGGCAGACCACTTTGGAACCGGCGGACATGCCGCGCACGTCAACCAGACGCGGAGGATTGGTGAAGGGGGTACGAACATAGCCAGGGAGATCCGGGACGACTTGGGCGACCGGCATCTTCGCTGCATTTAGCATGGATGGCGGCGGTGTGTTTGGCCGTTCTGGACCAACAACGACGTTGGTTGATGTCGGAGTCGTAGTAGGCGCGGGCGTTGTGGTGCTGGCGATCTTCTGAGTGTTATTCGAAGCACCGAGCGGAGCAGAATGACCAGCTCCCATATAATAGGTGAGCAACCCGCGACTTTGAATCTCGTTCCAAGCTTCGCGGGGAGGCATGGCGCATGAGGCAAGCATGCTCAGCATGAAGCCGGCGGTGGAGAGACGTACCATTGGATGACGTGCTGAGATCATATTGAGGGGAGACGTTTTTATTTTTGGCTCTGGCTTCTCATTTTAACGATCTTTTTAAATTATGCAACAACGAGGATGGTCAGGCCCTCCGAATCAGGCATCTTTTCCATAGTTTTTACAATTCAGACGACATTGCCTTTTGCTCAGAAAGCTGCCATTCAAAGCCCATGCATTGGCGAATCATCACCGTTGGCAAACCGGGTCAACCGTGGGTCAAAGACGCGCTGGACCAGTACCTCAAGCGCTTGGAGAGGAATACGCGCATCGAGCACACGATCATCAAGGAAGGCCCCCTGCCACAAGTCGAACAAAACATTCAGTCTGCCTGCATCGGTGCTTACACCGTGCTCTTGGACGAACGTGGCAAGTCACTACGCAGCCTGGAACTGGCCCGCTGGGTGGAAAGGCAGGAAATCGGAGGTCGAAAGAAGGTCTGTGTGGTCATCGGGGGTGCGAACGGACACTCGGATACCCTGCGTGAGTGGGCTGAGGAAACGTGGTCGTTGTCTTCTTTCACTTTGCAACACGACATGGCTCTGGTTGTCATAGCAGAGCAGATCTATCGCGCCTACAGCATCCTGCGTGGCGAGCCTTATCACCGAGAATAGGCCTTCCTTTTGAACATGCTTGCGATTCGGGACGTTTGTTGCTGATATGAGTCGCAGATTTTCACACTTTCGCCTTGTCGAGAACTTGAGAGGACTTAATTTTTAAAAAATCCCAATCAATTCATTCATGTCCTCCTCGGTTCTGCAAAATGTCATTCAGCCCAAGGCGCATACCTCGCCTCTGGCCAAGCTGAGTGCCGAGGTCCGTCAAAGGCGGCCTCACGGAGCCTTGCAGGCTGAGGATTTCGAGACCAATGAAGGTGAGGATATGGAACTCGTTTTGGGAGTGCTGGTGGAGAATGCCCCAGTTGCAATGGCGATGTTTGATCGCGGAATGCGCTACATGCTGGCTAACCGGCAGTGGATCACCGAGTTCGGATTGCAGCAGGTGCAGCCGCTGGTAGGCAAGAGCCAGTATGAGATCTTTCCCGGATTGCATCCGGGTTGGAGGCAGGTGTATGAACGTGCACTTCAGGGGCACATCGTCCGCAGCGAGCATGATTCCCTGAGCGGACCTGATGGTCGGCCGATGGTCTATCGATGGGAAGTGCGGCCTTGGCGCAAAAAGCGCGACGCCTCCGTCGGCGGGCTGATGGTGACCTGCGAAAAGTTCAGACCCCTGCAGGACGCCGACTCTGAAACGGCGGAGAACGACGCCGAGACTACGAGGGCCGACGGCACCGCTCCGCGCTGGCAGCCGGAACCCTTCGAATGTTCGGTGCCAATGATCGTACTGGACGGTGCGGGAATCATTCAACGCGCTAACGCCGCAGCCGCCCGCCTAGCCTTGGAGAAAGGGATTCACGAGGGCAGCTCCTCCTTTTGGGAAGTTTTCGGCAAAGGCCGAGACCGCACAACCCTGCGCCAGCAAGTCGTGGACATTCTGGAAACGGCCGCGACGGCGGACCGTGCGCCCATTCTCGACATGCCGGAACGGACGGAAGCGGACGCCGACATGCCCGCCCGCTGGGTGATCTCCTCCCTGAGGTCAAAGGGAAGCGACGAGGCGAATCGTCATTTCATGCTGATGGGACTGCCCACGGACCCGGGCATGGCCAACGTGACACAGGTGTCTTTCCAGATGCCGGTGCAAGCGACGCCGACTCCGGCACCGCCTCCCGTCGAGGATTCGGACACGGTGGCGCGACTCGAAGACCAACTGTCCCGAGCGCGGCAGGAATTGCGCACATTGACCGAAGCCCAGCAAGCCTTCACGCTTCGTGAAACTCGCCTGCGCCATTACTTTGAAGCGATTCCCTGCGGTCTCTTTGTTCTCGACGAGCGCGGCTCACCCCTATTTCAAAACGAACATCTCGCCCGTCTTCTCGGGCGTCCGCTGGAGAGAACCAGCACCATCGAAGAATGGTTGGCAGCAGCTTGCCCCACCGAAGAGCATCGCGAGCAGGTGGTGTCCGTCTGGCGGGAGAGCATCTGGCGGCGCCAGCTCACGCGCACACTGTCGCTGGCCACTTCCGACGGCTTGCTGAAGGAGTTGGAGTTTCATCCGATTGGTTTGCCCAACGGCGGACTGCTGGTCAGCATTCAGGACGTCACCGAGTTCGTCCGCCATGAAGAGCAGCTTCGCGGCATGGAGGCAAAGATGCGCGTCCTACTGCAGGGCAGCCCCGTCGCAGTCGTTCTGACCGACAAGACCGGTGTCATCTTTGAAGTGAATCATCATGCCGAGGAGCTGCTGGGGCAGGCCAAGGCCGAGCTGCGCCGCTTTCCCCTCGATGCCTGGCTGGATCCGCAGAGCGCGACGGCGCGGCGCGACGCCCTGCGCCTGCTGAAGCACGGTGGACAGCAATCCGAAGCTCTCGGAATCCGCGTCAAACGCGCCGACGGCACTTTTGCCAATGTCATTCTGCACCTCGCGGCCGTTCTGGACGCGCAGGGTGACGTCCACTGCACGGTTCACTATTTACAGGAAGAAGCACCTTCACAGCCGGCCATGTATGAACCGGCCTTGGAAGCGCCCCGGACTGCAGTGTCAACCGCTCCGGTGCGCACTGAGACGGCTCGTTCCAAGCTACTCAACGTGGATGCCAATGGTCGCGTTCGCTCTTGGTCCGAAGCGGCGGAACGGCTGTTTGACGTCGGTGCTGACGATGCCGTCCGTCGCCCCCTGCACCTGTTCTTCCGCCCTTCGGACGCTACGGGCTTCTTCGCCGAACTACTGCGCCAGTCTGCCAGCCCAGAAACGTATGTAGAGCGTCCGTTCTACGGAGCCAACGGCAAACGCGGCAGCGTGAAAACCTGTGTGCGGCAGACCGAAGACGGCGGGTTTGAAATGATGATCGAGGTTCCCGGCTCTCCTGCCCCGACAGTTGAGGCATCCGTCCAGGAACAACCGGTCGTCGTCGCGAATCGACAGCGTTCCGTGGCCTATCAGGTTGTCTCGCCGTCCAGTGACCGGTGGCCGGTCTTCAATCTCGAGCGTGAAAATCTGCTTCTCACCGAGACACACCACCGCATCAAGAATCATCTCCAGATCATCTCCAGCCTGCTGAACCTGCAGATCAACGGTGTCAGTGATCAGGATGCCCGCGACGCACTCCGCTGCGGTCAGAATCGCGTCCGCGCCATCGCTTCGCTGCATCAGCACCTCTATCAGGTTGCACTGGGCAAGGGAGACACTTTCAATGATTTTGTCCGCGACCTCGTCGCTCACTTGCGGGAATGCTATGAAATCCCGTCGCACCGCGTGCATGTGAGACTGGAAATTGCCGAGGCGCATGTGCAGCCAGAGTGGCTCATGCCGCTGGCGCTCACCCTGAACGAAGCGCTTTCCAACTGTTTCGAGCACGCCTTTCCACATGATCGCCAGGGACAAATCTCGGTCGCGCTGAACTATGCCGAATCCAGCGGAGAACTTGTCATCAGCGATGACGGTGTGGGCCTTCCCGAGGGTTACAATCCGGGTGAAGGCAACGGCCTGGGCCTGAAAATCCTCGCCGTCTTCGCCGAGCAGATGCGCGGTCAGTTGTTCGTGCGTGGCACGGCTGACGAAGGCACCGAGATCAAGCTGCGTTTCCCACTTGCCGCAGGCGGCGCGCGCTAATCTCCCTGCGGAGAACATTCTTTTTGCGAATGTTCGTCACCGCCCTGACACTGCCGCGTGCCACTTTCGACCTCGGCAGTCCTGCGCCACCTCGCGTTTTTCGCGTTGGGTTGCGGCACCGTTGCGGCGCAGGGCGTGGCGGTCGTCACGACGCGCGGCGATGAAGTGGGCAAAAAGCTGAACGAATGGTTTCTCGACGGCGATGCCGCGGGGCTCTCGGCGATCACCTACGAGAACCGCGACGGTCAGCACTCGCCCTTGAACACGGCGTTGTATCCGCAGCTTCAGGTTTTCCACGGCAAGGAAAAAAACACGGGGGCGGCCACCGAACTGCGGAAGCAGCCCACCATTGGCAACTGCTCCATGGCATCTGCCGCCACCCAGCTGGGTTGCCTCCCCCGCCTCTACATGATGGATCCCGGCGGCAATCGGTTCCTCGCCCTCCAGTATCTCAACAACAACCTCTTCGTCTATCCCGAGCATCAGGACCACGATCCCGGCGCCAACGGCATTGGCGGTTATGGCGATCTTCTGCCGCTGAACACGCCCTGCCTGCTCATCTCCCAGGGCTCCTCCTTCACCGATCAGCCCTTCGTTCAGGCGCTGCTGTCCACCACGGCCGCGTTCCCGAAAGACACTCAGAAGCTGCTGATCGAAAAGCGCATGCTCTGCCCCACGCTGCAATCCATCTTTCGGCAGTCGAACTCTCTGGTGCAGAATCCGGAAGACTATTTCACCGGCAAGGCACATCCCGTCGTCTTCGACGGCACCGTCATCAACGAGGAGAAGATGGTGCAGATCGCGCACGAAATGACGCCGGAAAAAATCCCGCCCGTCGCACTCATCAAGATCATCGAGGAAACGATGATCGAACCTGTAAAGAACTACTTCGAAATCCCGGGCGTCTACTCGTGGAAGATTTCAGACACACCCGTCTCCGTAGGCCGCATTCTGCGCGGCAACGAGGCGGAGCACGGCATGCTCCTCAGCTTGGAACAGACCATCAATCCCGGCACCAAGCCCATGCAATTGCGCGCCTCCATCCTGCAGGGCGACCCACGATTTGTCCGGGTCGAAAGCGCGCCCGGGAAGGCGGTCATGCGCGTCCGTGTCCGCTGGCAGCCTCCCATCATCAACGCGTCGCGTATACGCAGCCACCGCATCGACATCGGCATCTTTGCGGACAACGGCGAGAGCATCAGCGCACCTGCGATCATCAGCTTCTACATGCTGCCCAATGAGATGCACTTTTACGACGAGCAGGGACGCGTCTCGGAGATTCACTACCAGACGCACAATCCCGACTTCGGCCTGCCGGTCACGGACACCGACCCGCGCTGGCTCCGCGTCTTCCTGGCCTTCAGCATGAAAGACACCGACCTGCGCAGTCGGCTTCTCGATCAGGTGCTCACACCGACGGAGCGCACCGGTTTGCAAAACCTCTATGTCGGCCTCAAGCCCAAACTGGACGCACTCAATGCCGCCGAGCGTGATGACAGACGCAAGGACGAGGCGACGAAACTGCGAGGGGAACTCGGTGGCGCCATCAGTGCCGCGCTGAACGCCAAAGTCGATGACAAGACCGGGCTAACCTCCCGGCAGGCGGTCGAGAAAGTACTCCAGGCCATCGCCAACTCCCCCACTCTCTACATCGGCCTTCAGCAGGAATTCGACGAACTCGTCACCGCTTCGCCAAAAAACTCCGCCCTTGGAGACGTGCGAGCCGAGCTCCACCGGCTCATCATGCAGGGGATCCTCATCGAACACGCCTCCGGCAGGATCGAGACCATGTCCCCTCCGGACAAGCTCTCCCTCGGTGAGCGCCACATGCTGCGCGGTCTGAACATGACCCTGCTCAGCCAAATCCTCTTTCCAGACGCTCTGGAGCGTTCCACCGCGCCGGCCTACGTCAGCCCGCGCCTCACCACGCCGAAACAGTGGCGCGATGTCTACCGCTACGACCCCGACTCCGGCAAACTCCTCGGCTGGATCAGGTACGCGAAGTCGCGCATCGCCAACTTCGATGCCGAAGGCCGCTACCAGCCCGACGGCCCCGGCGGCAAGTCCGTCCCAGTCATCTACCTCAAAGACGACAATGAAACCCTGACTTGGCAACCCCGGCCCGCAGAAGGTCCGGCCAAGTGATTGGCACGCCGGATCATCTCAATCGTAGCTGCGCACATCGTGCATCGTCCACGACAACACGCCCCGGTTCAGATTTCCCTCACTCCAAATTTTCAGGTCAAAAACCTCCAGCGGTTCCAGCCACTTCTGCGCGTCCTTGAGACCTTGCACGTCGCTTCGCACCGCCGTGAAAGCACGCAAAAACTCCCGAAGCTTCGCGAAGTTCATCTTCACCCGCATGCCCGTCCTGTCTTGCATACCCGGCTGTCTGAGAACGTCCGCCGCATCTGTCTGCTGCTTTCGCGATGTGCCAATCATGAACCGGGTCTCCGTCAACGACACGCAGGGCAGCAGTTCCTCCGAACGCAGCGGCGTTTCATAGAAGACAGTCTCCACGTCCCCATACCTTCGGGACAGCGCCTCCGGCAGTTTCAGGGGTTCGGGCGCGGGGATCATCTGCAGGCCTTGCTTCAGTCCGGTTTCAATGTTCTGCCACGACGCCCCGATCAACGCGCGATTCTTGAGGTCATTCGCCAGAAGAAGCCTCGGCAGCGGTACCTCCTGCCCACCGGGAGGCAGTCCAGGCAGTGCGGGCATCCGACCGCCCACATCCAGCACAAAGGCACCGTCCGCTCCCAGCGCCTTCTGCCAGATCGTCTTGGCACCGTCATAGATCCCTAGCACGCTCGGCAGGAACGAATCCTCGGCGACCTTGAAAAGTTCAGGCGCGTTTTCGCCTCCCCCTCCCGCGCGGATCCATTCCCCCGCCGCCGCATGCGCCAGCTTCATCCATGCCTCAAAGTAGTCGCAGCCGAGACCTGCTCCCCTGCCCTGACCGCTCACGCCCAAAATCACCGACTCCTCGTCCAGCAGTCGTGAAAACCGGGTGGGGTTCGACCAAGCCCTCGTGCTCTGCACGCTCGCACCGCCGACCCATTCGGCGTGGAGGTCATCCTCCCACCAGACCGCCGCGGCACCACTCGTAAGGTCTGCGTCATAGTAGGCGCGCTCGGCTGCCGCCAGTTCGATCACCAGCGGCGTCAGCGACCGTGCGATCCGCCCCAGCCCGTCGTCTGCCAGCAGTCCCGTCAGAATTCCGCGCACCATGGGTTGGAAAGGTTCGTTCGAGCGCAACGCGTTTAAAAACGTCCCGTCCCAGCAGGCGATCAATCCCAGATTCTTCATCGCGTTCGCATCCAGTGGCCGCATTTCCGGGCGTGACAGGATGGAGTCTTCGACGCTTGTCGCCAGCCGCACTTCGTCCGTGGTCCGCCCCACCGCGACATACGCCCGCTGCGGCCCCAATCCCAGCGCCAGCACCCATTCCTTTCGCGCCAGCACTTCCAGCCCGCGGGAGATCCGGTCCTTCATGTCCGGCGTGATATACGGCCTCGCTTTCGTCAGCGCCTCGAGCCATTCCCGTCTTCGTTCGGAGGTGAAAATTTCCGCCATCGCGATCTCGTTCACCGTGATCTGTTCCCCCTGCGGCGTCACGATGCGGGATTGTGGCGCGTCACCCATCCAATCCCCCAGGCGCATCAGGCTGCTGAGTCGCGCCAGCACCTTTTCCGGCTGCGGCGACGCCACGCCGATCATCGCCGGCGGCATTTGAAAACGCTCCAGCCACAAGATCAGCGCCTCCAGCAGCTTTGCATCACGCAAAGCCACTTCCAGCACCCCCTCGGCATCGAGCGGGGTGCCCGGACCCGCCAGGATGTCCTTGTGGACGAGACCGCGATACGCCGTCTCGTTGTAGAGCTCGCTCAGCTGCCGCAGCATCGCGACGCCTGCGGCGCTGCCTTTTCCAAAAGCTGCAAACGTATCATCAATCACCAGCGGTTCGGCGTTCGCATCCCCCGCAGGCACCTGCTCTTCCAGAAATGAAACGGTCCGGCGCCACCAGTTCGACGCCTTCAGTGCCTCGGCGTGCTTCTTCAGTGAGACGGTCGTCACGCAGAATTCCGCGTCTCCCGCGATTCGTTCCGCCAGTCCCAGCCTGGGGGCTTCGGTCAGCAATGTCGGCTTCACAATGACCGGGGCCGGGGCTTCGGCCTTAAGCTTGACCGCCGCGGTCTTCTTGCATCCGCCAACAAGCAGTGAACATGACGCGGTCAGAAGCACCATCGACGAATGAAAACCCGACAACCGAAGACGCGGCCCGCTTTGGTTATGAGGGCTTGGTGCTTCGTTTGTCATTCGGGTTTGGGCATTCGTTACTACTTCAGCGCCGCATACACGCGGGAGACATCGTCATGCGCATCCAGGGTCTGTAGAAAAGTCGTCGCCTCCTCCCGCTGCTCGTCGGTCAGCTCCGGATACTCCTTGGCGACGTAGCTCAATTCGGAAGTCGTGATCACCCAGCCTGCGGCCTTCAACGCTTTCGTGACCGCGTCCAGAGTCGTCGTTTGGGTGAAAAACCTCGCGCCGATGTGACCGACCGCCTCATCGTCATCGACTTCCATCGGTTCGACGTTTTCCGCCTCCGCCTCCAGCGCCGCCACCTCAATGTCCTGCGAAGCATCCGCGTGATGCGCCTCAACGAGACCGACGTGGTCAAACATCCACATCACTTTGCCCATGCTGCCGGCACGGAACAGCACCTTGATGTCCGATGACGTGCGGTTGTTGTTGTCCGTCAGGCATTCCACGATCACCGGCACCCGGTGCGGCGTGAACCCTTCGTAGATCACCGTGTCGTACTGCACCGCGTCCGGTCCCGTGCCGCTGCCCTTCGCGATGGCGCGCTCGATCGTGTCGCGGGTCACGCTCTGCTTCTTCGCGTTCGACACCGCCGCCGCCAGCCGCGCGTTGAACTCCGGATGCGGTCCACCGAGCCGTGCCGCCACCTGGATTTCACGAACCAGCTTTCCCGTGATCCTTCCCTTCTGGTCGGCGGCCATTTCCCGCCATTTCTGTTTCCATTGTGCGCCCATGATGATGTGTGTTCAGTTCAAAACTCGCCGCCATTCAAGGTGGGAGCACGGGGAATGCAAGGAGCACGGCGATTCGTCCGCCCCAGTGTCATTTCTTCTTCTTTGCCTTGCCCGGTTTCTTCTGCACCAGGGGCCAGTCGGGATGCTCGGTGCGGGATGACTTCATGAGCGCCTCGGCTTTCGCGACGAGATCCGGCTTGTCGGTGGCGAGGTCGTGCGATTCAGTGGCGTCTGTTTTCAGATCATAGAGTTCGATGGGCTTTTCCGGTCCGTTGCGGACGGCCTTCCAGTCGCCAAAGCGTACCGCCTGCAGCGACGTGCCTTCGTGCAGCTCCCAGTAAAAGGCATCGCGCTTCGGCGCCGGACCGCCTTTGAGATACGACACCAGCGACAGGCCGTCCGTCTTGCATTCCGCAGGAATCGGCGCGCCGGCAAGTTCGGCCGCGGTGGGAAGAAAGTCCCAGAACGCCCACGGCTCGTCACTCACGCGCCCCGCAGGCACCGTGCCCGGCCAGCGGGCGATCGCCGCCTGTCGCAGCGCCCCTTCGTAGAGGCCGCGCTTGTAGCCGCGCAGGCCATTCGAAGCCTGATCGAAGAGCTTGCCCACTTCCGACTTCGGATCAAAGGACGAGCCGTTGTCGCCGGCGGTCATCACCAGCGTGTTGTCGTCGATGCCGCATTCCTTGAGCGTGTCGAGCAGTCGGCCGATGTCGCTGTCGAGGCGCGTGACCATGGCCGCGTAGTTCTTCTGCATTTCGGTCCACGGCTTGTCCTTGTAGATGCCCTGGTCGTCGATCTCGAACTTTCCATGCGGCAAGGTGATCGCGTAAAAGAGGAAGAACGGGCCGTCCTTGTGCTCGCGCACCCAGCGCACGACTTCGGAGGAGATCAGTTCCTGCGCATAGGTCTCGCCCACCTTCTTGCCGTCGTTGCCCGGCAGGTCGAAGCGCTTGTCATCATTGTAGAGATAGGTCGGAAAGTAGCTGTGCGCGTGGCGCTGGCAGTTGTAGCCGTAGAAGTGATCGAAGCCCATCTTCAACGGGCTGCCGGTCGTGTCGAACATGCCCATGCCCCACTTCCCCATGCACGCCGTGGCATAACCGGCGTCATGCAGGATCTTCGCGATGGTGATCGTGCCTTCAGGCAGCGGCTTCTGACCTTCCGGCTGGATCTCACGATTCGCACGAATCGGGCAGTGTCCCGTATTTAAGCCTGTCATCAAAGTCGAACGCGAAGGCGCGCACACGCTCGTGCCGCAGTAGCCCTGCAGGTAGCGCGTTCCCTCAGCCGCCATGCGGTCGAGCACCGGCGTCTGAATGAGCTTCTGACCGTAGCAGCCGACATCTCCCTGCGCGACGTCGTCGCTGAGGATGAAAATGATGTTGGGCTTGGCGAACGCCGAAACGGCCAGACTGAGGAAGACGAGGATGCGAATCATGGGACAATGGGAACGGGCGGATGGGTGCAATCTTGAAGGCAAATGCCCGCGCATCACTGCTCCAGGCCGCCGCCAAAGGCCATCTGCGCGCGCAGCAGATCATGCAGCGTGACCACGCCGATCAGGCGCTGGCGGTCGTCGCAGAGCACCACCATGCCGGCGCCGGATTCGATGATGCGGGTCTGAATGACGCGGACGCTTTCTTCCGGCAGGGCGGTGACCGCCGGTTCCGGCAGCACCGGCTGCTGCATCAGCAGGGCGCGTTCCACATCCGTGCGCGTCACCACGCCGACGACGTGCCCGTCTTCCACCACCGGGAAATTGGCAAAGGGATGCGCGGCGAACGCAGCAGTGAGCGTCTCAGGCGAGAGATCCGCCAGCGAGACCGGGTGGAAGTTGGCGATGCTGGACGCGGGCAGCTGCTGCCAGCCTTCGAGATCGCGCGGCGGGATGATGCGGGTGAGATGGTGGCCGTCCTGCTCCAGCACATCGTCGTAGAAGTTCTTCGGCATCAGGCGGCGGCTGATTGCCTGGCTGACGAGGGCGCCGAGCATCAGCGGCAGCACCAGCGAGAACTGGTGCGTCATTTCGAACACGATCAGAATGCCGGTGACCGGCGCGCGCACCACGCCGCCCAGGCAGGCGCACATGCCCACCACCGCAAGCACCATCTGCGCCGAACCCTCCAGCGGCACCACGAATCCCGCCAGTCCGGCAGCGGCGAGACCCGCCATGCCGCCAAAAAACAACGTCGGCGAAAAGATGCCGCCGCAGCCTCCCAGTCCGTAGCACACGATCGTGGCCAGCAGCTTCGCTGCGAGCAGCAAGGCGGCGATCTCCCACGCCAGCTTGCCCGTGAGCGCGTCCGAGAGATCCTGGTAGCCGAGGGAGAACACGCCGAGTCGTCCCGTCTGCTTCCACACAAGAACGCCGATGACCCAGGTCACCAGCGCGGCAATCGCGGGCATGATCCACACCGGAATGCGGGACTGAGCGCCGGCCCAGCCGCGCAGCTTCAAACTGTAGCGCTGGAAAAACATGCCCGCGAAGGTCGCAAAGGCCGCCACCCACGGCGTGAGCAGGTACACCTGCCAGCCGGGCTCCTCCATCGTCGCCAGCGTGAAGGCCGGCTCCGCTCCCAGAAATCCATGCGCCAGCAGCGCCCCGATGACGGAGGCCATCAGCACATTGCCGAGAAAGCGGCTGTTCAAGTCTCCGATGATCTCCTCCAGGACGAAGGTCACCGCTGCCAGCGGCGTGTTGAAGGCCGCCGCCAGTCCCGCCGCTGCGCCGGCTGCGGACGGCATGCGGTGCTTCGCCTTCACCAGTCCGAGCTTCGTCGCCACAGCCGAGCCGAGCGTGGCGGCCATCTGCACGGACGGCCCCTCGCGTCCCAGACTCAGGCCGCTGCCGATGCTCAGCACTCCGACCACGAACTTCACCGCCACGGTGCGCACCGGCATCCAGCCAAACTCTTTCCAGAAGGCCAGCTTCACCTTTGGAATGCCGCTGCCTGCAGCATCCGGGCAGCGCACGTTCACCAGCCATCCGGCGAACAGCGCAGCGCCGAGCATCAGCCCCAGCAGCTTCCACACAAAGACGTCGGGGTCATGCTCCGCCCAGTGCTCGACCGTGTTCGCGTAGAGAAGATGAATGCAGGAATGAAACGCGACCGCAACCCCGCCGCCCGCCAGACCGTAAATGGCCGTGGCGAGGTAGAGGCGCGGACGGGGAGGGACCTTCCCCAGAAGGCTGCGTAAAGTCATCCCTGCTTCTTCAAGCACACCGCGTTGGCATTACAACACCGATGTGCCATCCGTGTTCACGCACCGTGGAAACGGATTGATCATCGAAACCCCCAACGCCACCACTCACATCCCATGCTCCGCTGGATCGACATCCTGAAATTCGCCGCCGTCGGCAACCCTGCACCGGATCGCCGTGTCGAAAAGACCGACGCCGAATGGGAGGCAATGCTCACCCCGGAGCAGTTCCGCGTGACGCGCCTGCACGGCACCGAACGCGCCTTCAGCTCCGCGATGTGCGAACGATTTGAGCCGGGCAAATACAAATGCGCCTGCTGCGGCTCGACGCTTTTCTATTCAGCGGAGAAGTTCGACAGTGGCACCGGCTGGCCGTCCTTCACGCAGCCTGTTCAGGAAAATGCCGTCGCCTATCGCAAGGACGACAGCGCCGGCATGAGCCGCATCGAAACGCTCTGCAGCGTCTGCGACGCCCACCTCGGCCACGTTTTCCCCGACGGCCCGGAGCCCAGCAAGCTGCGCTACTGCATCAATGCGGTCGCTTTGGAAAAAGTAGAGTCCAGCGAAGCGAAGGCTACCTTCGGCGGCGGGTGCTTCTGGTGCACCGAAGCCGTGTTTCAGCGCGTCCAAGGCATCGTCAGCGTGAAGAGCGGCTACAGCGGCGGCGATGTCGTGAACCCGACCTATCGTGAAGTTTGCAGTGGCCGCACCGGTCACGCCGAAGCGATCGAAGTCACCTACGATCCCGCCGTCGTGAGTTTCCACGACATCCTGCGCGTCCACCTGGGCACTCACGATCCGACAACGCTCAACCGCCAGGGAGCCGACAGCGGCACACAGTACCGCAGCGTCATATTTTATCGCAACGATCAGGAGAAGCAGACCGCACTCGATCTCATCAAGGAATTCGAAGCCGCCATCGGCAAACCCGTCGTGACCGAAGTGAAGCCCTTCACGGCCTTCTTCGTCGCCGAAGCGGAGCACCAGAATTACTACAACGAAAACAGCTCTCTGAACCCCTACTGCGGCGTCGCCATCGAACCCAAGCTCGCGAAGTTCCGTGCCTCGTTTCCTGCTCTTCTGAGGGAATAGAACTCCAGTGCTTCGACCGGCAGCCAGCGGCGCTTTGCCAAATTCGTGGATCTCGTGTGCTTAAACCGCAGCGCATCGTGCGATATCATTCCCATGAAACACCTGCTGCTCTGTCTCTTTGCATCCACCTGCCTCGCTGAATCCAACTGGCCGCAGTTTCGCGGTGAAGACGGGCTCGGCATTGGCACGGGAAAGCCGCCAGTGGAGTTTTCCGCGGAGAAGAATGTGAAGTGGCAGGCCGAGGTGCCGTTTGGGCATTCGTCGCCCTGCATCTGGGGTGACAAGATCGCGCTCACGGGAATGGCGGATGGCAAGCTGGTAACGTTTTGCCTGAACAAGGCCGATGGACGCGAGCTGTGGCGTGTGGCGGCTCCGGCTTCGAAGATCGAGGGCGCGCATCGCATCGGCAGTCCGGCGGCGCCGACGTGCTGCACGGATGGCGAACGCTTGATCGCCTACTTCGGCAGCTATGGCGTGCTGGCGTATGACTGGAACGGCAACGAGCTTTGGAACAAGCCGCTGCCGGCGCCGGTCGTCGAGTTCGGCACAAGTTCGTCGCCGATCATCGTGGACGGCAAGGTGATCATCGTCGCGGATCAGGACGTGGGAAGCTACATGCTCGCGCTGGATGTGAAAACCGGCGCGGAAGTGTGGCGCGTGGATCGCAGCGAGTTCCGTCGTGGATTCGCGACGCCGTTTGTCTGGAAGCATGATGGCATGCAGGAGCTGGTCGTCTGCGGATCGCTCTGGCTGCGCAGCTACGACATCAAAGACGGCAAGCAGCGCTGGTCCGCACGCGGCATGGCGCGCGTGGCCAATGCGAGTCCGGTCGCGGCGGACGGCGTGCTGCTCGTGTCGAGCTGGAATGTCGGCGGCGATGAAGGCGAGCGCATCGAGATGGAGCCGTTCGAGGCTTTTGCCGCTGCGCACGATGCGGACAAGGATGGCCTGCTGACTCTCGATGAATTTCCCGCAGGTCCGATCAAGGGCCGCTACTCGCAGATCGATGCGGACAAGGACGGCAAGGTCACAAAGCCGGAGTATGAGTTTGTGCGCGGCATGTTCGCCGATGCCGTGAACCAGATCTTCGCCATCAAACCCGGCGGCAGCGGCGACATCACGAACACGCACATCGTCTGGCAGCAGAGCAAGCATCTGCCATATGTCTCGTCGCCCATCGCCGTGAATGGCCGCGTGTTCACGATGAAAAGCGGCGGCCTCGCCTCGGCTTACGATGCGAAAAGCGGCAGTCCGGTTTATCAGGCCGAGCGTGTCGATGCGTCCGGTGATTACTATGCGTCCGCAGTCGCCGCTGACGGTCGCGTCTATGTCATCTCGCAGCGCGGCACGGTCGTGGTGCTCGACGCGACGAGCGACAAGCTCAACGTGCTCGCACGCAATGATCTCAAAGCGCCCGTCTTCGCATCACCGGCCATAGTCGATGGCGTGATCTACATCCGCACGGATAAGAAGCTCTACGCCTTCGCGCCGTGATCTTCGGTGTCAGGCGCGCCGTCGAACATGTTGGGCTTCGTTTTCATCAGCAGCCAGAACAGCGATGCGCCGGCATAGAGCGCCGTGAAGCAGATCAGCACCGCGTCCCATCCGCCGGCGTTGGCGAGCAACCAAGGCACCACGACGGGAAACGCCGCCGCACCGAGATTGCCGCACATGTTCATCACGCCGCTGATCGTCGCCACGTGCGAGCCGCCGACGTGCATCATTACCGTGCTGACGCAGGGATTGCCCACCGCCGCGCAGAACATGCCGAGGCTGATGATCAGCACCGCGGTGAGCGCATGACTGACAAACCACGCCGAGAACACCAGACACGCGCAGATGAACAACGCGATCGCCGCGAGGCCCTGCCGTGCGAGCCGCTGGCTGCCGGTCTTGCGCAATACGGCGTCGGACACCGCGCCGCCGAGCAGTGATCCCGTCAGATCGCCGACGAGCGGCAGCGCCGTGAGCAAACCGGAGGCGATCAGTTCCACACCACGCGCCTCCTGCAGATACGTCGTGAACCAGCTGCCGAAGAAGATGTAACCCGCGGAACGAAATGCCTGCTGCACGCAGATGCACCACATTGCCGGACTCGTGATGAGCAGACGCCACGGCACGGCTGGTGGTTTTGAATGCACCTTCGCGGGGACTTTTGAATCCGCGGCGATCAATTGGGCCTCCGCTGCATTCACCGAGGTGTGTTCGGCAGGATCGTTGCGATACCATCGCGCAAACCACACGGCCCACACGATGCCCGGCAGCGCATACCACAGGAACATCGGTCGCCAGCCGCAGACGATGATCAACCACGCGGTCAACGGCGCGCCCACGATGCTGCCCGCCGACATGAATCCGCCGAACGCACCGGAGGCGAGCCCTTGTCCCGCACGTGGAAACCATCGCGCCATCACCGCAATCGCGACCGGCACCAGTCCCGCCTGCGCCACGCCCATCAGTGCACGTGAAACGACCATCGACGCGAAGCCGCCCATGCCAAACAACGCCGTGGCCAGCGACCACAGCACCGCAAACAACGGCAGCGCGCGCCTTGCCCCGAGACGAAGCGAAAGCGCCGCCGCCGGGATCTGACACAGCGCATACGACCAGAAGAACGCGCTGCTCAACCAGCCCGACTGCTCCTTCGTGAGCCCGAGGTCATCGCGAATCGTGCTCTCCGCCGTCCCCACCGCGTTGCGCGTCAAATACGCCAGTGCCGCAGCCATGCACAGACCGGCGAGGACAATGAAGCGTGCGCGCGTGGGTTTCATGGTAAAATAATGGAGGGTAAAATGATGTTTGGATCGGTTCTTTTCAGAACATCATTCTACCCGTCATCATTTTACCAACTATGCCGATCGAGCCGTCCATCCCCATTCACTGCATCAGCAAAGATGAGTTTCATGAGATCGACCAGCGAATGCTTGGGCATGCTTTTGCCATTCACAACCAGTTCGGGCGCTTGCTGGATGAAATCGCTTACAAGAAAGAGCTGGCGGGTCGTTGTTCCCGTGATGGCATGATTGCGAGGCGGGAGGTCGCCATCCATGTGAGGCATAAGTCATTCTTGAAAGACTACTTCATCGACCTGCTGTTGTGTGACAGCACGATCATTGAGGCCAAAACTGCGAAGGAGACCCTCGCCGCTCATCGCGGCCAGGGAATCAATTACCTGCTCCTGGCTGGCACGAAGCATGGCAGCTTGGTGAACTTCCGGCCATCGCGGGTTGTGAGGCACTTTCTCTCCACGCGGCTGACACACGAAATACGCCGCACTTTTGAGACCACCGAATCAAACTGGCCGTCCGATGATGTGCATGCGAGCCTGCGTGAGGCTGTGATAGAATTTGGCCGGGACATCGGAATCGGGCTCGATCTGCCTCTTTATCGGGACGCCATTGCGCATCTGATGCAAATCCCCCGGAGTCTCGTGCCGCTGAAGCATGAGGGATCGTTGGTGGGACATCACGAGATGTCGCTGCTGAGAGAAGACATCGGGATCGCGGTAACAGCGTTGAATGAGACGGACGACTTCAGAATCCATCTGCATCGTTTGCTGGCTTTGACACCACTCTCAGGGATCGCCTGGATCAACCTCACGCTCGGGGAAATCCGGTTTGAGCACCTGAACAAGGTAAAATGATGGCGGGTAGAATGAATTTCTAAATCATTCTGATCCCCATCATTTTACCCTCCATCATTCTACCAATCCGTCACCGCGCCATCGGAGCTGAATTCGCGCAGCACGATCTCCTGCTGGAAGGGATGCTTCTTCACCTCGGCTTCGTTGATGGTGATGCCTAGACCGGGTTTCGTGTTCGGTCGCACGATGCGGCCCTGCTTCTCGATCACGAAGCCTTCCTCGACCACGTCTTGTCGCCATGGCACGTCGTTGTGCACGGTTTCGCAGATGATGTAGCTCGGTTGTGAGAAGCCGAATTCCAGCGACGCGGCGGTGCTGACGGGACCCTGCGGATTGTGCGGAGCCAAGGCGATGCGATGCGCCTCGGCGAGCGCGGCGATGCGTTTCGCGGCGCTGAGACCGCCGCAGTGGGTGATGTCGAGCTGGCAGATTTCGACGGCGCGTTTTTCGAACATGTCTTTGAAGGCTTCGAGGTTCGTCACGCGCTCGCCGCTGGCCACGGGCGTGGTGAGCGCGGCGTTGATCTTCGCCAAGCCATCGACCGCCTCCGGCCAGCAGGGCTCTTCGAAGAAGTAGAGGCCGAAATCATCGAGCGCTTTGCCAAACTTCAGCCCCATGGCTGGCGAAGGCCGCGCGTGGCAATCGACCATGATGTCGATGTCCGGCCCCACAGCATCGCGCATCGCCGCGACGGCAGCAGCGGCGGCGCGAACGGGTTTCATGCCTTCGATGGGCATCGTGCTCGGCACCGCCATGCTTTTGAAGGCGGTGTAACCATCCGCCACGGCTGCTTGCGCGAGTTCGGCGAAGCGTTTCGCGTTGTCAGCGGGCGTTTGATAAAAATCCTCCATCTTCCCGCCGCCGAGATGGCAGTAGGTACGCACCCAGTCGCGCACCGGACCGCCAAACACCTTCGAGAGCGGCATGTTCGCCACTTTGCCCACGATGTCCCACAGCGCGAGATCGATGCCCGCGATGGCCGTGGCACGCACGATGCCGTGTCCGTGCCAGAAGTGCTGCCGATACATCACCTGCCACAGATGCCCCACGCGCGTCGGATCCTCGCCGATGAGCAGATGCGACATGTCCTCGATCGCGCCCACAATGCTGCGCGTGTGCCACTCCAGCGTCGCCTCCCCCCAGCCGATGAGGCCGGGTTGATCCGTGACGACTTTCACAAACACCCAGTTTCGCATCCGGGCGTGGCAGACAAGGGTTTCGATGGCGGTGATTTTCATGAGCGGGACGTTCTCAACTCACGGTTTGGATGTGATTTGTAATGGATTCAATCAACTGCTCCAAACTTCCCGCGGCGATGGTGGCGATGATGATCACGCGGTCGGGGAAGCGGCGGTACAGTTCTGTTTGCAGGATATTACAACTCTCGCCCTGCAAACCGATCCACTGTTCACCCTTCCCGATTTTGCTACCTTCGATGTTCCGTTTCGCCCCATCTTGCGGCGACCACACTGACCTGTCGGCGGCGGCCTCGAATTCGAAAGCGCGTGCGAAGAAAGGCAAGAACAGATTCACGCCTTGAATACGACGTGAAACCACCTATCTCTTCCTTGGATCATGCGAAGGGGCTAATTCCAGCGTCCACTCGGCGGCGCAACTCGGCCAGCATGACGCTTTCCTTCATGCCAGCAGCCCAACCAGGACGGAGCTGGAAATGAGGTTCATCAACAAAGCTTTTCCAATTACCGCCCCATTCGAGTCCCACGGCGGCCGCCAGAGCGCCGACGGTCTTGTACTTGGGTGATTCCCCTTTGTAAGTTTTGCCTTCAAAAATGCCGACATCAAAGGCGATGCCGAAATTGTGGTTGGAATGCCCGCCCCTGGCATTGGTTACGATGTGCTTTTTCCCAATGGGTTTGACAGTCCGGCCTTTGGCATAAAGGTCGTTCTGCTCTTTGTAGGTGCGCGTAGCGCTGATAATCTGGATAGTGATGCCGACCTCGGCAGCGCGTCGGGCAAGCTCATGCGCAAGCGGCTGCACTTTCGGGTGCAGAGTAGCAATGTTTTTGATACTGCGTGCGTCGAGGACAGCGCTGGCAGCCGCCAGGGGCGTGTTTTCGATCACAGGGACCAGCGGAGTGCCGCTTTGGACCTGGATCAGCCGGAAATCCATCATGTCGGCGCCATCGCCACCCAGCCAGTCGCTCAAGGAACGCGTGAGATCGAGTTCTGCAACGATGGTTTCCCCTGGACCGACATCGGCAAGAGGTACACGTGCGAAGCGTCGCGTAGCGGCGTGATAGACCTCAACACGCAGGCTCCAAAGCAGGTCATGGCGTAGATATAGCTGGCTCCATGGGAGGTTGAAGAACTTTTCCAGGCGGCTTTTTTTCACTGAGGCAGCAAGCACATCGCTATTGGTGTGCACGGTGCCATGCACGGGGCTTCCAGTGCCTTCGTCAATGGGGTCCAGCTTGCCGAAGCGCGTGGCTTTGACGTTTTGCGCCCCCGAGCTTGGTGGAAAACCGGGGAAGTCGTCGATCAACTCCGCAAGCGGCAGGTCTCGGTCAGGCCAGCCGGTGTCCACACGTATGTTCCAGCAATAGTTGTTCATTTCGGCCCAAGTGTGGTTGTTTTGTGTCACACGTGTCTGGGTAGCGGTTTTTTTCCCGAGTTTTTTGCCGTCACGCTCGGCGGTGATGGTTTCGACAAAACGTTCTATGAGCGAGCCATCGCTGTAGAGCACGGCCTCAATCTCCGCGCCTGTGGTGGTGGATTTGTTCCCATTGTAGCTGCCTTTGGACTCTGGCGTCGTGCTGTGGGTGGTCTGCACCGGTGTTGCTCCCGGCGCAGGCTCCGGAAGATCATGGGCCGATTCCAGCAGTGCAGGGAGTGGCTCAGCCACGGCAGCCGGAGGCGTGGGCTGGCCGAGTTTCTTTTCCAATTCGCGCAGCGTGTCGGGGCCGACTTTGCCATCTTTGGTGATTCCAGTGGCGGCCTGAAAGTTTTTTACTGCTGCCAATGTCTTTGGCCCAAAGATGCCTCGGTTCACCTTTTCCGCACCGAGATCGATCCTGAAACTGGCATCGCCGAGTTCATTAAGCACATCTTGCACGACACCCACGCCCTGCTGGCGCACGCCGCTCGCCTGCACGAGCATCGGCGCGAGACCTGCAGCCACCGCCACAAGTGCGGGGTCGGCTGTGAGACGCGGATGTGTGAGAGTGAAGGGCGTGTTCTTCGCCACGGCGAGCGTTGCGGGCGACTGCGGCTGTCCAGATGCCCTGGCGGCGAGATCACGAAGGTATTGCGTGGGATTGAGAAGTCGCGTGGGACGAGGGGCGCTTTTTAGCCAGCTTTGGTTTTGCTGTGTGCCGGGAATGTACGTTTCGAAATGAATCATATCCGTGCCGCTGACCTGCCCGATCTTTTGCCCGGCTATAACACGGTCGCCAATTCTCCAGCCATACTTTTGCTGAGCGTTCACCTTTACCTCTCCATAATTGATGACTACTCCCTGGTGCTCGATGAAGAGCGCATAGGTTTCCTCGCCATTTGGCCGTGTGTAAAACCGGTAGAAGGAGATGATGCGTCCATCTTCAATGGCGACTACTTCGTCTCCGTCGTGCGCGAAGAGATCGACACCGACATGCCAACGCTTACCGTCCGAGCGGTCGGCAAGGAAGCGCCTGCCAGAGCGGGTTCCGACCAATGCACCGGAGGTGTCCTCATAGTTGATCTCAAACTTTTGTGGATGAGTGGTGATGATTGGCCAGACGGGCTGGGCGAAAGAGAGCCGTGCAAAAGGGATAGGATTGCCAGCAGGGATGGGTTTGGGCGAAGTAGCCATGATGGTAGAAGCTGGAGGTCTCAGGATCTGTGAAATTACAGCAGCGGCACGCCCAGAGAGGCGTTCACGGAGGTGGCGAGAACTTTCATGGCGGCATTGACCGCATCTTGTGCGGCGAGCTTGAGATCGGCCTTGAACATCTCGATGACTGCCTCGGCGGCGAGTTTGAGGTTCTCGAAGGCGAGCGTGGCACGCTCTTTAGCGATCTTTTCCATCTTGGTCCGCTTCTTGGCACTGGTCTGCGTGGCCGCCTCCAGCATGTCCGCAGCGAAATTGGCCTCCAGTTTCATGGCCGAGGCGCCAAGACGGCGAAATTCCGTCTCGGCGAAGTCGCTCATGGCTTTCCACTGGCCTTTGGCCGCTTTCGAGGCAGCGGAGAGCATCTGTTTGAGTGTTTCTTCAAAGTTCATGAGCGTTCAAGAGGCCGGGGCCGTAATCTGGGCACTACGTTTCTTCGCGATTTGGTGATGGATCAGGCTGCGGAGCAAAGAACGCACTCCTTCTGCTTCTTCAGAGCGCAGGGAGCCGGCGATCTGGTGGATGCGTCCCATGTTGTGCATCGCGGTGCGTAACTTGCCCAAGGTATTGATTTCCGCCTCATTTTGCTTGTAGAGCGAGGAGCGCATCTCAATGGCGTTGATGCTGCCCTGAGCCTCCGTGTAGAAACCAGCGTGTTTGCGATAAGAGCCGCCATTTGTGGTCGCATCGGCGATGACGGTCTCCGTCTTCGCTGCCAGATCCTGCACCGCCTTGTCTGTGACCTCGTCATACGAGCTGACCAAGGAAATAGTGCAACTGGCAACACAAAGAACCGCCACCAACAGGACGAAAAGACGGCAATTCAGAATGTGGGATGATTGGAGGCGACACATGATTGGTAGAATTCGTAGTTTGAGCACGACGAGGCTAAAGGCAAGGTGGGTGAAATTGCATTTCGGCTATATTCATTAACATAAGGGGATGCGGAAATTGCAACAGGGTCTGTCACGGTAGTTTTACTGGCTAAAGATCCGGTATTTTTCTGCTTTTGCCTTGCCCAAACAGCGGGCTTTTGCTCCAATCACTCAGGCATGAGGCGGCTGCTTTTTATGGCAGTTCAGATGTCTGCATTTCCTTCAAATTCTATTCTCCATATGAAGACAACGATGGTGATCGCGGAAAGTCACGGGCTGTTGCGCGACTTGCTGGCCTTGGCAGTTTCGAGCGAGGTTCAGATGAAGCTCGTCGGATTTTGTGCAAGCGGGTTTGAAGTGATGACCTTGTGCGGCAAAATGCCGCCGGATGTCCTACTTATCGGTTGTGCTCTCGAGGACATGAATTGTGTCAGCCTGCTGCGCAAGGTCCGTGTGGATCATCCTGACATGCGAGTGCTCATGCTCGCTGGTGATGGCAGTGTCGAGGTGCTGAGGCTGCCCATGCAGGAGCAGCCGCAAGGCATTTTCCATCGGAACGATCCACTACCCGTCTTCTATGAGGTGCTGCGAGCCGTTGTGCGTGGGGCGTGTTATTTCTCCAAGCATTCCATCCACCAAGTAAACGGTGCCGGCCATCAAGGCTGGGCACCACCGACTAAACTAACGGATCGAGAACGCGAGGTGTTGGCCCTGCTGGCGCACGGGCGCAGCAGCAAGCAGATCGCCCTCGAATTAAAGCTCTCCCCGAAAACGGTAGATCACTATCGGGCGGGTATTATGAAGAAGCTGGGCATCCACGACATCGCGAGCCTCACCCGGCATGCGCTGCGCACAGGGTTGGTGACACTGGAGTGAAACTCGACCTGGCCTGCCTCAAAAGAGCTAGGCCCAAGTGATTTCCGTAGCACCGCTTCTCATACAGAGTACGGCGGATACGATATTTTGATCGTGAACGGGTGGGGTGGGGAAGGAAATGGCCTCAATGTTCTCGATCTTGGGCAAGTCACTACACAGGATAATGTTGTAGCGGTAGCCGGTTTGGGCAAGCAAGGCGCATTATGTAGTTGAGCTGGAGATTCTGCTGCATTGGGACTGATCGGCTTTGCCGGATCGTCACCAGTAAAGATGTCGACACCCCTAACTCCCACCCTTAGAGCCTACTCGAACGGCCTCCACACAAAAGCAATTTCGTGGCAAAAAGTCGCCTCAAGAAATCACCGCGATCCGCTCCGCAATCGACTCGATGAGCTGCTCCAAACTCCCTGCTCCGACGACGGCGATGCTTTCCTGGTAGATGCCGGTGCCGTAGAGTTCGCGGGGCGGGAGGTAGGAGGCGCCCCAGTTGGCGGCGATGGTGGCGATGATGAGAACGCGGTCGGGGAAGCGGCGGCGCAGTTCCGTTTGCAGGATGCTGTAACTCTCGCCTTGCACGCCGAGCCACGTGGCGTCGCCCATGCGCCAAAGCACAACTTGCAGCGGGTAGGCATCGCCGGGCGGAAGTTGCATGAGGCGATGAAGCAGGCGGTTCTTGCGCTCGACCAGCGCACGCAAGTCGGCAGCCTTCGTGTCATCGCCGACGGCGCGGGCCGCGGCTTCCTGCGTTGAGAGTTCATCACGCGCTTTCTTGGTGTCCTCGACGGTCGGGCTGCCGGGGCGATAGGTCAGCGGCTCGTGCCAGCGCTGCTGCGTCCACACGCCTTGCGCCGCGAGTTCGTCATCGGCGAGCGGGCGATGCTCCCAGTCGCCCAGCGTGGCGCCGGAGACGACTGGGCCGGTGTACACAAACTTCGTCCCGGCGGGCGACAAGGCCGTGAGGGCGGCCAACGCGGCGAATCCGAGTTCGCGTCCATTTTTGTCCGCGACGGCGGTGTCGCCGACGAAGCCTTCGCGCGGCCCCAGTTCGCCGCTGGCGCCTTGCAGAAAGAGGCACGGCGCACCGGTGTCCCGTTCCACTTCCTCGCGCATGGCGCCAATGTAATCCGGACTGATGAGCGTGTTCTCCCACGCGAGCGTGGTCGGATGGCAGGCGTAGTTCACGATGCTGGCGAGCGTCTTGCCGAACTCGTCGGTGACACGCGCCACGATAACCGTGTCATCGGCCGGCACGCCGGGATTGAAGCCGCAGACGTAGTGCCCGCGGGCACCGTCGTAGAAGTCACGGTGCGCCGCGAGAGTGCACTGGCCGCGTCCATAGGTGATGGTGGCCGGTTTGGCCGCCGACACGGCCTGCTTCACGAGGCCGGCGGCCACGTCGCCCATTTTCCGCAGGTAACCGGGAATCAAATCACCGCCCGGCATGGCGATGCGGTCCAGTCCCATGAGCCCCGCGCCATGCGTGTGCGAGCAGACGATCAGCACCTCCTCCTGCGGTACATTCGCGCGATCCGCCACCTGGGCCAGAAGCTGTTCCTGCTCCACGCGGCCGAGGATGCAATGATCGAGCGCCAGCACGATCTGCCGACCGTCTCCCTGCAGCGGTGCAAACACGACCGCGGTGGCCCGCAACGGACGGTGGATGCCCGTGGCGCGCTCATGCTTCGCCGCGCCCCACATGCGGTGGTAGATGTTCTCCGGCGGGGTGATGTCGCACCACTTCAACGCGAAACGGCAGCGGCTTTGCGGAGTGGGGTCTTCGGTGCGGGAAGGGGTCATCTTTTTGGTAGAATGATGGGGAAGGCAGAATCCTTCAGAACATCATTTTACCCGCCATTATTTTACCATCTGGCTGCGTAGTTCTGCCATGAAGCAGCTTCTCCTTGTTCTCCCGGCCCTTTCTTTCGTCTCCGCTGAAGTCATCGACATCGGCTCGCGTCGCGAGTTGTTCGTGGACGACTTCTTGATCGACAAACTCAGCGGCAAGGCGGAGCAGGTGCTGCATCATCCGCAGATCCGTGAGATCGCGATCAAACATGATGCGCCATGGGAGGGCAGCGGCAGCGGTTACCACAGCGTCTTCAAGGACGGCGACAAATACCGCATGTATTACAAGTCGTGGCAGCTCACGGTCACGGATGGCAAAGTAAACACGGGCGAGCATCCGCTCTTCACCTGCTACGCGGAGAGCGACGATGGTATTCACTGGCGCAAGCCGGAACTCGGTCTGCACGAGTTCAAAGGATCGAAGGCCAACAACATCGTCATTCCCAAAGGCATGATGGGAAAGGTGAATCCCGACGGGGGTCATCCGGCGGTTTTCAAAGACGACAATCCGAACGCGACACCCGATGCGAAATACAAGGCCATCGTGCGTTCGAATTCGCCAAAGGGCCTGCTCGCGCTGAAATCGCCCGATGGATTGCATTGGTCGCCGATGGCCGATGCGCCGGTGATCACGGACGGCGCATTTGATTCGCAGAACCTCGCGTTTTGGGATGCGAATGCCGGTTTGTATCGCGCCTACTGGCGCTACTTCACCGAAGGCACGACCGACGAGAAGAACTGGAAGCCCTCCGGCCTTCGTGCCATCCGCACGGCGACCTCGAAGGACTTCCTGCATTGGGAGGACCAGCACGATCTGAGCTATGTTGATTCACCGGGCGAGGCGCTCTACACGAATCAGGTGAAGCCATATCATCGCGCGCCGCATCTGCTGATCGGCTTTCCCACGCGCTATGTGGAGCGCGGCTGGTCGGAAAACATGCGTGCGTTGCCCGAGCGCGAGCATCGCGAGTGGCGCTCGAAGGCGAGCGATCGCTACGGCATGGCGATCACGGAAGGGCTGTTCATGGCCAGCCGCGACGGCGTGAAGTTCAAGCGCTGGAATGAAGCCTTCCTGCCGCCCGGCATCGAGCGCCCCGGCACCTGGAACTACGGCCATCAATACATCGCGTGGCATCCGGTGGAGACGAAGTCCGCGCTCGAAGGCGCACCGAATGAACTGAGCTTCTACGCCACCGAAAGCTACTGGACCGGCAAGAGCAGCGAACTGCGCCGCTACACCCTGCGCCTCGATGGTTTCGTCTCCATTCACGCGCCGATGAGTGGCGGCGAGTTGATCACGAAGCCGTTCACCTTCACTGGCAAATCGCTCACGATGAACTTCGCGAGTTCGGTCGCCGGTGGCATCCGTGTCGAAATTCAGGATGCGAACGGCAAACCGTTGCCGGGATTCACGCTCGCCGATTCCGAAGATCACTTCGGCGACTCGATTCAACGCACCGTCGTCTGGAAAAACGGCACCGATGTCAGTTCGCTCGCCGGCAAGACCGTGCGCCTGCGCTTCGCGCTCAAGGACGCGGATCTCTACGCGATCAAGTTTGAGTGAAGGGCTCCAGGAGCCGAAAATAGGTCCAGCATGAGTCAAGTTGGTGGTCGAGCGGCCCCATAAGCACCGACAAAAGTGTTTACCAAAAGTGGTCGTTCGTTTATTTCTGGTAAACATTATGGATTTGACCGCCATTTTACCCAAAGCGCGCGCCGAGGTGTTCAGACTGCTTTTTGTCGAGCCGGGCAAGGAGGTGCATGTGCGGGATCTAGCCCGGCTTGCAGGGTTGACTCCTGCGGCGATGCAAAAGGAGCTGGGCTATCTTCAAGAGATCGGTCTGGTAGTGGGCGAACGGGATGGGAACCGTTTGTATTATCGGGCGCAGACGACGCATCCTCTGTTTCCCGAGCTTCGCCGACTAGTGCTGAAGACGACGGGGATCGTGCCGGAACTGCAAAAGGCGCTGGCGAAAGTGCCCGGAATCGAACTGGCCTTCGTTTTTGGCTCGGTGGCGGCTGGAACTGCGAAACCGGACAGCGATGTGGATGTGATGCTGATCGGGACGACCGGTCTGCGAAAAGTGACGCCTGTGTTGCGCAAAGCATCGGGTCATTTGGCGCGAGAAATCAATCCGCACTGCCTGACTGCAGAAGAGTGGCGGCAGAAGAAATCGAAGAAAGATGTCTTTGTGACTCGAGTCTTGAACGAGCCGAAACTCTGGATGAAAGGTGGAGACGATGAGCTTGGAAAACTGGGCTAAGAACGGCTGGTTGCGTCCTCACCAGACGAACCGCCAGCAGATCGCTGATCTGCTGGCCATCGTGGAACGTGATCTCGCAGACGCACGAAATACCAGCATCTCAGCAGACTGGCAGTTCGGCATCGCCTACAACGCCGCTTTGAAGCTTTGCACCATCCTGATGTATGCGAGCGGCTATCGTCCCGAGAAGAACCTAGCACACTACCGCACGCTCCAAGCGCTGCCGCTGATCCTCGGAACGGATCGGGATGATGATGCTGACTATTTGGATGCCTGCCGGGCCAAGCGAAACACGGCGGAGTACGACGTGGCGGGAACGGTAAGCCAGTCGGAGGCAGATGAGTTGAGGGACTTTGTTGTGTCGTTGAAAGCCGATGTGCTGAGTTGGCTTCAAGCAGGTCATCTTCATTTGGCCACATAATAAAAAATACAAATATGAAACCCAGGCCAAAGCGATCCACCGCAAAACATTGGCTGACAAGCTTCAAAAGCTGCTCGACGAGAAAATCGGCGAGAGGGAGGGCTTGGCACCATTTGTGAAGAAATACCCACAGGTGCTGAAAACAGCGTTGCTCCGATACGAGGGAGGTTGGGTAAGGGGCATTGCTGAGTTTAAGTTTGGCAACGAACTCCAAGCCGATTTTGTTTTCCTGACAGCTTTTTCAGGCGGCTTCATCATCAAGTTTGTCGAACTTGAGTCGTCCATCGACAAAATCCTCAACTTGAAGGGCACGATGTCTGCCAAATTCAATCACGCATATTGCCAGGTTCAAAGTTGGAAGGAGTATGTTCAACACAGGGCAAAGGGGGTTGATTTGGGCTTGGAGCTTGAGCGACAATTTCGAGAAAAAGAAATTCTAGAACTCACCAGACGTGGTTCCAACCCATTGGAACACACCACGCGGTATCCTCTCAGCAACCCCGATTGCACGCTGGTTTTCCAATATGCAATTGTCATCGGGAGACGCGAAAGCCTGACTACGAAGGAGATCGCTCGAAAAGGAACTCTATCTGATGAACAGGTAGAAGTCGTCTCTTGGGATAGATTGCTGGATGCAGCTACCGAGTTTCGGTCGAACGGCGAAAAGATGCCCGCTCATGAATTGCAGAAGCAATCAATGCATCAGAAGAAATTCGTGCTGTCTCCTCGACTCAAATAACACCCAGAATCCCGTTTAGCGTCTCACTTAAACGCAGCACAGCGTCGGCTTTCTGGCCTTGGACGACGAGGAGTTCGATAACGATCTGGCCTTCGTTGGCGGTGAGTTCTTCGGTGATGGGCTTGAACTGGGCCCGTAGCTCGGCGTCGACGCTGAAGGACGCGGATCTCTACGTGATCAAGTTTGAACAGCGGTCGTCGCGCGCTGCTTCCGGCCGTTGAGCAGGGCGCCGATCCAGGTGTAGCGCACGAGATACTCGTAGCTGACGAGCAGAACCGCGAACACACCACCGCAGACGATCAGGAATTTCCAGCCGGGGGCCATGGGCCAGTCGCGCACCCAGAGTTGCGCCAGCAGGACGAGCGGCAGATGGGCGACGTACATCCAGTAGGATGCGTCGGAGAGATAACGAATCCATCCGCGCTCCTGCGAGACGAAACGACGGAAGAGGCCCATCATCGCCGCGCTCATCGCCCAGACGTAGATGACTTGCAGGAAGATCGCGAAGGAGCGGAAACGCGCCACGCCTTCATAAGTCGCATGCAGCCCGGCGGGATAGATCACGAAGAGCGCGAGTGGCATCGTCAGCCACCAGCGACGCCCCATGCTGCCGCGATCATCCTGGCTGTCGAAGTAGAGCGAGCCGAAGCCGAAGAACACCGCGTAGTAGGCCAGCAGATGCAACGGCGGCAGGAGGCTGGACGACGTGTCGGGTCCGAAGTTCGGCATGTCGCGGCCCATGAACCACGCGGGAATCATCGTGAGCGGCACGAGCCACACATAGCGCAGCGGCGAGTTCACCCAGACACGCGGTGACTGTTTCCAGCCGAGACGTTGCAGAATCCATGCGCAGACGGTGAATCCCGCCACCATCCAGCAGAGGAACCACAGGAACCAAAGGTGATGAAACAGCGGAAACATGGTTAGAAACAGCCACACACTGAGCAGGGGTCGGGGTTTCGGCTCCACATCGTCCGCGCCGAGGAGCTGCCGTATCTTCTTTCGACCTTCGAGCACCGACTGTCGCTCCACCTTCACCTGAATGAGTCCCGCGATGAACTGCGTCGTGCCCCAGTCGGCCAGCGTCGCGTCCAGCGCAGTGTCGCCGCGCTTGTTTATCACCGCGGATTCGGCGCCGGCTTTCAGCAGCTTTTCGGCGATCTCCGCGCGTCCCAGAAAAGCGGCACCGTGCAGAGCCGTGCCGCCGTCACGATTCGTCCGATTCACATCCGCACCGCGCTCAAGCAGCCACTCCACCACAGCAGCGTGCCCAAAGGTGGCGGCCAAACTCAGCGGAGTGACGCCGAAGGCGGGCTCCGGCGCGTTGACATCCGAGCCTTCTTCGATCAGGCGCTGGAGCAGGGCGAAATCACCTGTCGAGCACGCTTTCCAGATCGTGGGTGGTCCGCCGCTTGATCCGCGTTCGCTGGATTTCATGGCCAGGGCTCCGATCCCGTGCATCAGCGGCACGATCGTGATCGTGCCCAGCACCAGTGGCAAAAGCACGCGTTTGAAGCGATGCGTGATCAATGCCCGCAATCCACGCCTGCGCCAGAGCATCGCGGTGAAGAAGCCGCTCAGCAGGAAGAACAACGGCATGCGAAAGCCGTGCACCGCGCTGATCAGCACGTGAAACACACCGCTCGTCCGCGTGTCCTGCACCATCCACGGACCGCCGGCAAAGGACAGCGCCGCGTGCAGCGCGATCCCGAGCAGCATCGCAAACGCACGCAAGGCGTCGAGATCATGACGGCGGCTGGAGACGGGCGGGAGTTCCATGAAGTCTTGGTAAACAGACTCGGCACTTCATGGTTTCAAACCACGGTCGATTCCCGGAGCAGACGACCCTCGATTCCCTGTGGAAGCGTTTTCCGCGACTCAGACCGTGATCCGCCGGTTACGCGCGGTGATGGGCCAGCATTCGGTGAAGCGTCCGCCCTGAATGACGTGCGCCTCGCCATGCATGGACACCGAAGGGCAGACGTGGCGCGGGATGCCGTGCAGGGCCTGGCCGATGGCGAACTCATGCGCGCGCTCGGTCTCGAGCACGAGGTGCTCCTCACTCTGCATCACGGCGACGGCGTCCGGCAGCTCTTCGAAGCGCACACGCGGATGCGGATTTTCAGGCGCGACGGACTTGTGGCCGAGGTCGAGCGTGAGGCGGTTGACGCCGGGCCGGCTGATGACGCGGGCGAGCAGCACGGCCGCGGGTTGGAAAGGCAGATCGGCGGCGTATTTGTCACCGTAACCGAAGTCCCACAGTACGGTGGTGCCGGGGCTGAGGGTGCGGTCCTGATGCTCGGCGTGGAGGCCAAAGGTGGGCGAGCCGCCGGCGACGAGTTCCTTCACAATGATGCCCTCTCCCTGCAGCCGGCAGCGGAACTGATGCACCGGACCGAAGGCAGCCTCGCAGCGTTCGCGGCGGACGTCGAGGCTCTCGTCATGAATATGGCCATCGTAGGCATGGAGGCCGCGGAACTGCAGGAGCGGCGTGTCCTTCATCACATGAGCGAGATACGCGGCGGCGTCTCCCGGCACGATGCCGGTGCGGGCCATGCCGCAGTCGAGCTCCAGATAGACGCCGAGCGTGACATGATGCTGCTGCGCAGCCGAGGCGAGACTGCGGATGGTCTCCTCATCGTCGGCGATGCACGAGAACTGCACCCCGGGATACTTGAGCGCGAGCGTGGCGAGGCGGTGCGCGTTCGGCCCGACGCAGGGCATGGCGAGCATGACATCGGCCGCACCGGCGGCGGCGCACATTTCCGCCTCCGCGACGGTGGACGTCTTGAAGTTCGCGATGCCGAGGCTCACCTGCCATTCGATGATTCGCGCGCATTTGTGGGTCTTCACATGCGACCGCAGACGCCCGGGGCCGCCGGCGATCTTGAGCATGAGCTGCAGGTTGTGCTCGATCCGCTCGCGGTAAAAGAGCAGCGCGGGAGAAGGGATGTCGGCTTCGTTTTCGATGTGGAACCAGGCGGGGTGCATGAGGATCAGAGGAATTTGATGACCTGCTTTTCGCGGTGCTGGTCGTGGGCGGGATTGAGGGCGCGTAGTTCGAATTCGGCGCGGTCGGAATCGATCCGCACGATGACCCAGCCGTTCGGGCGCTTCGGGTCGAAGGTGTAGGCGACGGGCGGCAGGTTGATCAGCGGCAGTCCGGTCTTGTCATGCTTCGATTTCAGCCAGGTGTGCGTGTGTCCGTAGATGTAGCCCTGCACCTTCGAGTAGGAGGAGAGCAGGTCGAAAAGCGCGTCGCTGTCCTGCAGGCACGTTCCCTTCTTGCCCTCCGTCATGCTGCTCTCGATGGGATTGTGATGGGCGACGATGAAGGTCGGCTTGTTTGGCGAGTTGCGCAGCTCGCGCTCGATCCAGGTGAGCTGCGCGGCACCCAGCGCGCCGGGCGTCTTGTTCACGAGGTCGAGCGAGTCGAGCAGGATCCAGTTCACCTGCGCGCTGGTCACGGTGGCGACGTGCTTGTCCGGCACGTTCATGGGACGCTCGGCATTCGGTGGCGGCGGGCCGATGACGACGTTGAGGAAGTTGTTGCGGTGGTCGTGGTTGCCCAGCGTGCAGTGGACCTGGATGGACTGCTCCCGCAGCGGCTGCATGCAGCGCAGAAAGGTGGCGTAGTCGTCCGCCTGGCCGTCGGTCAGGGCGCAGTCGCCATTGACGATGAGGCCGAAGGGCTTCTGGCCGATCTTGAGCACCTGGTTGGAGCAGCGGCGCAGATTCTCCGCCATGCAAACGCCGCGGGCGGTGGCGGTCTCGTCAGCGGCGATGTGGGTGTCGGAAAAGAGCACCCAGACCTGCTCGGGGATGTCGAGTGCGGGTGCTTGGCCGGCGAGCGTGCCGAGGGCGGCGGCCGTGCCGCGCTTGATCCAGTCGCGGCGTGTCAGGGGTGGCAGGGTGATGGGCATGGGGAAAAACTAAACGCAGGGTCGCGGCGAAATCGTGCGCACGGTGGGGTGCCGGTCCGCTCAGGTGCCGAAGTAGCGGTCACCCGCGTCGCCGAGGCCCGGCACGATGTAGCACTTCTCATTCAGGCCGGCGTCCACGGCGGCGGTGACCACGGGCACGTCGGGATGCGCAGCCTCCAGCGCGTCGAGCCCCTCGGGGCAGCTGACCACGCAGACCAGGGTGAGGGTCAGCGCGCCGGCCTCCTTCAGCTGGCGGATGGCCTCGCAGGCGCTGCCGCCGGTGGCGAGCATGGGATCGAGCACAAAGACGTCCGCCGCGGCCAGGTTGTCCGGCAGATTCGCGTAGTAGGCCTGCGGCAGCGCGGTCTCCTCATCCCGCTTGATGCCGACGTGCGCCACCACGGCCTCCGGCACCAGCGGCATGATGCCGTCGAGGATGCCCAGCCCGGCGCGGAGGATCGGCACGAAGACCATCGGCCGCGCCAGCGCCGCGCCGGTCGTTTCCTGGATCGGCGTGCGCACCGCCACCTCCTGCACCGGCAGCTCACGCGTCGCCTCCAGGAAAAGCATCTGCGCCAGCAGGTTCAGGTGGCGGCGGAACTGGTGCGGGGGCGTCTCCTCCGCGCGGATCGCGGTGAGGTGACACTGCGCCAGAGGATGCGAGACGACGACGGGCTGCATGCCGGGCAATGTGACGCGATTGCTCCCGCTGGCAAAGTTTTCTGCCGCGGGATTGCCCCGCCGTGGTAGCATGCGCGGATGAAAACCAGCGCCGCATGCCTCGCCCTGGCCGTCCTGGGCCTCGCGTCCTGCGAGACGCCTCCGGCGGGGGACGGCTCCAGCTACTACTACCCCTCGGCGAACCGCACGCCGCCGCCGTCGACGACTTCCCGCAGCAGCGCCACCGCCAGCCGCAGTGCACCCGTGCCCCGCGGCGGTTACGCGCCCGGCTCCGGCCCCACCGCCATGCCGCAGGGGGACCGGTTCATGTATCAGCAGAACGTCACCGGGCCCTTCGGCAGCCGCCGCAGCAGCACCGTCATCGAGTCCAGCGGTGGCGTGCAGAGCTACCAGACCATCGGCGGCGCACCCGTCTATCCCGGTGCCGTGGTGCCCGGCTACCGGCCCGGCCAGCCCTACTACGGAGCGCCCGTTTCCCAGCAGCCCGTGTATGTGCCCGGCGTGAATGGACAGCCCGGCTACTACATGAATCCAGCCACTGGTGCGCGGATGCAGCCCTGAGCGGCTCAGCCCTCTCCCGCGCCGGATTCCCCGCCTTCTTTCGCGGCCTTCTTCGCCTCCAGCTTGTGCTTGATCATCTCGATGACGATCGGCAGCACCGAGACCACGATGATCAGCAGGAAGACCAGCTTGATGTTGTTCTTGATGACCGGAATGCTGCCCAGGAAGTAGCCCGCGATGCTGAAGCTCAGCACCCAGATCAGTCCGCCACCGAGGCTGTAGCTGAGGAAGCGGCGGTAGTCCATCCGGCCAAACCCCGCCGTGAACGGCGCGAACGTGCGCACGATCGGCACGAAGCGCGCCAGGATGATCGCCTTGCCTCCATGCTTCACAAAGAACGCCTCCGTCTTCGCTAGGTAGTCGCGCTTGAACCAGCGCTGGTTCACGATCCAGCTCCCCGCCTTGCGGCCGATCCAGTAGTTCAAATTGTCGCCGATGATCGCCGCGCACATCAGCAGCGGGATGATGAACTCGATCTTGAGATAACCCTGCGCCGCCAGCGCACCGACCGCGAACAGCAGCGAGTCCCCCGGCAGGAACGGCATCACCACCAGGCCCGTCTCGCAGAAGATGATTGCAAACAGCAGCCCGTAAATCAGCGCCCCGTGCTCCTGCGCAAAGTGTTGCAGGTGCTTGTCAACGTGCAGGACGAAATCGAGGAGCTGGGAAATCATGCGAGCCCCGACTGTCCCGGCGGCAGGCACGGCCCGCAAACGAAAACTCCGCCGCACGCCGTCATGATGGGTGAAAACTGATTTGTCTCACACCAAGGCACGAAGACACCAAGTCCTGAAACCTTCAGGGAACCTTCGTGGCTTGGTGCCTTGGTGTGAGGAACCAGATATCATCACGCCTTCGAGGCACGCAGAACGAAATCCTGAAACCTTCAGGGAACCTTCGTGACTTGGTGCCTTGGTGTGAGGAAGGAGATATCATCAAGCCTTCGAGGCGCGCAGAACGAAATCCTGCATCATCCTGTAAATCCTGTCTGAACAGCACCCCGCTACTCGTCAAAGGCCTGCTGCTCCGCCGCCACGAAGTCCTCGAAGGAGCCGTCGTACTCCACCGTCGGGTAGTGGGCGTTGATCTCCGGCTTCCCGCTCCAGGACAGATGAACGACGGTGAACCGCCCCGGCTCCTGAACGTGGCGAAACAGGACGTCATCCGTCGCACCGTCCCGCCAGGCAAAAACCTCCACCGCACGACCCGCCAGCAAATGCCCCGGCGGCAGCTCCCGCTGCAGCTCGTCATGCAAACCCCGGGCGGACTCCGCGTCGGGATACGACCAACCCTCGGGCAGTTCAGGGCGAAAGGGGGACGTGTGGCTCATGGGGGTTGATGATTGATGTTTGATTGCTGAACCCGCTACCGAGACTGCCCTTCCGCTGCTTGTTCATTTTTGGGAAGCTCGGGCTGCCACTCGGACAGAGTTCTCGTTTCGGCGATCCCACTCTCGGGGTGCTGCGGGTCGTAACTCCACGTGTAATCAAACAGGACAAACTTTGCCGGCAATGCATCGTCCTCGAGTTCTACCCCGCCACTTCTCCAAACCAGTTTCCCGTCGCGCCAGTTGATCGCCCACCCATCACGATTCTTGATGCAAGATGCGTATCTTCCCTCGTGCTCCTCAATGATTTTTCCGTCCTTGATGTGGACCCATCGAATGTAAGACTCAAGTCCGCAGCCGCAATATCCGCCCTTCGGCGGCCATCCCCTGCTGAGCTCTGACGTCCCATACACCACATAGAAGTCCTGTCCTCGTCGTTGGATTGCGTGGATCGTCTTGTAGAACGCGTAGGGCTCGAGCACGCCCCGTAGACGAACCAAAGTGCTTCCGTCCCGAATGACCAAATCCTCGGCCTCAAACCTTGCGCTGGGGGAGGCAATCGCAACGCAGGCAGTAAGGCTGAGTAATACTAGGATTCTCATGGGTCGAAACTGTTGACCGGACCTTATAGCACACCAACAGCCATGCGATAGCGGGTCACGGGACACAGCTTGGGGACGCCCTTTCGCGAAGCCAGTTCCACCTACAGCTTCTTCAGCCGGATGCGGCGGTACTCCATCTGACCGCGGTCGCCCTCGAGGCCGATGGGGCCGGTCGCGGGGACGGCCAGGTCGTCGGTGAGGAGTTCGCCGTTGCAGGTAGCGGAGGCCACGCCGCCTTTCACGGTGACGACGAGCTCGTTCCAGTCCTGCGGCTTGTAGTGCTTCAGGTCGGTGTAGGGACCGGCCAGCGGGAAGTCGCGGCACTGAAGCTGCGGCTGGCGGATGAACACGCCGCTGTCGGCGTTCGGCGTGGCGCGGAACTCCAGCTTCAGCACGAAGTCCGTGCCAAACTCCTCCTGCGTCCAGAGCTGCTGGATGCGCCGCCCCTCGGCGGGCGTGGCGACGACGAGGCGGCCGTGGATGGCGCGGTAGCGGCCGTCGTCGCTCTGCGTCTTGCCGTCGAAGTTCACCGCCTCGGTGATCTCGACAAACTTCGGCGCGTTCGGGTTCGGCTTCTTCGGCTGCTTGCGCGGCGGGGTGGGCCGGAAGCCCCAGCCGGTCAGGTCTTTGCCATTGAAGAGGCTCACAAATCCCTCCTCCGGCTGAAACGCGTCCGCCTCTGTCTCGACAAAGCCGAGCGTGGCAAAGAGCGGATGCAGCGCGGCGGCCCAGCGGGCGTAGCCCTCCGGATTCAGGTGCAGCAGGTCCTTGAACCAGCGCGGGTCGGCATTGCCGGTGGCATCGGCAAAGAGCGTCCAGGTGTCCAGCACGGTGACCTGCGGATCGCCCTTCACCGCCGCCTCGTAGAGCGCGTTCACCTTCTCAATGGTCTCCCGCGGGCGGCTCTTCTCCGGGGAGCTGGGGAACATGCGGCAGAGCACGACCGGCACGCTGGGGCTGTGCGCCTTGATGGCGGCGAGGATGGCCGCGAAGTTCCGCCCGATGATCTCCGGCTCCAGCCCGACCTCGATGTCGTTCGTGCCGAGCAGCATGACGATGGCGGCCGGGTTCAGCGACAGCACGTCCTCCTTCAGGCGAATCAGCATGCCGCGCGTGGTGTCGCCTCCGATGCCGCGGTTCGCCAGCTTCATGCCGGTGAACTTGCCTTTGAAATCCGCCCCCCAGCCCTGCGTGATCGAGTCGCCCAGGAAGACCACCGCGCCCTGATCCTGCGCGACCTGCTGCGACCACTTCGCCCGAAACTCCGGCCAGCGTTTCACCAGCCCCTCGTAGCGCCGCAGCGCCCCCTCCCCCGGCAGTCCGGCCTCCGCCTCCACCGACGGGTAGGCAAAGCGGTCCTCCGCCGCATGGGTGAGACTGGAAAGAAGGGCGAGTAAAAACAGGGAGCGCAGGATCGGGATCATGATGAGACACCTACAACGCCCACGCAGCGTCCAAGCTTCCGGCAAAAGGCTCGCAGAAAGGGGCGCGGCTTCAGCTGGTATGGAGGGTGAATGCGCATGGAGGGCCAGACACGAATGGCACCCGGTTAAGACACGTTCCCGACCGTTTGCGGTGCGTCTTCTTCAGCTCCAACGGAGCTGCGGAATCCAGCCCAGGCGGTGCCGAGCCTTGGCGAGGCTCCCCTGGGTTTTCGCCATCACGACCGGGAAGCAAATCCAGCGCGTTCTCCACACCCTGCGCCCACCAGCAGCGACTTCCATGAGCCCCGCCACACCCAGATCGCGCCGAGACCGGACCCCATGAACACCACGATCAACGCGCTTAACCGAGTGCCATTCGGGACGGACCCTTTTGTTTTCACGTCGTCCCGTCAGCCTTCAAACTGATGCGGACGCTTGAGTGGGGCGCCGCACATCAGGCATGAGCTGCGGCGTGAATTGGTGGGGCGACCGCAGGAGGGACAATCCGAGAGCGTGGTTCCGATCCTGCCATCGACCTGCCCATCTCGTGCATCGATCTCGCGTATTTTGGCTTCAATGTCCTCTTCCGTGAGATCTGACCGGTCGCGGAGCAGCTCCCACATCGCCTGGCATGCGAGCGAAAGTCTGGCCATCTGCCGTTGGACATTCGCAAGGTCGGCGGCAAATCGATCCGCCTTCGACATCGCACGCTCCGCTGTTCTTTCGGCGCCTGCGATTTTGGTCTGTTGGTAGGCTTCCCAGATCATGTTTTTTTTGGGGAGAACGTCGAATCCTCCTACGCCTGACCGGGGGCGAGGGTGGAACACGGGGTTGAGGTTGTAGCGGTCATGACGGCTGGAACAGGAGGCGGGTCAGGCGTTAGGAGGGACGGCTTGTTCTGCCTTGGCGGATTTCTATCTCACGCTGGAACAACGATAAGACCTCGGCATTCATGACCTCACAGGTGTCTTCTCCCGATGTCTTGTGCTCGAGGACCACCCGCCTCTCCGCCCGCCGATTCTTGAACGAGAAGAACCGAATTACCACTTCCGGCGCTCTTCTGGATTTGTATTCACCCAGGAAGGCTGACTGAGATATCCCCTCGTTGATCGCAATGACGATCCGTGGAAAGATGGGAAGTCGTCTTGGAGTTCCGGCATCGCGCGTTTCGCTGCTAATCGCTAACCCCAAAAACTCCGCAAAATGCTGGAACGAATCGACCATAATCCCGATCCCCGACGATGCGTTCGTCGTGAATGACTTGTGGACAAACTTAAGCCAAATAATCTCGTCCTCGTGCTTTCGGAAAAGCCCGAGGTGAATCCTGAACTTGCCATCAGCGGTCCGATAAATCTCTTCAGTCTCAGCGACTGGCTCCCCGAGGATGATTCCCGAAATCGTTTTGGTTATCTTAGAGAGCATTGTCTGCCAGAACGTCTCGGATCAGGCGACGGCGAGCGCAAGACGTTGCTGACACGACAGATAGCCTTCGAGCCGTTGCCTGCATCCGTTTTGTTCGCCCTTGGTGGTTCGTGGTGGTGTTTCATGGGTTGCTACACTCGCTGCTTTCGATATAGCGGTTTCAACACCGAGTCTTCTGGATAGATGCCTCTGGCAACTCGGAGAATCGACCGCCGTAACTCCGGCACCATGTGAACCATGCGGCGCTTACCGCTCGGAAGCCTTATCGAAATGTCTGAACAGGCAAAACAAACCGAAAACTTGTATGTGCCCTTCGATGTCTGGCATGTGATGACCAGAGCAGGCTCAAAGTCGCAAACCGTCGGCTCGGAGTAGCTATGATAATCCAATAGCCGCCCCAGCAAAGCACCGTCCTCTGACTCTGGGATACTGACTGGCTTCTGTGTCTCTAGCGTAGCCCCATCTCCGATTCGTGAGATTGATGCCCTGCTGGTGTGCAACGACAACAACTCAGAGCGAGAACAATCAAACAACTGATACGATGTCGGTCCTGGTGAAAAGGCGGCGGCCAACCCTGGAGATGAACGACGAAGGTCATCAAGTGTGGGTATCCCTGTAAATCGAGGCGGGTGAGGCTGGCAAGCGGCTAGGCTCCAGAGCAATGCAACGACGAGGCTGACTCGGAGTGAACTCATTTGTTGGGCGAACGTTGTTTAGCCACACTTAATTGTGGACGAATCAGATTCGCCCACAGTTTTTTTTGTGATGATTCAAGGGTGAGTGGGCGGCGACAAGAGGGCACGAACTCCAAGGAGGATTTTGTGAATGTGCGGATGGAACGAAAAACGTCATCGGAGGTCAAGCCCTTGGCAACCATGAGACAGGGGGCTTGGCGTGCGCGTGGCTCCTTCACCAACCGCCGACCTGTGGGGTCGCCGTGCGCTGAGTGTCGGCGTACCAGGCTTTGAGACGGGTGAGCAGGACTTTGGTTTGTTCGGGTTCACTGGCGGCGAGGTCGTTCTTTTCCGACGGGTCCTGATCGAGGCGGTAGAGCTCGACCTTCTCGTTCTCGAAGCTGCCGGGCTTGGCCTTGGGATGATTGACGACGATTTTCCATGGGCCGTCGCGCATCGCTTCATTGCGGGAGCCGTTGTTGCCGAGGGAGGCCCAGTAGAGTGGACGCGCGGGCGGCGGTGCGCCTTTGAGCAGGAGATTCGAGAGGTCCACGCCATCCAGCGGGCGCTTGGTGGACGGCGGCACTCCGGCGAGCGACAGCAGCGTGGGCATGACGTCCAGCGTGATGGCGGGCGCGTCGTGGCTCGCTCCCGGCGTGATCCTGCCGGGCCACCAGGCGATGAAGGGCACCTTGTGGCCGCCTTCGTACACGCTGCCCTTGTTGCCGCGCCACTGCGGGCTGCCGCTGGGGAAGTCGGACGAGGCGCCGTTGTCGGAGAAGAACAGCACCAGCGTGTTTTTGTCGAGCCCGAGGCGGAGGAGCGTCTCGCGGATCTGTCCCACGCCCTCGTCGATGGGCATGACCATGCCGCGATATTTTGCGATGCGTTCGGCGTCGTCCACAGGCTTCCAGCGCGTCCAGCCTTCCTCCTCCGAGCGGCGCACCGGATCGCCGCGCGCCTGCACGGGGTTGTGGATGGAAAGATGCGGGATGTAGAGGCAAAACGGCTCCGCCTGGTGCCGCTCGATGAACTCCACCGCGTGGCGGTTGATGAGATCGGTGACGTAGCCTTCCTCGTGCGTTTCCTCGCGACCGTGCCACCAGTCGTGTTTCACATGATCGCCGACGTGGCTCACAAAGTCGATGTTCCCGCTGTGGTAGCCGATGAACTCATCGAAGCCGTGGTTCTGCGGATGATACACATCGGATACTTCCGTGTAGCCCTGATGCCATTTGCCGATCAGGCCCGTGGCATAGCCTGCGTCCTTGAGCGCTTCAGCGAAGGTCACTTCGTTTTTCTGCAGGCCCTTGCGATGCTCCGGATGATCCTCCACCGGATGAATGACGGCCTCGATGCCCGCCCGCTGCTGGTAGCGCCCCGTGAGCAGTCCGGCACGCGTCGGCGAACACACCGCGCCGGACGAATGAAAGTCCGTGAGCCGCATGCCCTCCGCTGCGAGCCGGTCGATCTCCGGCGTCTTGAAGTAGGGATTGCCAAAGCAGCTCACGCCCGCGTAGCCCATGTCATCGACCATGATGACAACGAAGTTTGGTTTCGAAGCAGCCGCATGGACATGCGAAAGGGCTAGAAGCGCGAGGAAGAGAACGAAGAGGCGTTGCATATGAAGTTGAGGAAAATGGAAGTGCAGGTGGAGGTCAGGCGCAAGCCAGATGCGCCTCCACCTTCTCGAGTTGCACCGTGTTTGAAGACACGACGCGGATGCTCACTTCGTTGGCGCCGATCTTCCACGCATTGTTTGGCACAGCGGCTTCGATGCGCAGCAACTGCTGCTTTGGATTGACCTTGTAGATCCCTTTGCCACCGGAGGCGGGCTGCCGTTTGGGAGAGAAGATTTGTGCGTCCTTCCATTCGGCGTCGACGACATCGACCGTGAGGGGCGTGTCGTTGAAGCGAATCTCGAAAGTTTCAGACGATGCCGCCTGGAACAGGATGCAGCGCAGCCGGAGTTTCGCCTTGGCGGAGGGCGCGTCGCTGACGTGCAGGGTGAGCGTGGCGATGTGGTCGAGTTTCAGCGGAAGCGGCGCGGTGTCGTTGCGATTGAAGAAGCCGTCCGCCCACGGATAGCCGCCACGACGTTCGACGGCGAAGGCCTTGTTCTTGCCTGCGAGCGTCTTCGGATCGCCGATTTCCTTGAACGCGATCTGATGCGTGAGCGGCGCGATCTCGCCGCCGACCGTCTTGGCAAGTTCGGGCGTGGCCATGGACCAGTTGAAGGTGACCACGCTGTTCGCGCCGCGCTGGAAGTGATTGGCAAACACGCCGCGCAGATACTCGATGGGCGCGTAGCGATAGCCATCCGTGGCATGATGATCGTCGAAGCAGGGCTGCAGTTGGATGTCAGGTCCGACGGCGGCACGAATGCCCTCCACGTCCACGTCCATCGTGCGTGAGCCGAGCGTGAGGACATCGACCAGCTTCTGGTCCGCCCACGCCTTGAGATCGAAGCCGTCCGCACGGCAGCCGTCGACCGTCTGTGGCACACGCGCCGCGAGCATCAGCGGACGTCCACGCTGCTTCGCCACCTCCAGCAGCATCGTGCGCGTCATGCGCATGAACTCGGTCACATGCTCGCGCATTTCCCATTGCCGGCCGACGGGCAGGCACGGCACGTGACGGGCGAAGTCGATCTGGATGCCGTCGAGATCGAAGCGCGTCGCAAGTTCACGCAGCACCGCAACCTTGTGCTCGCGCAATCCGGCGGCGGCGAGATTCCACATGCCGTGCGGCCACCACGTCACCGGCAGCACCCAGTCAGGATGTTCGATCTTCAGCGGGTTTGGCACCTTCGCGTGTCCGCCTTCGAGCAGGATGTCCACCTCACTGATCCGATGGTTCCAAAACGTCTCCAGCTTGCGGCGGCGCGTCTCGTTGATGAGTTCCTTGCGCCAGTCCACGCCCGCTTCGTGCCAGCGCTTCACCAGCGGATGAATCTCCGGCTGGAACACCTGGCTCGGATACACGCTGCCCACCGGATTGCCGCCGATGTCCCACCAGATCGCATCGATTTGAGTGCCCGGTTCATCCGCGTAGCCGAAGACTGCATCACGAAACGGCTCAAACGGCGGCAAGCCCTCGGGATGCATCTTGAGGTAGTTCAGCAGCACCCAGAACACATCATGCTGCATCACGATGCGCCGATGGCGTGCTCTCAGCAGCGCTTGGTGCTTCGCGTCCAATGTGATCGCAGGGGATGCGGCAAAAAGCGACGGTGCTCCAAGCAATGCCGCGCTAGTGCTGGTTCCAAGAAAGTGTCGGCGGTTCATCGTCATGAGTGCTTGCTACTCACGCCGCATCGACATGCCCATGCGGCTCTCGCGAAGCTGCTGCTGGAGTTGCGCGACGGTTTCCTTCCAGGCGGGATCTTTGGCGAGATTGTGCATCTCATGCGGGTCGTTGTCGTGATCGAAGAGTTCGTTGCCGCGGCGGCCTTCATCCCACTCGGTGTAGCGCCAGCGTTCCGTGCGAATGCTGCGCCCGATGAACCAGTGGCGCGGTTGTACGGTGAAAGCGGGATGATTCCACTCCGCCTGCGGATTCTGCAGCAGAGGCACGAGGCTCTCGCCTTCCAGCCAGCCGGGTTTTGCCACGCCGCAGAGCTCGACCAGCGTGGGAAACATGCTGACATACTCGACGGTGCGCTGGCTCACCTGTCCTGTGGTCTTCTGGCGTGGGTCGGCGATGATGAGCGGGCCGCGTGCGGAGGTTTCAAACAGCGTGCCCTTCGCCCACATGCCTTTGTCGCTCAGGTGCCAGCCGTGATCGCCCCAGAAGACGATGATCGTGTTGTCGCGCAGGCCGTTCTTCTCCAGCGCTTCGAGCACGCGGCCCACCTGCGCGTCCATGTAGCTCACGCAGGCATAGTAAGCCTGCAGCGCGGCGCGCGCTTCCGCTTTGCTGAAGCGACGCGCGGCGAAGAGGTCGATGTTCTGACGCAGTTCATCCGGCGGCGTGTCGTTCGGGCCGGTGGGTTCGTTGGCGAAGTCCGGCGGCAGCGGCAGTGAGGCGGCGTCGTAGAGATCGAAGTATTCCTTGGGGCACTTCAGCGGCACGTGCGGTTTGTGAAATCCAACGCTGAGGAAAAAGGGTTTCGACTTGTCCTGCGCGAACTTTTCCATCTGCGCGACGGCGTCGTCGGCGATTTTGGCATCTGGTTCCTTGTCGCCTTCGGCCAGCGGACCGAACTCATTCGCCCAAGCGTACTTCGTGGGATCGGGCGGATTGTTGCGATAGGGCGAATGCACCGTCTCCCAATAGTCCGGCTGCGCGCGCTGCTGTTCAGCGCGTTGCTCAGGCGTAAACCATCCCGCCGTGGCCCTTCCCTTCGCCTTTCCTTTCTTGACGGGTTGTTCCGACGATTGGGGCGATCCGTCATTCGGTCCGTGCCAGATCTTGCCTAACTCCGCCGTCGCGTAACCCTGCTGCTCAAAGTAGCGCGGCAGGATCTTTTCGCCGTCCTTCATCACGAGCCAGGTGTTGTTGTCCAGCACGCCCGTCGTCGTCGGATACTTCCCGGACAGCACCGAGCTGCGCGTGCAGTTGCACAACGGCTGCTGGCAGTAGGCGCGGTCAAACCGCACGCCCATGGTCGCGAGCCGGTCGAGATTCGGCGTCTTCACAATGGGGTCGCCATAGCAGGCGAGCCGGCAGTTCACGTCGTCGGAGATCAGGAAGAGGACATTGGGCTGCGCCGAAAATGATGACAGTGGAAGAGCGAAAGACGAGAGGACGAGTGCGAGAAGGAAGCGGTTCATGGCTGTGAAAGAGACAACGGTTCCGCATGTCCGATGTTGCCGCTTGCGCCTGCTTCGCGGACGCATCTGCGGCGCAAGATCGCGGTGATTCGACGTTCTTACTCGTCATGATCCGACTCCTCGCCATCGGCCTGCTGATTCCCTCCGCCCTTTTCGCCCAAGCCAATGCCGGAGGCCTGCCGGTCTCCACGCCGCCGGAGATCGAGGCCCAACTCATCTCCCACGAGGGTGTCGTCTACGCACGCCATGGCGACCGCGAACTGGCGCTTGACCTTTATCGCCCCAAGTCCGCAGGCGATACGGCCCTGCCCGCGATCGTCTGCATTCACGGAGGCGGCTGGTGGCAGGGCACCCGCGGCAACCACGGTCACCTCGCGAAGGCGCTCGCCGCCAAAGGCTACGTCGCTGCGACCATCAGCTACCGTCTTTCCGGAGAAGCCCCCTTCCCCGCCCAGATCCACGACTGCAAGGCCGCCGTGCGCTTTCTCCGCGCCAACGCCAAAACCTACGGCATCGATCCCGCCAGGATCGGCGCCACCGGCCTCTCCGCAGGCGGACACCTCACCGCCCTGCTCGCCACCTCGGGCGATGTCGCCGAACTCGAAGGCACCGGCAACAACGACGATCAGAGCAGCACCATCCAGGCCGCCGTGCCGATGGGCGCGCAAACCGACTTCCGCCGTCACTACGACAACATCGAGGCGTCCGATCCCAAGCCCGTCGGCGACAAGCCCAACATCTGGCTGCAGTTCATGGGCGCCCGCCCGAGTGAAGCGCCCGAGCGCTGGAAACTCGCGTCGCCCATCACACATCTCGACGCCAAGGATCCGCCGATGCTCTTCATCACCGGGGAGAACGACAACGAAACCACCCACGCCGACAAATTCCGCGCGCAGATGAAGACGCTGAACATCCCCGAAGGCCTGCTGCTCATCCCCGGCGCACCCCACGCCTTTCCGGGACGGCAGAAGTGGTTCGATCAGATGCTCGAAGCCTCCGCCGCGTGGTTCGACAAGCACCTGAAGTGAAGGCGCGGCTGATTCGGCGAAATCCGTCCGTGAAATTCCCGCGAAATGGATCATCAATAAGCACCGTGCTTCACCCAAGGATTCCCCACTGCATTCCGGCGGCGCTGAGCGTCGTGTTGTTCGCGTTGTCTCCGGCGACTTCGATTCGCGCCGCCATCGACAGTCCGCTCGAATCTCAGATCGAGAGCTACGTCAAGTCGCTGCGCTCTCGCGGCAGCATCTCGGGCAACGAACGTACCGCCTGGCTCGTCCGCGATCTCACCACCGGCGCCACGCTTGCCAGCATCAACGAGAACTCCCCGCGGCAGGCCGCCAGCATGATCAAGCCCTTCCTCGCACTTGCCTTTTTTCATCAGGTGAAGGCCGGAAAGCTCCTCTACGGTTCCAGCAGCCGGCGGCACATGGAGCTCATGATCCAGAAGAGCGACAACGGCTCCACCAACTGGGTCATGCGGCAGACCGGGGGCCCGTCCGCCACAAAGGCCCTGCTCGCCAGCCACTACCCCAGCCTCTGCCGCAACCTCCGACTCGTGGAATACATCCCGTCCAACGGCCGCGCGTATCGCAACCTCGGCTCCGCCTCCGACTACGCCGGTTTTCTCACCGCGCTTTGGAAAAAGCAGCTGCCCTACTCCTCCGAAATCCTTCGTCTCATGGGGCTGCCCGGTCCCGACCGTCTTTATACCAAGGCCCGCTGCATTCCCTCAGGCACCCACGTCTATGACAAGACCGGCAGCACCGCCATGTGCTGTGGCGACATGGGCATCCTCGTCGCGAAGGGCACGAACGGCCGCAGCTATCCGTACATCGTGGTTGGTGTCATCGACAGCGTCGTGCGCGTCTCCTCCTACGGCTCGTGGATCGCCCGCCGCGCCGATGTCATTCGCGAGGTTTCAAACCTGACCTACCTGCACATGAAGAAGCGGTATCCGCTGAGGTGATGGCGCCGCCTATGCGATGATCTCCTTCACGACTTCACCGGAAACGTCGGTAGGCGGAAGTCGCGTCCGGCGAAGGTGTAGGTGAGCCGGGTATTCCGCAAATCAGCCCCGATGGGAACGGTCGGTTTGTTGGCGAACTCGGGTGGCAGAGGGAGTTCGTTCGCCTCGTTGAGATTGAAGTACTCCTGCGGGGCTTTGAGCGGAGCGTAGGTTTTTGAAATTAGTGTGGCTTCGCAGGTGGGGTGATGGCCGACTGGAAGCCAGCGCTCCTTGGATTGAGGCCAGCGCTCCCGGGGGGCGGGTCCGCACATTTGCGGAGGGGGATTGGTTTGCGGGGCGGTGATTGTTCAATCACACTTGCATGGTGAACCTTCCCAGCCATTGCCGAGTCATGCTGCTGATGGCTGTGGTCGTTTTGAGCGGCTGCGGCAGGGAAGCGCGTGTGCCACGAGCGGGAAAGATGGGTGGGGCATCGTTTCGATTTGGGAATGAAGCTGCTCTGGCGATGGCGCAACGGAGTGGGGGGTGGCGTGAGGTGCGGCTGGACGCGGGGTGGCGGGCGCAGGGTTTGCCGGGATCGCGCTGGGTGGGAAGGCAGGGTTGGTATCGCTGGGAGATCACGTTGCCGGAAGAGCCGGTGGAGGGTGGGCTGATGCTGTCGGCGGGGTTTATCGGGAACAATTCGGAGGTTTGGTTCAATGGAGTGCGTGTGGGCGGGATGGGATCGTTCGACCGGCTGGACGGAACGCGGCCGCGGACCGTGCATGCTTTTCCTGTCGCGTCATCACTTCTGCGTTGGGGTAAGGTGAACGTGGTGGCCGTGCGGGTGCGTGCGGTTGTGGGTGACGGCGGGATTTTGGGCGGACCGGTGGGGCTGTTTCCGTTGGATGAATTGATGCGGGAGATGAGGAGGCTCGAAGGGCAGCGGGATTGGATGAAGCTGTTGGTCGCTGCGGTGGGCTTGTGTTTTGCGCTGATGTGCGCGGTGACCTGGCTGGCGGGGGAGAGGTCGGTGCCGTGGCTGCACGCGGCGCTGCTCCTGGCGTTGGGCGCGGGGGCGGAGTTAATGACCTCGGCGCTGGCGGGGGTGTCGGGAATCGATGCGGATGTCGATGGTGCGAGACGTGTGTGGCTGGTGATGGTGGGTCTGCAACCGGTGCTGACGCTGTATGCCACACGGCGGTTGTGCCGTCAGGGAGCGGGTGTGTTCGACTGGGTGACGCTGGGTTTGGCTGCGGTGGCATTTGGATGTCTGGCGTTGCCTGCGACGCTGGAGTGGCTGGGTGTGGTGGTGTTTGGGATTTATGTGACGGCGGCCGGAACGGGGTGTCTTTGGCACATCGTGCGTGCGTGGCGGCGGGGTGTGGCGACGGCGCGTCCGCTGGCTTGGGCCTACGCGGTGATGGTGCTGGCGGTGACTTTGCAGATGTCGCTGGTGGTGCTGCCGTGGCTGCCGGTGGCGGCGCTGTGGTGGGAGCCGCTGGATTGGGGCTGGCTGCTGCATGCGGGCGTGCTGGCGGTGGCGCTGGTGCGGGAGAGCGTGCGGTCGCGTGTCCGGGAAAAGGCGCTGGCGGAGCGGTTGCTGCAGGCCGGTGTGGAGGAGCGGGCGCGGATCGGGCGGCACCTGCACGACTACCTGGTGCAGGACCTGGAGTATCTGCATCTACGGGCACAGGCGGCAGCGTTGGAGCATCGCGATCCGCCGACGTTTCATGGCGAGGTGGACGCGGTGACAAAGCGCGTGATCCAATCAGCGCGGCGCATGGCGGAGGATTTGCAACCTCTGGCGCTGCGCGGTGTGGGCCTGCCGACAGCGCTGCGGGAGTTGGCGAAGCTGCTGAAGGAGCGTCACGGTGCGACGGTGGAGGTGAGGGTGGAGGAGCCGCTGGCGGATCTTTCGAAGCAGGAGGCGGAGGTGCTGTATCGCGCGGCGCATGAGGCGGCGGGCAATGCGGCGCAGCATGCGGAGGCGGCGCGGGTGACGATCACTTTGTCCGCCGATGCCACGCGGGCGGTCGTCGAAGTGGCGGACGACGGCGTGGGTTTCGATTTGGAGGAAGCCGTGAATCATGGCCGACTCGGGCTGCGTTTCCTGCACGACCACGCGGAGGCCAGTGGCGCGAGGCTTAAGATCACATCGAAACGGGGTGAGGGCGCGACGATGCGTTTCACCCTGCCGCGCCACCCACCGACGAAATGAAACCGATCCGCATTTTCCTGGCCGATGATCACGCGCTGCTGCGCGAGGGTCTGGCGGCACTGCTCGCGGGCCGTGAGGGCATGGAGGTCTGCGGGCAGGCGGGCAACGGGGCGGAGGCGCTGGAGAAAATGGGAACGCTGCTGCCAGATGTGGCGCTGCTGGATCAATCAATGCCGAAGCTGAAAGGCGTGGACGTGATCGCGACAGCGCGGGAGCGTGACTGGCCGGTGCGCTGCGTGATGCTTTCCAGTTACTCGCAGCCGCTGCTGGTGGCGGAGGCGCTGCGGGTAGGCGCACTCGGTTTTTTGGTGAAGGAAAGCGCGTTCGATGAGCTGGCGGAGGCAATTGAAACCGTGCATCGAGGTGAGCTGTTTTTGAGCGGCCTGGTGGACCGGGCGCAACTGCGCGAGGCACAAGCCACGCTGCCGGTGACGCCTCGCGAGGCGGAGGTGTTGGATGCGTTGATCGCGGGCGGCAGTGCGGCTTCGATTGGAAAGGATCTTGGCATCAGTCCGCGCACGGTGGAGACGTATCGTGCGCAGTTGGTGGCAAAGTTTGGCGCGAAGAATGTCGTCGATCTCGTGCGGCTAGCGATGGATGCGGGTTACGGACCGAAGCGGGACTGAACAGGCGTCGAGCGGAAGAGCCTCCGCAGATATACGGAGGGGGTTGGGCTTGGGGACGGCTGTGGGGTGAAGGAAGATTGGGCGTCATGGGATATGCCCTTTCTCGTGCTGCTGCGTTGACAGGCATTGTCGTGGTGCTGCCCCATTTTCGACCCCCGAACCTGCCTCGGAAACTCAAACCCAAAAGTAAACTGATGAAACCGATCCTCATCATCATCCTCACCGCCGCCACGGCCTGGGCCGCAGGCCCGCTGACACCTCCAGGACCTCCGGCTCCGACCATGAAAACCCTCGATCAGGTCGAGGCCCGCACGCCCATTGAGAGCCTGCCCTTCGTTATCAGCAGTCCCGGCAGCTACTACTTCACGGGGAACCTTGAGTTCAGTGATTCCAGTGGAAACGCGATCACGATCACCTCCGACAACGTCACTCTTGATCTCGAAGGATTCACCCTCAGCTCCATCGCCGAGGTCACGGGACACGCCATTCATGTGCATGGAGGGCTCAACAACATCGCCATTCGAGACGGAAACATCGCGGGCAACACCACTGTCGCGGTGAACGGAACTGCTCCCAACCTAACTTGGACCATGTCTGCTTCGGGTTTCGATACTGGAATCACTGCCTCTTCTTACTACTCGTCAAGAAACCTCGTTGTGGAGCGAATCCACGTCAATGGATGCCGGACGTTCGGAATCGCAGCAGATCAATGCACGGTCAACGACTGCTCGGTCAAAGATTCCTTCCGTGGCATCCATGTGAACTTCTCGAGTGTGGCGAATTGCCGGGTGATCCAAAGTCGCGATCACGGTATTATCAGTTTCGGCGGAAGCGTAACGGATAGCACGGCTTCTTCGAATGGTGGTTCGGGCATCATCGCCGAGCGTGCGGTTGTGACGAACTGCATGACCGCTGCGAACGGAGGATCGGGTATCGTGGCATCCTCGGGTAGTGTGACGAATTCGGTCGCACGAGAGAACAATCTTTCCTCAATCCCAGGAGAACTCGACCTGAAGGCCCCCCACGCCGTCGTTTCAGCGACCAAATACGGCACCGGCTCCATCGCTGGAAAGATTCCCATCGAGAACCTGCCCGTCATCATTAGCAGTCCCGGCAGCTATTATTTCACGGAGAACCTCGAGTTCAGCGACACCAGCGGAGATGCGATCAAGATCACCAGCGGCAACGTCACTCTCGATTTGGGCGGCTTCACCCTGAGTTCGACTTCAGGCGTGACCGGGAGTGGAGTCAAGGTGAACGGAGATCTCAGCAACGTCGTCATCAAGAATGGCAACATTTCTGGCAACTCCACGGTGACCATCAGTGGCACCGCCCCCAACCAAACATGGGTCACTTCTGCGGCGGGTTTTGCGATAGGGATCGACGTCACGAACGTGCCGAACACCTCGACAACGAGTATTTCAGTCGATCGCGTGCGGGTCGATGGATGTCGAGCCACTGGTATCTCTGCTCAGGGCGGCGTTATAACGAATTGCATTGCCAGTTTCAATGTTTTGATTGGAATCGTTGCCTCCAAAGGCGGAAACGTTGCGAGTTGCACGGCACAGTTCAATGGACAATCAGGAATTAGTGCCGCTGATGGAACGGTGACGAGTTCGAGGGCGACATTCAATGGCTTTGTCGGCATCGGTGCCAGTCGTGGGAGTGTGACTGACTCGATGGCCAGCAACAATGGCGGTGACGGCATTGCGGCCAGCCACGGCAGCGTGAACAACTCGACGGCGATGTCGAACGGCTCGTCAGGAATAGCCGCCGCTTTCGGCAGTGTGACGAGTTGTGTCACCAAAGAGAACAACACGTCTTCCACCGTGAACAAGTTCGACCTTCAGGCTCCCGAGGCGGTGGTCGCCTTCACCAAATACGGCACGGGCGACACCACAGGCTCCACCCTCACCGGAAACTTGACCCCATGAACACTCTCCTGAAACCCCTCGGGTCCGTCCTTGCGGCGTGGCTCATGACGGCAGCCGCTCACGGGCAGATGAACTTGGCGACGATTCGTGTCCAGGACGCGGGGAATGTGTCGGATGGCGGTGTGGGATCGGTGGCTTACGACTACCGAATCGGCGCTTACGAGGTGACGAATACGGAGTATGCCATCTTCCTGAATGCGGTGGCGGGAATCGACACGCATAATCTGTGGAATGTGGGCATGGGAGCGAATCTGGAGGGCGGGATCTCTCGCTCGGGCAGTGGGACGGTCGGTGACCCCTACTTCTATTGGGTGAGAGCCAACATGGGGGACAAGCCGGTCAATTTCGTCAACTGGTTCGATGCGGCGCGGTTTTGCAACTGGCTCACCAACGGCCAGCCCTCCGGCGCGCAGGATGCCACGACGACGGAGTCTGGCGTGTATGCGCTGAACGGCGTCACCAATCCCGCCACCAACAGCATTGTGCGGGATGCAACGGTCTTCGCCAATGGCGGGGTGGCTCTGCCGACGGCGGATGAGTGGTACAAGGCGGCGTATTTCAATCCCGCCACCGGGCAGTATCAGAACTTCGCCGTGGGTTCGTTCGTCACCCAAGCTGCGGCGACGGCGACCGGCGACGTGGCCAATCCCGGCGCAAGTGTGATCAACTACTTCCGGGTGGCCAACTGGAACGGGTCGGTCGATGGCAATGTGACCACGGTGGGCAGTGCGGGGGCGACCTCGCCGTACGGCGGCTACGACTTTGACGGCAATGTCGAGGAGTGGACCTCGGAGCCGCGCTTCACGACGGCGTTCTACACGCGCGGGGGCAGTTTCTACTCGGGCAATGTCTCGCTCATCACCAAGGGCGATGGCAGCCGCCAGACGCGGACGGTGGATCAGCACTCGAGAGAAATCGGATTCCGCGTGGTGAGTCTGGGTCCCATCGGCGCGCAGAGCACCATCGCTTTTGCGGACCGCTTTGCCTATGCGGCCAATGCGGGCTGGATCGACTTTCGTGCGGACGAGGTCAACGGCGTGCGGGTGAGCGAGACCTTCCTCTCCGGCTATGCCTACGCGGCCAACTTCGGCTGGATCCACTTCGGCAACGGGAGCCCCTCCAACGGCCACAGCTACGCCAACAACTCGTCCATCGACTACGGCGTCAATCTCTCCGCCGAGGGGCTGCTGACCGGCCATGCCTACTCCGCGAATGCCGGGTGGATCACCTTTGAGCAAACGCATGGCCAGCCGCGGATCGATCCCTACAGCGGAGACTTCATCGGCTACGCCTACTCGGCCAATCTGGGCTGGATCGCGCTGGAGACGCCCTCGTCCAGTCTCGCCACCCGGGAGATCGAGAGCCCGGATTCCGATGGCGATGGGATTGCCGACTCGTTCGAGTACCTGCATTTTCACAATCTCACAGCGGCGAATGCCACGACCGATTCCGATGGCGACGGGCAGAGCGACCTGGATGAATCCCACGCCAACACCGACCCCACCGATGCCACGGACCGCCTGGCCATCACGATCCTGTCGAAGGATGAAAACGATGTCCTGCTGGGGCTGCAAGCTGGTCCGGGGCGGATGCTGAGCATCACCTACTCGGAGGACCTGACCGCGCTGGGCGGTGGCGGGGAATTCCCGCCGTTCCAGATCGGGCCGTTCCTCTCGCACGAAAACCCGACGACCTTCCTGATCCTCCCACCACCGACCTCGACCGACGGCAGCGAGCGCCACTTCTTCAAGCTGGGTGCGTCGAAGCCGCTGCAGCGGTGAAAGGACACTGCCTTTGCCAATACACGCCATGAGAATCCTCGCCTCCGTTCTTCTTGCCATCATCCTGCCCTGTGGGTCTGCGTTCTCGCAGGGAGAATTGACGCCGCCAGGGCCTCCCGGTCCCACACAGACATCGCTCCAGGCGATCTGGGATGACCTGCAATTGCTCAAGACGGATCTCGCGACTCATCTGGGCGTGCCGCCGGTCGTGCTGCCCGCTCAGGGAGGGGCCTTGATGCCGCCTGGCGCTCCGGCACCGACGCAGAAAACGCTCCAGAGCATTTGGGATGAGTTGCAGCTCATCAAGACATCCGTCGATGCCCTGGAGTGTGAGGAAAGCCCGAGCGGAGTGGTGATTCTGACGGCGAACGATCTCTACAATCAGCAAACGGCGAACTACGTGCGCGTAGGTTTGTTTCCGGTGGATGGAGCCGAACCGGTGGCGACCGGAACCACCGGTGATGTCGGGCATCTGGAGTTTTATGGAGTCGCGCCGGGAACGTATCGCCTGTGGACCATGGACTCCTACTACACGCAAAGTTCCTCAGCCACGATTGAGGTCGTTGAAGATCAGACGATCACGCAGACCTTGTATCTGAGTCGTGTTCCAGCCCAGCGGACAGTGCGCATCCTGGATGCCACGACCAGCACTCCCATCGCCGGAGCCACGGTGATGGCGAAGCTGAACAATGAGATCCTGGCCGAAGGTACGACCAACCTTGAAGGTGAGGTCGTGCTGGGCGGTCTGCCCATGTTGATTGACGGCGATGTGTCCCTCGTGTTGTCCGTGACAAAAGCCGGTCACTTCCCGTCGTCACGAGTGTTTCGCCCGTCACCGGTCAACCCTCCGACCACGACTCTCTACATGCTCTCCTCCAGCAGGTCGATGCCCCGTGTGGTGGAGGGCCGGGTGGTGGGTGAGGATCGCGGGGACGAGATCGCCTCGATCATGGGGTATGTTGTCAGCTTCGAGAACGAGCCCCGCAGCGCCTCTCGAAGGAGTGCGTGTGTCTCTGGATGACGCATCCATTCCACCTGTTTACACGGATTCCGAAGGGCATTTCTACTTTCCCAATCTGCAGAACACGCGTGTGTATACGGTCACAGCGGAAAGGCCTGGAGCCAATACTGAGACAGCTGAGGCTCGGGCATTGATTGGCCTCAATCGCTCACTCTCGTCCATACACTTGTTCTCCGATTTAAAGTCCCGGATCAATTTAGGAGAACTCGGGGGGGAAGCGCTCTCACCTACCATGTGGTCCATCCCTTCGACCGAACGCCGGATTGGAAAACACAGTCCGGCCGATTTCAACATCATCAATGGCGCGATATTTCCGGTAGGCACGTATTCGCTGAGGGCTGCGTGTCCGGGATTTCGAAATACCTACGCTCCTCCACTGGAGGTATCTCGTTTGGGAGACGGAACCATCATTTTCGATCCAAGCTCTACGGTCTCTATTACTCTGGTGCGTCTCTATTTGGGTGGAATCATACGGGATGCCCAGACGGGCGAGCCGATTCCCGGGGTGAGCGTCAGCACCGAACCGGCGACCTTGAATGTCACCACCGATAGCAATGGGCAGTTTCATATTGTCGGAGGCTCGGGAGTGCTGCCAGGAACCACATCGAACCTCGTCGATAACCGGACATATACCTTCGTGTTATCCAAATCAGGCTATGAACAGGTCGCTGAGGCAAAAGTGCGCTTGTATGACGATGGAAGCTCACATTTCGAGATTCCCCCCGGCCTGCTGCCGGTACCTCAGGGCGCTTTTGGCATCAACGATCTGGAGTTTCTGATGTCTCCCGCCGCGCCGGATTGATCGTCCATGGAGCCTCCGCAGATTTGCGAAGGGGGGTGGAGATGGCGGTGGCTTGGCGGGCGGCGAAGGGGAGGAACGAGCCTTCGGGTTTTTAGTTTTCTGGACGAGAATGACGTGCAGTTCCACGAGCGGATCTACCGGCAGAAGTTTGCGACCTATGAGCATTTGCTGGAGTGGGGGAAGTGGCGGCGGGTGTTCATGGGAATCGAATGGTGGCGGCAAAAGCCAGACGGGACTGATACACAATCGGATGTGAAGAGTCGAAGTTGGTGGGTCTGTCTTGGGAAAAGGCTTCAACATCCCACGGTAGTCTGCTGCGGCAAGTCGCGCAGATGTCATCCGCGAGGTTTCGAACCTGACCTACCTGCACATGAAGAAGCGGTATCCGCTGAGGTGATGATGTAAGGAGACCACGTCTCACTCCTGACCCAGCGCGCCGAAATCGGTGACAGCTTTCCAAGTGGCGAAGCCGGTGTGGGTGATTTGCTTGAGGGGTTTGGCGAGCTTCGCGGTGAGGGTTTGTTTGCCCGAGGTCAGCGTGATCGTCTGCGCGTCGGGATCGAAGGTGACGGAGAGTTCGATGACGGCGCTGGCGTCGCCTTCGAAGGCGATCTTTTCGCCTTTCTGCGCAGGCGTGGCTCCCTGGAAGATGACGAGGCGGCCCTGGATGAACTGCATGCCGCATTTGATGAGCTGTTCATCGTTGGTGCCGTCACCGAGGACGAAGAAGCCGTTGCCGTAGTAGGGCGGGTTCGGGAAGCCGGGGGTGCGCTGCATCTTGAAGGTCCACGTGGTTTTCGTGGTGACAGGCTTGCCGAATTCGTAAAGCGCCTGCGAGACGCTGTTTTCATCTGCAGCGAGTCGATAGCCGAGTTCGCATGAGACGACCTTGCCGCCGGTGACTTTGGCGAAACGGTAGGAGATGTCCTCGCCGGTGATCTGCGCACGCTTGGCGGGCGCCGCCTTGCCTTTGCCCTTCGCGTTGCCTTTGTTGCCAAAGTCGGTGATGCCGAGCTTTTCCTGGAACTCCTTGCGGTACTCGTTGTCGTCGGGCAGCAGCTCTTCGGGCAGCACTTCAATGGGTTCACCGAGTTTGGATTCGAGTGTCTTGCCCTGCGCACCGTAGCAGGCGACGCTGCCATCCTGCATGGCGAGATAGAGGCGGCCGTTCGCGGCCACGAGGCCGTCGAACACCGGCATGGCATCGATGGCGTAGCTGGCGAGCAGTTTGCCATCTTTCGTGGCGGCGGCAGCCAGACGCACGCCGCGTTTGCCGGTGAAGGCGTCATCGGAGCGGATCGCATCGCCATACGGACCGGCGGCGAAGAGTGTGTCGCCCGCGAGCACCATGGCGCGGACGCTGAAAGGAATCTCGTCCGACCATTTCACCGGCGTGGTGCGAAGCTTCGTCCAATCGGTCTTGAGGTAGGTGCCTTCCTTGTGATCCTTCATCGCAGGCGTGAAATCGGGCTCGGCACCGGCGCGTTTTTCGGAGGCGCTGAGCACATACTTCTCGCCGCGCGAGAACTGCGCGGAGTTTTGACCGGCGTAGAAGTTGCGACCGAAGCCATACACGGCGTCATCGCCGACGACGAGGATGCGTCCTGCGGGCAGCTTGTTGCCGCTCTGCCACCAGCCGCCGTAGCCGCTCTTCGTGTCCTCGCCATAGACCCAGTAGGTGCGGTGCCACCAGTTGTCGTCGAGGTAGCCGGTGGGCGAGTAGAGATGCGGTGCGGGCGCGCGCTGCGAGAGGCTCTCTTTGTCAAAGGTGCGATGACGCATGAAGACCATGCCGTCCTGGCTGGAGAGGATGTCCGGCAAAGCGCCGTCCATTTCGAACGAACCCGTCACCGGCGGTTCGGTGCCGGTCTCCATGTCATAGACACGCTCGTCGCCGAAGAACTCGCCGGTCTGCGCCTTGATCTTCACCATGCGAATCCCGCCATCGAGGAAGGACGAGCGTCCTGCGGCGGCATACACGATGCCGTTTTCCACCAGCACGCTGCCATGTACCGGCCACGCGGATTCCAGACGGCCGTAGGCGACGACACGGCGTTCATCCGGCGCGGCGCGGGTGCGCCAGCAGAGTGAGCCATCATTGGCGAGCAGTCGATAAACACAGCCATCGGTGCTGCCGAAATAGACGAAGCCGTGATCAATGGTCGGCGGTGAATCGACCATGCCACCGGCGGTGAAACGCCACTTCGGCGCGCCGGTTTCCGCATCGAGTGCGATGACGGTGTTGCGATCTTTTTGGGCAACGACGGCGAGACCTTCCGCGACGACGAGGCTCGTCAGTTCGCCACCGATCGGCGTCTTCCACGTCTGTTTGAGATCCGTGGTGACGGTCGTCTTGCTGTGACCGCTGCGCGTGACGTCGTGACGATACGTGGGCCAGCCTTGCGGATCGGCGACCGCCTCGACCTTCGTCAAATACGACGGCCCTTGTTCGATCGGATCCGCCTTGTCCTTCGCAGGCTTCATCGTCTCCGTGAGACCGGGCGACATGGCGGTAAAGCCGTTGAGCTTGCCTTTGATGTAACACGCGCAGGCGTGCGGTGTGGAATAGAGCAGGCCGTTCGCGGGCAGGATGCCGTAGAGGCACGCGCCGCGGATCCAGTGGTTCTCGCTGTAGCTTTGATCCGTGGGGTTCACGTATTCCACGCCCGAGCGCGACAGCAGCACGAAGTCGCCGCTCGCCTTCGCCTTGTAGCAGCGATGATGGCCGATGCCCTTGAATGGCGGCAGGTCGAATTCCTTCTTCACCTCGCCCGTGATCAAATCGCGCCCCATGAAGGTGCCGGCGGATTTCGCGGAGGCAATGTTCATCGACCACACGAGATCCTGCATGAGCATGACGCTCACCGGACTGCGATAGTCGTTGTCCACCCACGGCGCCTCCCAAAGCTGCTTGCCATCGGCGAGCGAGACGGTCGTGAGCTTGCGATTCCATGCGTAATACACGGCCTTGTCGTTCAGCACGACGGTGGGCGATTCCTCGGAGAAGCTGAAGAGCGGCTTCGTCGTCTGCGCGATCGGCGCGGACTTCCACTTCTGCGCGCCCGTTTTCAAATCGAGGCACACGAGGCTGAAGCCGTCGTGATAGACCACGTTGTCGCCGAGTGCCGCGAGCGTGAGCACGCTGATCTGCGGCCCGGCGTGCTTCCACAAAACCTTTCCAGTCTTCGCCTCGACCGCGACGACGTTCTTCGCCGCGGAATGATCCAGCACCACGCGATTGCGTCCGTCGTAGCTGAAGTGTCGGCGCTTTTCGGTGTCCTCCTCGATCGCCTTCATGTCCGGCGGCGTCGGATTGCTCACCACAAGCAGGATGCCTTGCGTGGAGATCACCTCCTCCGCGGCGGCGGTCTCGTCATACACGTGCAACTGCTCGCCTGTGGCCGCGTCGAACTCGATGAGCGGTCCGTTGATGTCGAGCGGCGCATACACACGATCGCCGATGGCGATCAGCTTGCGCGGCATCTGCGCCGGACCGCTCTTCCACGGCCAGAAACGCGTGAGCCATTGTGTGAGCGGCTTCTTCCACAACACGACGCCGTTGTAAGCATCGCGCGCGACGAGCTGCCAGTCCGACGCGAGTTGCACGGACGCACGCGCTCCTTCGTCCATGATGTAAAACACGCGCCCGTTTGCCGACACCATCGCGTTCAGGCTCGCCATGCTCTCATGCGCCGTGGACCACAGCGGCGTGCCCGCCCACTGAAAGCGCCGTGGCAGGCCGCAGCTCTTGTCCTCGCCCACCGGATTGTTCGCGGCGTCGTATTGGTAATGCGTCCACTCCACCGTCTTCGGCGCATGCGGTTTGGTTTCCGCCGTCCACGCGCCGTTATTCTTCCGCATCACCGTGCCGCCCGGGGCCAGCACACGCATCGCCTCCTCCTTTGAAACCTTCGTGCCGTCGTCGAGCAGCAGCAGGTTCACCAGATCCTCCGCATGCGGCAGATCGTTGCGCTTCCAAACTTCCGCCGAAAGCCGCGCGGCCGCTGCGCTCTCGCGAAACTTCGCCCGCGCCTGCGTCACCGCCGCCGCGTCACCATCCAGCGCCTGCACGATCAACGACGGCCGCGCCGCTGCAATGTCCGCCGCCAGCGTTCCATCCCCCGCACCCACATGAACCACCAGCCCGCCGGTAGTGTGGCCTTGTTCGAGGAGCTGTTTGGCGTCATCTGCCACAAGAGCAGAACTCGCGAGGCCGAACGTGAGCAGCAAAAAGGTCGGAACGGATTTCATGGTCGGATGAGAACGACCCGAATGGCCATTCCTAGCCGATGATTGACCGTCGGCGTGACGCGTCAGGCCAGCATGTCCTTCAGCACATGGCCGTGGACGTCGGTGAGACGACGGTCGATGCCGTTGTTTCGCACGGTGAGCTTTTGGTGGTCAATGCCGAGCTGGTGAAGAAGCGTGGCGTGAACATCATAGACGAGGGTGGGATTCCCACGGTCCGCAGGTTTGAAGCCCCACTCGTCCGATTCGCCATAGGTGCCGCCCTTGATGCCGCCGCCACAGAGCCAGTTGGTGAAGACAAAGGGATTGTGGTCGCGCCCCTTGCTGCCCTGCGAGCAGGGCATGCGACCGAATTCGGTGGTCCAGAGAATGATCGTGTCCTCGAGCATGCCGCGCTGCTTCAAGTCCTTGATCAAAGCCGCCGCACCGCGTGACATGCCGAGCGCGAGCGGGGCGTGGTCCCGCAGGAGATCGTCGTGGCTGTCCCAGTTCCGTCGGGGAAAGCCGTTATCGTTACCGCTCCAGACCTGCACAAAGCGGACGCCGCGCTCGAGAAGGCGCCGCGCGACGAGGCACTTGCGTCCAAAGAATTCGGTCTCGGCCTTGGCATTGATGATGCCGACGTCATCGACTCCGGGTCCCTCGGGTGCGAGGCCGTAGAGGTCCCTGATGTGCTGCGGTTCCTTTGAAACATCGAGCGCATCGGTGGCACCGAGCTGCATCGCGGCGGCGAGTTCGTAGCTTCTGACACGGGCGGCGAGCCGGTCGTCACCGGGATGCGAGGCGGCGTGGAGTCCGTTGAGTTTTGACAACGCATCGAGTCCGGCGCGGTCGTTTTTCGCGGTGATGAACCGGCTTTCCGGAGCGAAGAGGTCGGCGATGGGTTTTTCGCTCCCTGGACGAATCACGGTGCCTTGATGATCGGCGGGCAGAAAGGCGTTGGCCCAGTTTTTGGCTCCATTGGAGGCGAGTCCACGATGATCCGGCAGAACGACGAAACCGGGCAGGTTTTCGTTCTCGCTGCCGAGAGCGTAGGAGACCCAGGAGCCGGCGCTGGGGAACCCGGGAAAGTTGAAGCCCGTGGTCTGCAGCAGCGTGCCCTGACTGTGCACGCCGGTCTTGCCCTCGATGTTGTGGATGAAGGCGATGTCATCGACCACGTCGCCGAGTGGTGCGACGATGTCGCTCATCATCTTGCCGCACTGACCGTAGGGCCGGAACCCCCAGGGGCTCGCGAAGCAGGCGCCGGGAGTACTTTGAAACAACTCGACGGTTTCACCCGGGTCCCACGGCTGGCCGTCCTTTTTCTTCAGCAGCGGCTTGTAGTCGAAGGTGTCCACATGACTCGCCGCGCCCGCCATGAAGAGCTGCACCACGCGTTTCGCCTTCGGCGGATGATGCAGCCGCCCGCCGAGCACGCCGTCACGGGCGAGCAGATCCCCCAGCGCGAGAGCGGGGAACGAACCGGCGAGGGAACCCAGGAAATGACGGCGGGAATGGATGATCATGGCGTTTCAAAAAAATGGAGGCCGGTGTGGAAAAAGTGCTGCAGGCCGCATAGACTCCCGCGCATGGAATCGACGATTCAACCGCTGGCCGACGCGATCTACGCCGACAAGGTGAGGCGGGCGAGAAAACGCACTGCGTCGCGGAAATGGGCTGGGGTCCGGAACTCTTCAGCTTAGAAGTCGATCGCATGCTTCCGCCTGGGATACGGGCTCAGTACCCCGAAGCGAATCCGACGGAAGTCACGGCGATGCTGCAACGTCGCCTGAACCGGCTTCGTCAGGTTCACGAGCACGGCATCTACCGGCCATCGGTCGCGCGACCATGAAAAACGGCAACGAAGTCGCGGCGCGTGTGGTCGCCGCTTTTGACAAGCTGGGCGTCGATTACTTGCTGGCGGGATCGTTTTCATCAAACTTCTACGGCATTCCCCGCGCAACGAAGGACGCCGATTTTGTGGCGGTGCTGAATGGCAAAGTCGGAGCATTGGAGAAGGAGCTTGGCGCTGAGTTTGTCTTCGATCCGCAGCCGTCGTTTGAGACGGTCACCGGCACTTTTCGCGACAAGGTGCGGGTTCCGGCGTTGCCCTTCGAGATCGAGATTTTTCACCTCAGCGCGGATCCCCACGACCAATCGCGATTTCAACGGCGGCGACGAGTGTTGGACGACCTGATTGGCTGTGAAATCTGGGTGCCGTCTCCTGAAGACGTCATCATCATGAAGCTGCGCTGGGCGAAGATCGCGAAGCGCGGCAAGGACCGCGAAGACGTGCGTGATGTCATCGCCGTGCAGGGGGATGAGGCGCTGGACTGGGACTACATCCACCATTGGTGCGCGCTGCATGGCACGCGGGAGCTGCTGGACGAGATTCGCGCTTCGATCCCGCCGCTGGATTGAGGCCGCTTCAATCGACATAGACAAAGGCGTTGAGGTTGAAAAGCACGCGGGCGAAGTGGGCCGCCCCGTAGGTTTTGAGCTGCCCGGTCAGGATGGCGAGCTCCTCCGGCAGGGGGTCGCGACCGAGCACCAGACGGCAGGCAAAAGTGACGCGTTCGGCAACGGACGCGGGCGCTTCGTTTTCGATGCGCGCCGCCAGACGCTCCGACATCGCCTCGACAAAACGGTGATTCCACTGCGTCAGCGCCTGAAGCGCGGTGGTGGACTCGTCGCGCTCCGGCACGCTCATGGACGGGTCGGCACAGTCGAGCGTGGTCAGCATCGGCTGCGGCTGGGAACGGACGATGAAGCGATAGACGGACCGACGGTGCGACTTGGGGTCCTTCGGATCGTGGAGATCGTATTCATAATGCGGCGAGTGCTGCGGCTTTTCGATGACGAAGTCCTGAAAGCTCGGGCCACCCATGGTCCGGTCCAGCGCTCCGCTGATGAGCAGCAGCGAATCGCGAAACTCCTCGGCGGTGAGCCGACGCCGGCCGGCGCGCCAGAGGTAGGCGTTGTCGGCGTCGATCGCGGCATTCTCAGGATCATGCGCGCTGGAGCGGCGATAGGCGCGGCTGGTCATGAGCAGGCGCAGGATGGACTTGAGGGACTGGCTGGGATCGTCGCGCAGCGTGGCGGCGAGAAAGTCGAGCAGCGCCGGATGGGTGGGCTGCATGCCTCCGCGCCCGAAGTCATTCGGCGTGCCGACCAGCGGTGCCCCGAAGGTCCACTGCCAGAGACGGTTGGCGATGGAGCGCCACACGAGCGGATTGTCCTGGCGAGACAAGTATCGGGCCAACTCGGCACGTGCCCGATCCTCCGCCCAAGATTCGCCGGAGAAAAACGCGTCCTGCACACCGGACCAAAGAGGCGGCACGCCGGGCACCATCGCATCGCCGGGCGATCTGATGTCGCCACGATTCAGCAGGTGGATCGGGCGCGGCTTGCCCTCGGTGGCGGTGAAGCGACCTCCGCGCGGAAAGTGTGTGGCCGCGGCGTAAACGAGCCGGCCTTCGGGAAAGGCTTTGCGTTCCGTTTCCAGTCGCCCGAGTTCGTCGGCAAGTTTGGCAAGGCGAGCGTCCGTCTCGGGCGGACGCAGCGAGCGCTCAATGGCGGCGCGTTGCTCTGCGAGCGCGGCCAGCTCCTCCGCGGCTTCCGGATTCTCCACTTCGCGAAAGTAGATGCCGTCGACGAGGTTTGCGCGCCCCCAGCGGACGCCCGATTCGATGCTGTCCTTGGCGGTGACAGCGGCTCCGCGGGCGAAGTTCTTCGCGCCCTCTTCGTCGAGCACCTCGATCTCGCCAACCGCGAGGATGTAGTCGTTCTTCCGCGTCGCCAGTCGCGTGGCGGTGAAGCGTAGAAAGCGAAACGGCTCGCCGTCGCCATTGACGCGCAGCGTTCGGTTTTTCGGATTCGGCTGATCCTTGGCCGTCGCATCGAGGAGCGTTCGCACTTCCTTTTTAAAGCCGGCATCATTGGCCACTTCGACGCGATAACGAGGCGGGAAGCCAAATCCGGCGCCGATGTCATTGTAGCGGTCAAACGCCGGCATGATCCGCACTTCGACGGCGTCGCGGGGTTCGCCGAGATCGACCTGCACCCATTTTTCCTCGTCAGGGTTGTTCGTGATCGCGCTGTGGTAGCCGTATTGCGGCCGCAGCTCCGACCCGGTGCCGTACTTCTCCTTCAGTTCGGCGATGCGGCGATCCAACCCCGAGGCTTTCGCGGCGACGAGACGCTGGATCTGCGTCGTGAGTTTTTCCTGCTCCTGCTTCAGCGCATTGATCCGGGCCGTGACCTCGTTTTTGCGCCGCTCCTGTTCCGGCGGCAACCCCGCGTAGACGCGGTCCGCGCGATCCACGGCGGCAAAGACAGCGTGCAGCCGGTAATAGTCCTCCATGCGGACGGGATCGAACTTGTGGTGGTGGCACTGGGCGCACTGTACGGTGGTGCTTTGAAAGACGTTGAAGACCGCCGTCACCATCTCGTCACGATCGAGATGCTTGGCGATCCGGCCGTCGATCTTCGCCTCGCCGACTTCCCAGTGACCGATGAAGTCCCAGGGACCGGCGGCGAGAAAACCAAGCGCGGCAACGCCATCGGACTCGCCGGGAAAGAGCACGTCGCCGGCCACCTGCTCACACACAAAACGCCCATAGGGCTTGTCCTCGTTGAAGCTGCGGATGACGTAGTCGCGGTAGGGCCAGGCGTTGTTGCGGGGTTTGTCCTTGTCGTAGCCGTGCGTCTCCGCGTAGCGCGCCAGATCGAGCCAGTGCTGGCCGAACTTTTCACCGAAGGCGGGCGAGGCGAGGAGTCGATCCACGGTCGCCTCCCAATCCGGGTTGGCCAAAAACGTCTCCACCTCCTCCGGCGTCGGAGGCAGGCCGGTGAGGTCGTAGGTCACACGGCGAATCAGCGTGGCGGGATCGGCCTCGGGCACCGGGTGCAGGCCCTTTTCGCGTAGCTTTGCATCGACAAAGGCGTCGACAGGGTTGGAGCGATCCGGGATCCGTTTTGCGTCCAGCTTCGGCAAGGGGCGCAACGACCACCAGTCGAGATCGCGCTTCGGGTTGTGCGCAAGCTTGCGGTCTTCCGGCCACGCGGCGTCTGAGGCGATCCATTCACGCAGGATGGCGATCTGCTCTACCGTGAGCGGGTCGGCTTTTTTCGGCATGTCCGGCTCAGGGCCGCTGACGACTTTGAGAATCAGGCTGGCCGCCGGGTCGCCGGGGACGATGCCCTCTTTAAAGGCAAAGGCCGCCGCACGGGTCGAGAGGTCGAGATCGCCTTTGGTCTCCTGCCCGTTGTGGCAGGAAAGGCACGCCTGCTCGAGGATGGGGGCGACATCGCGCCCAAAATCAGGCGCGGCACTAACAGGAGCCGGAGCCGCCACGACGAGCAGAAGGGCGGCAGCTGATTGTCGAAGACCGGTCATGCGGAAATTCTAGCCAAAGGATCTGCCCCAGTCATGTCCCGAAATGGCGTTACACCAGCCCTTCGCGCAGCGCTTTGGCTACGGCACCGCCCAAGGTGCGGACGTGCAGCTTGCGGTAGAGTCGGCGCGTGTAGGTGTCCACGGTGTGGATGCTGAGGTCGAGCCTGTCGGCGATCTCCTTTTTCGCGAGACCGTCCACCATGGCGCGCAGGACGTCGCGTTCACGCTCGGAGAGTTCCGTGCTGCTGCCGGTGGCGCCGAGGCGGTTGAAGCGGTCGAGCATCAGCCGGGCGATCTCGGAGGTCATCGGAGATCCGCCGCGCAGCACTTCCTCCACGGCGGTGGCGATGCGTTCCAGCGGCTCGGACTTCAGCAGGTAGCCGGAGGCGCCCGCGCACACGGCCTCGAAGATGCGCTCCGGCTCATCGTGAACGGTGAACATGACGATCTGCACTTCGGGAAACCGCTGCTTGAAGCGACGGACGCCCTCCAGACCACTCATGCCCGCCAGACCGATGTCGAGGATGATGACCTCTGGCGACACCTGTGCTGCCTGCTCCAGCGCCTCTTCACAGCTCTCAAAAGCGGAGACCATGCCCGCCACCTCAGCGATCACCTCACGCAGCGATGCCCGTAGACGCGGGTGATCCTCGACGATCCAGACAGCGGGTTTTTTGGGGGTGTGACTCATGGTTTCCTCCCGGGGAGCGGCACCGTCAGATGCACGGTGGTGCCTTGGCCGACATTACGTGAAATGGAATGAGAACCGTGCAGGGCTGCGGCACGGCGGCGGTAGGTTTTCATGCCCAGACCTGCCGACAAAGAAGGATCGTCAGGGTCGAATCCGCAGCCGTCATCCCGCACGGAAAGCTCCAACTCCCGCGCTTCCCAGTGCAGCTCCACCTCGATGCGCGCGGCCTTCGAGTGGCGGCGGGCATTGCTCAGCGCCTCCTTGAAATAAAGCACCCACTCCCGTGCCCAGCCTATCTCCGGGCGGCCCGGCGGCGGCTCTCCCTGCACGGTAAATGCATGCTCCACGCCCTCCAGCATGCGGGCGGTGATGGACGCAATGCGCCGCTGAAACCCGCGCCAGCTGTCCGCTGTCGGCGCCAGCAGCCAGATGACATCGCGCATGTTGTCGAGGGTCTCGCGGGCGGTTTCGGACAAGACGGTGAGACGTTCCCGCACCGGATCGCCTTGGTCCAACTGCCTCCGCGCCAAGTCACTTTCCAGCGCCAGGTGGCTGAGGCTGGCACCGAGTTCATCATGCAGATCATGGGCGATGCGTTCCCGCAGTTCCTCCCGAGACACTGCGGCCCGCCGCCGCTGCCACACGAGCAGTCCCAGTAGGACACCCACGACCGCCACCGCCAGACCCACACCGACGGCGACCGCGATGCGCCGCGTTTCGACGGCCTTCAGCGCCAGCAGCCTGTCGATCTCTGCCAGCCGGAGCTGCAGGACGGCCCGCTCGTCCAGCCCCTCCAGCCACCCCGTCAGCGGCAGCAGAGCCCGGCGACTGGAGCTCCCATCCGTGAGCGCCTGCATCCGCCAGATGCCGATCTCCACCGCATCCAGTGCCGTAACCGGACTTCCAGCCGCCACATTGCGCCCCTTTGACCAGGCCTGGAGTTCCGCCAAGGCAACGAGGTAGTCCCCTGTGCGCTGCCAGAGCTCGACGCATTCCACCCGCACCCGCTTTAGCAGCCGTCCTCCGGCCGGGATCATGACCGTGGCATCACCCGGACTCGGAAACGGTGGCTCACAGCCGTCTAGCAGCACTGTTTCGCGGTCCTCCGCATCGAAGCCCAGCACTCGGAACCGCGGCGGAAAGCCAAAACCGGATGTGTCGGCGAAGTCGCGCGGATGCGCCGGCACCAGATGCACTTCATCCACTGGCTCCTCCGTGGAAAAGCGCACTTCCACCCACTTCCGATGCGCCGCCTCCCGCTCGATCGCGCTGTGAAAACCATTCCACTCCGCCTCTTGGAACCCTTGTCCGGGCAGGCACCACAGGTACCCATCCGTTAGATTCTCAGCCTGCCAGCGGGGTGCATTTTCGATCCCGCCCGATGTCTCCACCGGGCGTTGCAGCGCCACATTCCTGCCCTCTGCCAGAACCATCACCTCCCCGAGCGTGAAAAAACTCCCCCGCCCGGATGCCCGCGGCCGACTTCCGAAAATCCGCAACCGCAAAAACCGCCCCGCAGCCCGCATCTCCGGCGGGAGCTGGAAGCGCAGAAAAACCGGCGACAGCGTACCCCCGGGCAACGGTTCCTGCCACCTCCCCAGCCGCACCGCCTCCGCAAAGGAAGCCTCCGACGCGATCTCCACCTCGATCTCCGGAGGGAAACCCTCGGACCCATCCCCGCCGGAATCGACTGGCAGCCGTGCCGGAAAAAGGACCACCTCATCCGGCACAACCCGCACGCCCAAATCGATAACGATCCACTGCGTAGCCTTCGGCTGGCCATAGAACCCGATTCGGCCATGCAACTGAGAGGAGGAGATGGCCTCTGGGAGCGCCGCCAGCCGCGCCGTGATCTCCGCCCGCTCCCGCTGCAGATCTGCCGCCGCAGGCACCGCCAGCTCGGCGGCGTGCAGGGAACCGGAAAGCAGGCCCGGAAGAACCAAAAGCTGGAGACTGCGAACACGCACGAGCCAAAGCATGACGCCAGCCCGGCAAAGCGGTCAATAACCGAATCCACCCCGCCTGCCACGCAATCGCGGGACAATGCCCATTCAACGGTCAAAGATCCGCTTCAACCACTCATCGACGACCGGCGTGGCCGGGTAGGAGGGATCACCCATCCTGCGGTTGATCTCGGCGTGGCCGACGAGACCGGTGCCGCTGAAGCCCCGCACTTCGGCGGGCGTCCCTGCCTTGCGAAGCGCGGCGCCGAGCGCCTTGGACTGTGCGGTGCCGTCCACGCGCTGGACGTGGAGGATGAGGAAAGCAGGCGCGTTGGGCGCGGCGGCCTGCTGGGTCGGCGACAAGGCGATCTGCCGTTTAGGGTCTTTGCCAAAGGCCTCCAAATAGGTGTCGTGCATGAAGTCACCGCCTTCAGCGATCTGGCGCGGCACGTCGTAGCACGCGCCGTCGAGCGGGATCACTCCGCGAAGTGAGTCGGCCCTCAGACCGGCCTTTTTCAGGTAGCGGAGGTCCGTGCCCACCAGCGCGGACAGATGCGCACCGGCGCTGTGCCCCATCAGCGCCACCCGTTTGCCGTCAAAGCCGAGCGTCTCGGCGCGAGTGACGAGATGAGCAATGGCATTTGCGACATCCTGCGCCTGCTGCTCCACCGTGACTGCAGGCACGAGCTGGTAGTTGACCGAGGCGAAGGCGTAACCCTGCTGCTGGTAGTGTTTCGCCTTTTCACCGGTCGCATCCCGCTTGTCCCCGCGCTTCCAGCCGCCTCCGTGCACGAAAATCACCAGCGGCGCATCCGGCGATTCGGATTTCCAAAAGTCGAGCTTCTGCAGCGGATCGCTGCCGTAGCTGAGCTCCACGGAGCCGCCCGGAGCCCGGCGTGTCAGCATTTCACGCAACCGCTCGCGCAGGGACGTCTGGGCGCAAACGGAGGTGGCATGCAGGGCGACGAGATAGAGGATGAAGACGGGCTTGAACATGGGGATTCGAAGGCTGTTGGGATCGACGCAGCGAAAACCGCTGCATCCACCGAATGCGCCGCAGGCCTCACCGGTTACAGAAAAAAGCAATGATCGAAGGAAAAACGACGGCTGCAAGACATGGCTCCCCGAAGCCGATTCCTTGCACCACCATGAACCGCCGCACTTTTTTCCATCAAACGTCCGCGCTCGCCGCGGTGTCCGCCCTGCCGAAACTCCGAGCCGCCGACGAAGCCGGGAAGAAGATCAAAGTGGCTGTCGTCGCGCTGGGCCGCGGCATGGGGCACGTCGGCGCGCTTTTGAAGATTCCGAACGTGGAGATCGCCTATGTGGCCGAGGTGGACCCGAAGCGCCTCGAGAACGGCCTCAAGGTGATCAACGACAAGCAAACGGTGTCTTGCCAGGGTGTGAAGGATTTCCGCACCTTCCTCGACGACAAGACGCTCGACGCCGTCTTCATCGCCACGCCGAACTTCTGGCACACACCAGCCGCGCTGTTGTGCATGCAGGCTGGGAAGCACGTGTATGTCGAAAAACCGGGCAGCCAGAATCCGCATGAGGCAGAAATGATTGTCGCCGCATCGAAAAAGTACGACCGCCTCGTGCAGATGGGCAACCAGCGGCGCACCTGGATGAAGGATGCGATCGCCGCGTTGCATGACGGAGCGATCGGTGAGGTGCGTTATGGCCGCGCGTTCTACTACAACACGCGCAAGACGCTCGCGGTGAACGAAAAGCTCGCGCCGGGAGAAACGGACTTCGATTTGTATCAAGGTCCGGTGCCCGATGATGCGAAGCACGACTTCAAATCCATGGTTCACTATGACTGGCACTGGTTCTGGCACTGGGGCAACGGCGAGCTCGGCAACAACGGCATCCACACGCTCGACATCCTGCGCTGGGGCCTGAAGGGCGAGTATCCGCTGCGCGTGACCTACAACGGCGGCCGCTACGTCTACGACGACGCGCAGGAAACGCCGGACACCGGAACAGCGGTCTATGATTTCGGCCATGCAGGTTGCGAATGGGTGCAGAGCTCATGTCATCCGCGTGCAGCGGAGAAGCCGTTAGCAGAAGTCATGTTCTATGGCGACAACGGCACCATGGCCGCGGCGCGCGATACATGGACGATCTACGATCCGAAGGGTGCCGAGGTCAGCAAAGGCAAGGCCAGCACCGCCGGCACGGGCGACGTGTCGCACATCGGCAACTTCATCGACGCCATCCGCGGCGAGGCGAAGCTCAACAGCCCCATTGCAGAAGGGCAGAAGAGTACGATGATGTGCCACCTCGGTAACATGGCCTACCGCACGAACACCGTGGTGAAATGCGATCCGAAGACCGGCAAAATCCTCGACAACGCCGAGGCAATGAAGCTCTGGGGCCGCGAGGGCTATCGCAAAGGCTGGGAAGTGAAGATTTGAATTGAGTTGGCCGAAAAAGACGAAAGAGGAGAAAAAATCAGAACCCAGTTTTCTGATCTGACTCTTTTCTGTTTTTCGATTCTTTCGGCCAGTCTCATCGAAACACCACGTCCACACCCATCGCGCTCTCTTTGGCGAAGCCGGGAATCCAATGCGGCTTCCGGAGCGCGATGTAGCGGTAGATCATCGACAGCACGTGCAGAATGAGCAGGCGATCGATGATGCGGTAGCCGCGACGGCGACGCATGAACAGTTCGACGGCCCAGCCGAGGTAACGCCGCTGCACCCAGAACGGCTTGAAGCCCATCTTGATTCGGTAGCGAGCCCGCAGGCCGCGCTTCGGATACTTCGCTTTGTAGGCGCGCTTCGCTTCGCGCAATCGCGTCTCCATCTCCGGCGTGAACTCGGTGAAGCAGTACTCACGTGCGAGTGCGAGCAGATGAAAGGTGTCGCGCATGTATTCGAGATCGGCCACGGGCACGCCGGCGCGAGGCGCGAGGGCGATCATCTGCTCCAGCCGGCTCATGCAGCGCGCGGCGCTGTGAAGGGCGGCCTCAGGCTCGCGCACGAAGTAGCGCAGCAGTTTTTTGACGCTGTGATTGATGAAAATGTTTCCCCAATAAACCTGGAGCAGCGGCGGGATGCGCACGCGACGGAAGAAGAGCTTCTGCTGCGCGAACTCCTGCACGTAGAGCAGCTCATGGATGACCTCGTCGGAGTAGCGCAGCAGTTCGATCAGCGCCTCGGCATCACCCAAGCCGCGTTCTTTGACAAAGGCGCGCACCGCTTCCTCCACCGGCATGCCGTCCTTCATGATGCGCAGCGTGACAAAGGTGTTCAGGTCGATCCAGATCGCTTCGGGGTCGATCAGCGCGATGCGTCGGAAGGGCACCCAGCCGCCGGTCTGGCACCAGGCCATGCAGCCGATGATGTTCTTCGCGTGCTTCAGCTCGTGCGCATAGCGTTCGTATTCCCAGCCGGTGAAGCTCGGATACTCGCCGCAGCCTTCGTATTCACGCCGCGTCTGCAGCTCGACGATCTTCGCGACGTCGGTGCGGAAGAAGTTCGAGTTCAGCGGCAGGTAGCGGAAGAAGTCGGACTCGCCGTACTTCATCGAGATGACCAGCGCCGGACTGCGAATGCCCTCGAACACGCTGGTGAAGGTGCCGCGATGCCACATCAGATCGCCGATGCGATACGCGCCGACGGTCCACGTGCGGAAAATGAGGCGACGTGCGTGCTTCTCGCACACCGGCAGCAGATCGAGCAGCAGGCGGCGTGCTTGCGCGGGTTTCCGGATCACCAGCTCGCTGCGGAATTCGTCATGCACGCCTTTGCCGTCTGATTCGCCGATGCGCACGATGATGCCCGCCACCTGCGGAAAACGGGCGAAGAAACCGTCGAGCAATTCAGCGAGGTAGTCGTTCACCTCGCGCTTTGACTCGGTCATGCGACGTCTTAGCTCCGGCGTGAAGGTCATCACGTCCATCGTCAGATGCACCTGCATGCCGCGTTCGATGAAGATCGCGAAGCATCGCGCGAATTCTTCGCGATAGAGCGCGATGCGCTCGCGCAGTTCTGGTTCGAGCCACGGGTGATCCGCCAGATGCGTCACGTCGTCGAGCGAGACCGCGTTGAAGCCCCAGGCCGCGGCCTGATCGGCGAACTTCGTCAAATCCGCCCGCACCTGCGCCCACCACGCATCGGATTCTGCATCACGCGTCTTCGGCACGTTCTGCCAGGGGATCTTGGACCAGTTGATCGTGCGCACATCATGCCCGCGGAAGAACGGACCGATGGCGTCGATGAGATGAAGCGGTTGCAAGCGCCGCGAATGAAGCAGGCCCGCGCCTGATGCAAGTGACGATAATCTCGCCGCCTCACACCGCATCCGCCGCTAGGGCGGCGTTGCCGATGATGCCGGCTTCGTTGCTGAAACGGGCGGGAACCACTTGCAGGCGCTCCCAGACAACGGTGCTGAGCATGCTCTGCACCTTGTTCTTGAGGGGACTGAAAATGAGGTCGCCCGCCTGGGCCACGCCGCCTCCGATGACGAAGACGTCGGGATTGAGCAGCCAGGCGATGCTGGAGATGGCGGTGCCGAGCCAGTCGGCGACTTCACCCCAGATCTGACGCGCGATGTCATCACCAGCCTGAGCAGCGTCAGCGATTTTCTTCGGCGTACAATCGGCGAGTTCCTTTTCGATGCCGGCTTCGGAGTAGCGCAGCACGGCATGTTCGGCGATCTGCAGGTTGCCGGTGTATTTTTCCAGTGCGCCGCAGTTGCCGTAGTGGCCGGGTTTGCCGTCGTAGTGAATGCTCATCTGCCCGATCTCTCCCGCCGCGAATCCGCTGCCGCGATACATCCTGCCGTCGAGCACGAGTCCACCGCCGATGCCGGTGCCGATCGTGAGGCCGACGACGTTCTTTAGGCCACGGGCCGCGCCATAGCGAAACTCGGCATAGACCATCGCATTGGCGTCATTCTCCACGAGCACCGGCAGACCGGTCTTCTCGCCGAGGATCGCCTTCAGCGGCACGTGCTTCCAGCCGGGCACGTTGGTCAGTTCATGTACAAAACCGTGATCGAAATCGACAAGGCCGGGAACACCGACGCCGATGGCGCAGATGTCGGGATAGGTCTTCTGCAGTTTGGCGACACGGGCAGCCATTTCTCCGATGAGAGCGGTGGGCCCGTTGAATTGGGCGGTGGGGATGGGCTCGTCGGTGAAGAGCAGCTCGTCGCCGCGACACACTCCGAGCTTCACGGAGGTGCCGCCGAAGTCGATGCCGATGGAGGTTTTTGCAGATTCAGACATAACGTCCCGCCTCAGAGCGGGGCGCGGAGATTGCCTACCAAACGCAGTCCGTGCAAGGTCAAATCCGGCTCCACGGCAATGCTTTCCCCCATGCCCGCGATGATCCATTCCGCGTCTCCGCCGGTGGCGACGATGTGCGTTTGGTCGTCCGATCCCAGTTCCTTTTTCAGCGACTCGAGGATGCCTTTCACCATGCCGCGGTAGCCGATGGCGGCTCCAGCGAGAATGGCGCCCTCGGTGGACTGGCCGATAGCGCTGGCAGGCTCACGCAAATCCACGCGCGGCAGCAGGGCGGTGCGCTCGTGGAGGTAATCGGTCATCAGACGCAGACCGGGGGCGATGACACCGCCGATGTAGTGCTTGTCCGCACTGAGGATGTCGAAGGTGACCGCCGTGCCGAAGTCGATGACGATGCCTGGAGCGCCATGCATGTGGGCGAGGGCGACGGCGTTGGCGAGGCGGTCGGTTCCGATGGTTTCCGGGCGCGGGTAGCGGACGCCGATGCCCATGAGCGTGTCGTGACGCAGCACGAGCAGCCGGTCTCCCAAGACATCTTGAAACGCGGGCACCGCCTTCGGGACGACGCTGCAGAGCACGGCGCTTTCAAACCGCCAACCAGCGGTGAGCTCGCGCACGGCATCGGGCGAAAGCTCGCGCGTCGGATGTTCGCGGCGTTCGAGAATGTCCTCGTTGGTGGCGAGACCGAACTTCGTCCGACCGTTGCCGACGTCGATGAGCAACTGCCGACGGCTCATGGTTTGGCCGGTTCGGCTTCCTTCCTGGGTTCTTCCTTGGGAGCCTCACCGAAGGTGCGCACCTCCAGCATGCCTTCGGGCGCGGTCTTCACGGCGACGGGTTCTGCCGGCTTCGGCGGCGTCTCGCCTTCCACCGGCAGGGCCTTGGGCGGGTCTTTCGTGACGCTAACGCACTGGTAGAGAAGGTTGTAATTGTGACGAAGGGCGGCGGGATAGGCGATGCGACCGGGTTCGGTGACCTTTTCCCTCAGGATCTTGGAGGCGAGGCTGGCAAAGACATTGCTGCCGAGCTTGGCGGCCTTTTCGGCCGTGCCACCGGCGAGGTCTCCCGCTGCCTTCGCGGCGGACTGGCCGCCGCTGCGAAACATGTCGCTACTGATGCGGCGGTCCTGAATGGAAATGGTGGCCTGGGAGGAAAGCAGCTCGCCGTCGGGCGCGAAGCTCATCTCGATGCTGGCATGATCGTCGGCTGAAAACAGACCGCGCAGGTGATCGACGCGCACCGATATGAAAAGCCCGCCGTCAGGAGCCTGGGTGACCTCCGGCTTGTAGGTGCGGAACTCGGTCTCGGAAAATTTGTAGTCCGCTGCCTTTTTCCCCTCTTTCCTCCAGCCGCCGAGGCTTTCGCCGAATTTCTCAATGTCCAACTCCACGCCAGCCTGGGCGGCGGCGGCGAGGAGAAGCATCAAGAAGACGGGCCGGAAAATCATGACGCACAAGGTGCGGCATCGGACCGTGGATTGCAACCGGGAGGAAAGAAGCGCCAAGCCCCGGATTTAAGTCAGGCGACCGGTAACGTAGGACTCGGTGAGCGGATTGTCGGGCGCGCTGAAGAGCTTCATCGTCTCCTGCTCCTCCACGAGGCGGCCCTTGTAGAAGAAGGCGGTACGATCGGCGATGCGCCGGGCCTGCTCCATGTTGTGGGTGACGATGATAAAGGTGTATTCGTTGCGCAGCTGATGAATCAGCTCTTCGATGCGCGCGGTGGCGATGGGGTCGAGCGCAGCACAGGGCTCGTCCATGAGCAGGATGCGCGGCTGCAGGGCGATGGCCCGCGCGATGCAGAGACGCTGCTGCTGACCGCCAGAGAGGCCGGTGGCCATTTCGTCGAGACGGTCTTTCACCTCATCCCACAACGCGGCCGAACGAAGACTGCGTTCCGCGGCTTCCTCGAGGTCGTGGCGGTTCTTGACGCCGGCGACGCGCAGTCCGTAGACGGCGTTTTCGAAAATGGAGCGGGGGAAGGGATTGTACTTCTGGAAGACCATGCCGACGTTGCGGCGCAGGCTGATGACGTCGACCTCCGGTGCGTACAAGTCGACGCCATCAACACGGATGGAGCCGCTGACGACGCGGGCGGAATCGACGAGGTCGTTGATGCGGTTGATGGCGCGGAGCAGGGTGCTTTTGCCGCAGCCAGACGGGCCGATGAGCGCCGTCACATCGGTGCTTCGCATGTTCAAATCGAGATCGAAGAGCACCTGATGGTCACCGTAGGCATAGTTGAACTTCTCCACCTGGATGAGAGGTTCGGCGCCGACGGAAACTGGAACTGAGACGGAGGCCATGATCGTCAACTGAAGATGCCGCGGAGGTAGTCCTCCGTGAGCTTTTGGCGGGGATTGGTGAAGATGTCCTCCGTGGGACCAAACTCGACGAGTTTGCCGAGATGGAGGAAGGCGGTGTAGTCCGAGACGCGCACGGCCTGCTGCATGTTGTGGGTGACGATGATGACGGTGAATTCGCGCGCGAGCTGGTTCATGAGCTCCTCGATCTTCAAGGTCGAGATGGGATCGAGCGCGGAGCAGGGCTCGTCCATGAGGAGCACGTCGGGTACGGTGGCGATAGCGCGGGCGATGCAGAGACGCTGCTGCTGGCCACCGGAAAGAGCCAGGGCGTTGGCGCCGAGCCGGTCCTTCAACTCGTCCCACAAGGCCGAATGACGCAGGGCGCGCTCCACTGCATCGTCGAGCACGGCCTTGTTCCTTTCGCCGTGGATGCGCAGGCCGTAGGCGACGTTGTCGTAGATGCTTTTGGCGAAGGGATTCGACTTCTGGAAAACCATGCCGACCTGCTTGCGGAGCTGGGTGAGATCAACATCCGCGTCGTAGATGTTTTTTCCCTTCACCCGCACCTCTCCCTTGGTGACGCGGGCGGAGGGCACGCGGTCGTTCATGCGGTTGATGCAGCGCAGCAGCGTGCTCTTGCCGCAGCCGGAGGGGCCGATGAGCGCGGTGACGCGGTGATAGACCATGTCGAGACTGATGTTCTCCAGCACACGGCTGGCACCGTAGCAAAAATCCATGCCGCTGATCTGGACAACGGGAGGATGGGGCGATGAGGACGACGAGTCAGCGGACATGGGTTTACCAGCGATACTTCTTCCGCAGATGAATGCGCATCCAGATGGAGACGGCGGCCAGCATGGCCACGAGCACGAGAAAGACGAAGACGGAACCGTACTGTGCACGCTCGGAGTACTCGTTCTGGGGAATCTTCGCCGCGAGGGTGTAGATGTGATAGGGGAGCGCCTGCACGGATTCCGTGAAGATGCCGAGAAAGCGCTCCACGCTCTGCTCCCAATGGGCAAAGATGGACGCGTCCGCCGACAGCGGCGGCAGGTCCTTCTGCCAGGGCAGTTTGTCTTTGAAGGCGAGCGCAGCAGTGAACATGATCGGTGCCGTCTCACCAGCGGCACGGGCGATGCCGAGAATGCTGGAGGTCAGGATGCCGGGCGTGGCAAAGGGCAGCACGCTGTAGCGGATGGTCTGCCAGCGAGTCGCCCCCAACGCCATGCTGGTTTCGCGGAATCCCTGGGGCACGGCTTGAAGACACTGCTCGCTGGCGGTGATGATGACCGGCAGGATGACGAAGGCGAGGGTGAAGCCACCGGACAGGACGCAGGTGTCCCATCCTTCAAAACTGAGCGTTGTGAATCCCAGCGGGATGGCCAGAACGGAGCGCTCCGCTGGAACGTCGACAAAGACAGGCGCGGTCAAAACGAAAGCTCCAAGACCGAAAAGACCGAACACGACCGAGGGCACGCCCGCGAGATTCAGGATGGCCAGCCGGACGAGTTCGAGGAACTTGCCGTTCTTGGCGTATTCGCTGAGATAAATGGCGCAGGCGACGCCGAGAAAAAGGGCCACGCTGACGCTGACCACGACGAGCAGGGCCGTGCCGACGATGGGCCCCAGGATGCCGCCGCCGGAGTAGGGAATGGTTTTTTCAGAGTGGAAGTTCTCTCCCAACTCCTTCTTGATCGCGTCGGCTCCATTCACCCCGGTTTCGTAATGCCGTCCGTCCTTGTCTTCGATGACGTGGAGCTGTGCGGGCAGCTCGCTTAGAAACTGCGTGTTCACAAAAGGCCACTCCGACTTAAACGCCACGGGTGCGCCTTTGATGAAGATGTGCAGCATGATCGCAGCCGTGACGAGCACCACGAGATAACTTCCCACCCGCAGCGCCCAGCGTGCAGCGGTCTCGCGCTTCTGGATGCCGGATTTGTCTCCGGCGAAGGGATTGGCGGGATCGGTTGCGGAATTCATGCCTTGTGGGGTTCAAAGCGGCGCGCCACGGCTCGGGCGCACCAGTTCACGAGCAGCGAAATGGCGAAAAGTACAATGCCGACCATGAACAGCGCCTGCCAGTGCGAGCTGCCGCGCGACACCTCGCCAAGTTCCTGGGCGATGATGCCGGTCAGGGTGTGCGCGGGCTGGAAAATGACACCCGGACCTGCGCTGAAATCGGGAATGGCGATGCGGTTGCCGGCCACGAGTAGAACGACCATGGTTTCCCCGATGACACGACCCAAGCCGAGAAGAATCGCGGAGAGTATGCCGGAAATGCCGGCGGGAACGATCACCCGAAAGACGGTCTGCAGCTTCGTAGCCCCGAGCGCATCGGAGGCGTCGATGTAACCGCGGGGCACATTGTTCAGGGCATCTTCGGAAAGACTGAACATCGTCGGCACCGCCATGAAGGCCAACAGGCAGCCGGCATTGAACATGTTCAGACGCTCCTGAATCGGGAAGCCGGGAATCCACTGCAGCCAGCTCACTTCGCTGAAGTCTTTGATCAAATCACCCACCAGCGAGATGCCGATGAAGCCAAGCACCACGGACGGGATGGCCTGGATGAATTCGATGATGGGTTTGATGAATTCTTTTTCGCGTTCGCTGGCAAACTGGTTCGTGTAAATCGCCGCGACCACGCTGATGGGCGTAGCGATGAACACGGCAATGAGGGCAATGACAACCGAGCCTGCAAGCAGGGGCACGAAACCGAAGAAGTCCTGCCATGAGCTGTTGGTGATCCATTCCGTCCCGAAGAAGAAGGCACCGATAACGCGAATCATCGAGACGGGTTTGTCCGCACGCCATCCATTCAAAGACTCGGCGGCGTCCCGCATCTGCTCCACATGAGTGGGCAGTCCATTTTTGGCCTGTTGGAGCAGGACCTCAGCGTCGGGCGTTCCGACGTCGGAAGGCAGGTCGGCGGCAGCTTTTTCCGCCGCTTTCACATAAGCCAGGATTTGCTCCTGGAGCTCGCCTGTTCGGTCAGTGAGTGCCTTCGTCAGAGCGTCCACATCGATCTCCTCGCTGACAGAGGCCTCGGCCTCTTTAATCAGATCGGCTTTTTCATCTGAATTCGAGGTTTTTTCCGCCGCCTCCAGAAGTTGCTGACGGTTGACAGCAAGGGCGTGGGCCTCTTCCACCCTCTGCTTCGTGCTGCTGGCCTGCTCTTTGAGTTCATCGACGAGGTCGTGAAGGTCGTCGGGCGCCTCGTCGAACTCCTCCTGGGCGGTGACAAGGTCTTTAAACTTTTCGCGGGCCGCACGGTCCTGCTTCATGAACTCGGAGGCGAGAGCCAGGAGAAAAGGCGGCTGATCGCTAACCTCGGGGCTGAGTGCCGCCAGTTCTTTTTTGAACTGGGCTTTCTCCTGCGCGGTAAACAGATCTGGGTAGACCAGTGCCTCGCTCGCAGCAGCGGCGGCGGCTTGCAGGTTTTTGCGGAGAACGGTCAATTCGTCCTCTGCTGGCGGCGGCTCCTGCTCCAAGGCATTTTCCAACGCTTCCCGCTGCCGAAATGCCTTTTCCTCGGCCTGACCTTTCAGAAGATAGGCGGCGTTGCGGCGCTCGCGGGCGTCTTTGACCATCGGCTCAAGGGCGGCGCTGACACACTGCCGCAGACTGCTGGAGAGGGTTTGGTGCTCTCCCAGCGGACGGTCGATCAGATCACAGAATTCCAAACCGGCACGTCGGTAAGTCTGAAGTTCGTGGCGGTAGGTTGGCAGGAAGTCCACGCCCTCGCGCACGAGAAAGATCATGATGAGCACGAGGACGATGACCGCCGTGCTGGCATTCGCCCCGAAGAAATATTTGATGATCTTCTGCGGATCGATCCCCAAGATGGCGCGTTTGCGGTTCCTGATGATCAGGTGTCGCAGTGAAGGCCGGGAGGGTGAGGCAGAACTGTCCATGCGGGGAGTCTTCGGCCACAAAAAATCCGGCGCAGAGACTAGGCGTCTCCATCGCCGGATTTTTCGAAGGGTCAACCAACGATTATTTCATCTGGGAAAGCGAGATGAAACCCGCCTTGGCGATGACGGCGTCACCTGCGGGACTGCGGCAGAAATCGATGAACTCCTTGGTTGTACCGGCGGGCTCTCCGTTCGTGTAAAGGAAGGTCGGGCGGGCGAGGACGTACTTCTTAACCTCAGCGGGATTGGGGAACTTGCCGTCGATGGAGACCACCTTGATGCCCTTGGCGCCGGCGTAGGCGTAGCCGACGTAGCCGATGCCGTTGGCATTGGAGGCGACTTCGGACACGATCTGCTCATTTCCGGCCATCTTCTGGCTATTGGAGCCGTATTCGCGGCCCTTCATGGCCATGCTCATGAAGTCCTTGTAGGTGCCGGAGGAGGTGTTGCGGGTGTAAACGGAGATCGGGCCCGGGGCGCCGCCGATTTCGCTCCAGTCTTTGACGTCTCCCGCGAAGATCTGCATGACCTGCTTCTTCGTCAGGTCGGCGACCGGGTTGTTCTTGTTCACCACGACAGTGATCATGTCCCAGGCAATCTCGATTTCGTTGACGTCGATTCGCTTGCTGCGGCAGAGCGTGCGCTCGTCGGGCTTGATCTTGCGGGAGGACATGCCGATTTCCGCTGTGCCGGCGGCGAGGTTGGTGAAGGCCGTGGAGGAACCCTCGGCGGCGATGTCGAAGCTGACTTTGCCGGCTTGTTTTTTGAAGGCTTCGGCCAAGGCTGGCACCAGCTTGGCGCCGAGAGTGTCCGATCCGCGGATGCGAAGCGTGGACTGTGCCAGGGAAGTGACGGTGGATGCGAGGACGAGGGTCAGTGCGAGGACGGTGTGTTTCATGCGTTGGATGTGAGGCGTGAGGATGCTCAGGAACCACAGAGGGGCAAAGTGGGGTTCTGTGACGAAAACGTCACAGAACATTAGGGCGTGTTACAGACCAGTCACCAAGTCGTTTTAGTGACCAATTGGTGAGTGAGGAAGGCGGGATGTGTGACGGATTCGTCACACTATACCAGTGGCCGCAATGTGACGAAATCGACTAAGAGCCGCACTTCCAAACGGCGCTGATGCCGTTTTTTGCAACACATCCGACACAAAATGCACTTCATCAATCCCAGACGCGGCTTCTGGCGGGCTTTCACCTCCGTCTTGGCCTTCGCAACTGTGCTGACACCCACGCTCCAGGCGAGCCCTGCCATGGAGAAACTCTTCTACATCCTCAAACAAAAGGGTTCCATCACCGCCGACGAGTACGACTTGCTCATCGCCACGATGAAAGAGGAAGACGCCGCCAAGGAACGCGCATCCCAGCCGACGCCCTCCACACCTCCCGCGCTGGTCGATCGCCTCGAGAAGACCGAGTCCAAGGTGGAAAACTTGGAATCCTCAGTGCTCAGCACCCGGGGACAAGTCGAGGAACTCTCCCGAATCCGGGATGACACCTCCCCATCCACCATGAGCAAGAGCGACTTGGATGCGCTCCTTTCCAACAAGTGGTACGAGCGTCTCAAAATCAGCGGCTATGGTCAGTTCCGGGGTGACGGCCTGCTGCGCTCGACCGGGGGCGATCTTCATGTGCCGGCTGACGCCTTTGCTTCCGACGGACAGACGTTTGGCGTCCGCCGCGGTCGTATCAAAATCAGCGGTGACGTGACGGACCACCTCTACTTGTACGCTCAGTTGGACTACTTCGGTTCCGCGGGCGGCGTGAATGTTCTCCAAGCCCGCGACTACTATGCGGACGTCTCCCTCGATCCCGCCCGTGAATCACGCGTGCGTCTCGGGATGTCAAAAATCCCCTTCGGCTGGGTCAACATGCAGTCTTCGCAGAATCGCCTCGCCTTGGAGCGTCCAGACGCCATCAACAGTGCCGTCGAAGGCGAACGTGACTTTGGAGTGTATTATATGTGGGCTCCCTACGAAATCCGCAACCGCTTCAAAGACCTCGTCAAAATGGGTCTGCGCGGCAGTGGTGACTACGGCGTTATAGCCTTTGGTGCCTACAACGGCCAGGGTATCAACCGCAGCGATGCCAACGGACAGCCTCACTATCTGGCCCGACTCGCCTATCCCTTTGAATTCGACAACGGTCAGATTCTCGAGCTCGGCATCGCTGGATACCGTGGGAAGTTTGTCCCCACAGTGAGCGGAGGAGCGGGTGCTCCGACCTTCGGACGCGGCGGGGTGGCTGACGAGCGCGTGGGTCTAACGGCGATTCTCTATCCCCAGCCCTTCGGCATCGAAGCGGAGTGGAACTGGGGCCGCGGTCCGCAGCTGGACGTGGCATCCAACACGATCATTCCACAGAGCCTGCAGGGTGGCTATGTCCAGGCCTGCTATCGCCATGTGTTCGCCAATCAGAGGGAACTGATTCCCTTCGTTCGCTGGCAGACCTACGATGGCGGTCGCAAGTTCGCCACCAACGCACCCCGCGATCAGGTGGACGAAATCGGTGTCGGTGTCCGCTACATCCCTTATCCAGAGTTGGAACTTAGCCTCATGTACAACCGCGGCACACGGACCAACACCACCGTGGCACCGTATCCAGATGTTAAATACGACTACATCGGCATCCAGGCGCAGATCAATTTCTAAGATCCCCCTTTTCTGCATCGAGGTTGGTAAAATGGCCGGATGTGCTCTGCGGAGCGCGTCCGGCCATCCTGCGTACGGGCTCGGAACAGTCCGTTGGCGGTTGATTCTGCCCTTCTTATAGGTACGCTCGCGCGTTGTTAACCCGCCGCTAATCATGGAAACCACCCTCCAGCAGATTCTGTATGTCGCGGCGGCTGTCGTCTTCGCTGTCGCCTGCCGGTCCTTCGACAACCGCTTCATTCAGAAGCTGGGCTGGCTGTCGCTGCTGGGCGCCTCATATCTCGGTGGGTTCTTTCTGACCGGATCCCACGCCGGCGGCGGCATCTTCATCGCCGCCTGGTTCATGCTGCCCTGGCTGGAGATCGTCTTCCGGGTGCGGAAGCTCCGCTTTCCCATCAAAAGCGAGATCAAGCACCGCTTCCCGCCGTCCCGCGAAATCTTCCCTGAACTCGGCGAGCTGAGTCGTGAGGCCGAGGACGCCGGATTCACCGAAGTCGGCGACACGGGCTGGCAGTGGAGCCAGACAGACCACTTCATGCGCCTGTTCTACGACGCCGACAAGCGCATTCAGGCCTCCATTGCGCTCGCCCAGCAGGGCGATTTTGGTTTCTCCTACGTTAGCCTCACCTCGCGGACGAAAAGCGGCGTCACCTACACGACGACGAACTACCCCTTCGCCGCCACGATGAAGCATTCGCCCAAGCAGCGCCTGAACCGCTTCCTGCATGCCGCCTCCTTTGAAGACCTGCTCAACCGGCACGAAGACTTCCTCCACAACCAGGACATCACCACGGAGGAGCTGGCCCTGCAGGACACGGAGTATCTGCACGCCTACATCGAGCGTGATATGAGCGCCCAGATCGACCACAACATCACCGCCGGGGTCATCGAGCCCACAGGCAACGGCGAATTCCGCTACTCCTGGCGCGGCTGCGTCTTTCTCTACTGGCAAGTCGTGAAGGACATGCTGCGGGTCTGATGATTCACGTGCAAATAGGCTTCCATTGTTGATCAGACACGCTGTGACGCGGGCAGCATTTGCCCCACATGGTCATTTTCTCCCCGTCTGACAAAAGTTTGAATCACTTTCTGCTCATGTATATCCCTTATGTGACAAAATTGTAACAATATAGAGCTTGTTTTCGTTCGATTGCGCATTCGCCAGCTATGCCGCATCTTTCGAATACTCCCCCTTCATGTCTCAAACTAGGTCTGGTCTGCCTTTGCGCGGTGAACACTGCGGTGAGGATTCAGGCCGCCGATTTCCCCAATGTCGCGACCGTGTCGGTCACACGCGGGGAGATTTACCGGGAAGTGTCGTTTGATGCGGAACTGCGGCCTTACAAGGAGATCGAGCTGCATTCGCGGGCGACGGGGTATCTGGACAAGATGCTCGTGGACGCAGGGGATATGGTGAAAGAGGGGCAGCCCATTGCGGTGCTGGATGTGCCGGAGTTGCAGTTCGATTTGCAAAATGCGGAGGCCAGCGAGCGCCGGGCGAAGGCGGAAATGGAGAAGGCGGCGGCGGCTTATGATGAAGCGCACCTAGCACTGACTCGGCTGGAGTCGGCGGACAAAGCGCAGCCCAATCTCATCGCCAAGCAGGACATTGATTCGGCGCGGCTGCGGGATCAGTCGGCGCGTGCAGCGCTGAACTCGGCCAAGGAAGACCAAAACGTGGTAGCGGCGAACACGAAGCGCTTTCAGACGATGCTCGACTACACCAAGATCGCCGCACCGTTCGCTGGGGTGATCACTCGCCGCTATTCAGACCCAGGATCGCTGATCCAGGCGGGTACAAGTTCGGGAACGATGCCGCTGGTGCGGCTGTCGCAGGTGGATCTGCTGCGTGTGGCCTTCCCGGTGTCCGTGTCGTATGTCGCGGGTGTGAAAGTGGATGATGAGGCGGAAATACGCATCCCATCGCTCTCCAAGAAATTCACCGGCAAGATCACGCGCGTCTCGCAGAAAGTGGAAACGTCCACACGCACGATGGAGGCGCAAATCGACCTGCCCAATGCTGACAATTCGCTCATCGCGGGTGTTTACGCGACAGTCGTGCTCAAGATCGACCGCCGTAACAACGCTCTGGTGCTTCCCATAGAGGCGGTGATGCGGGACAAGGGCACGGCGAGTGTCTATTTGATCACAAAGGAGAACAAGATCGAAGCCAGGAACATCACGGTGGGTACGGAGTCGCCCACGCATCTGGAAATCAAGGAGGGACTCGCCGAGGGCGATCTCGTCATGGTCGGCAGTCGCGCACAATTCAGCCACGGCCAGAGCGTGCAACCCAAGCAGGTGGAACTCCCCCAGATGGACAAGTGATGAAGCCGACGATTTCTCCTGAAACCCTGCGAGCGCTGCAATCGCTGGATACCTGCACCGTAGCGAATGCCATCGAAACCTTCGACGTAAAACTGCGCAATGAAGGCTACGCTGATGCCAACATTCGCTGCCTGACGAACTGCGATTCTCCCGTTGTCGGTCATGCGGTGACAGCGCGCATCCGTTGCTCCGCCCTGCCCGTCACCGGTGGCAGCTATGTGGACCGCACCGACTGGTGGGATCACGTTTTGACAATTCCCGGCCCGCGCATCGTGGTGATCGAGGACGTGGATGAAACGCCCGGTGTAGGTGCCTTCATTGGCGAGGTGCATGCCTGCATCCTGCAAGCGCTCGGATGTGTGGCTGCCATCACGAACGGTTCGGTGCGTGATCTACCTGCGATCACTGCAAGCGGCTTTCGACTCTTCGCCAATCACGTTTCCGTTTCGCATGCCTACGTGCATGTCGTGGAGTTTGGTGGTCCGGTAAAAGTCGGCGGTTTGGAGGTCCACCCGGGCGACCTGCTGCATGCAGATTGCCACGGCGTGCTCTCGGTGCCGCAGGACATCGCGGCATCGATCCCGCCAGCGGCTGCGCAGATCATCGAACGCGAAAGAAAAGTGCTCGAACTCTGCCGCGCGGGTGATGTGACGGTGAAGCAACTGCGTGATGCCGTTCACGGTGTTTTTAACTGAGGTAGGAGACTGATTCATGACACGCTTCGCCCTCCGCTATCCCTATTTCATCATCGTTTCGTGCCTCGCCACGTTCGTCATCGGTTTGACGAGTCTGGTACGCATGCCGGTGGATTTGTTTCCCGAGATCAAAATGCCGGTGGTCATCGTGGCCATGTTTTATCCCGGCATGCCGCCGGAACAGATCGAGCAGGATCTCACCTCGCGCATGGAGCGCTTCCTCACGCTGGCGAGCGGTATTGACCGCATGGAGTCGCGTTCGCTGCCCGGTGCTAGCCTGATCAAAATTTACTTCCAACCGGGCACCAGCGCGGATTCAGCGGTGAGTTCTATTGGCAACCTTGCGATGGCCGAACTGCGACGATTACCGCCCGGCACTCTGCCGCCGGTGGTGCTGAAATTCGACGCCTCCAGTCAGCCCGTCTGCCTTATCACCTTGAAGGGTGAAGGCATGAACGAATCGCAGCTTCGTGATGTTGGCCATTACAAGGTGCGCACGCAGGCCGCCGTGGTGCCGGGAGCTGCGCTGCCGCAGCCCATGGGTGGACGCTATCGCCAGATCCAGATCTATGTCGATCCGCTCAAGCTGGAGGCGCATCAGATGAGCCTCATGGATGTAGTGCGCTCGGTGAACGACTCGAACCTCATCCTGCCAGCGGGTGATGTGCGCATCGGCCCGTTTGACTACAACATTTACGCGAACACACAGGTGGAAACGGTGGAGGACATCGGACGCATCCCGCTGAAAACCGTGGGCCAGTCCTCCGTGCTCGTCGCCGACATCGGCGAGGCCAAAGACGCCTCGCAGGTGCAATACAACGTCGTGCGCGTGGATGGCCAGCGCTCCGCCTACCAGCCCGTGATGAAGCAGGGCGGTGATGCCAATACCATCGCCGTCGTCAACGGCATACGCGAGGTGATGAAAAACCTCGTCGATGTGCCGAAGCAACTCGTCACCAATGTGGTCTTTGATCAGTCAGTGTTCGTGAAAAAAGCCGTCGAAAACCTGCTGCATGAAGGCGGCATCGGGCTCTTGCTCACGGGCGTGCTGATCCTGGTCTTCCTGGGCTCCATGCGAGCCACGGTAGCGGTGTTTTTGTCCATTCCGCTCTCCGCACTCGCCATGTTCATTGCGCTGGCGCTTGGCGGCGGCACGATCAATACGATGATCCTTGGCGGTCTCGCGCTCGGCTTCTCGCGTCTCATTGATGACTCGGTGGTCGTGCTGGAAAACATCTTCCGCCACATGGAGCACGGCGAGACTCCCGAAGTCGCCGCCGAGAAAGGCGGACGCGAGGTGGCGCTGCCCGTACTCGCCGCCACATTGACGACGGCGGTCGTATTCTTCCCAGTCATCTTCCTTTCGGGAGCCAGTCGGTATCTGTTTACGGCGCTTGGTTTGGCCGTGGTACTGTCGATTCTCGCCTCCTACTTCGTCGCCATGACCGTGGTGCCGCTGTTCTGCGCAAAGTGGATCAAAAAAGTACAGCCGCACGGCTCGCCGGATGCGAAAGGCTTCCATGCGTGGTTCAACCGCTGTTTCGACAGCCTGCTCAATGTCTTTGAGCGTCTCCTGCGCCGCGCCTTGAAGGTGCCGTCGCTCATTTTGATCGCACTGGTTGCCGCGTTGGCCGTTTCAGCACTGCTACTTCCGAAAATCGGCGTGGCCTACTTTCCGCGCACGGATGCGGGGCAGTTCTTCATCAGTATGAAAGCGCCCAGTGGCACCCGGCTCGAAGTGACGGAGAAATTCGTCGAGCAGGTCGAGAAAATATGCCGTGAGGTCGTGGAAGCAGATGATCTGGGCGTCATCGTCTCCAACATCGGCATCACCGCCGACTTCTCTGCCATCTTCAATCCCAACAGCGCCCAACACACCGCCACCGTGCAGGTCAGCCTGAAGGATGAGCATCGCGTCGGCAGCTATGACTACATGCAGCGTGTCCGGGAACGCATCCGCGCCGAACTGCCGCACATCAGCGTCTTCTTCCAATCTGGTGGCTTGGTCGATTCGGTACTCAATCTCGGGCAGCCCACACCGATCGATATTCAAATCAGCGGCTCCGACATCAAGGCCACGCACAAGACCGCCTCCGAACTCGCTGCCAAAATTCGCATGCTACCAGGCGTCAGCGACGTGCTGGTGCCACAGGACATGGACTACCCGGCCATCCGCATGGATTTCGATCGCAAACGCATCTCCGAACTCGGTCTCACACCCAAGGAGGTCACGCACAACATCATCACCGCTCTCATGTCGAACGGCCTCATCGCCCCCACCTTCTGGGCCGATCCGAAGAGCGGCAACGATTACTACCTCACCGTGCAGTATCCCGAACATCATGTGAAGGATCTGGAAATGCTGCGCGCCATCCCCATTCGCGGTCCAGGCATGGAAAAATCCGTGCGCCTCGACGCCGTCGCCACGCTGGAGCCGATAACCGGCCCCACCGAGATCACGCACTATCAAATCCGCCGCATCATCAATCTTTTCGTGTCCCCTGAAAACGAAGACTTGGGAATCGTCATGAAAGGCATCGAAAAAGTGCTCGCGGAAACGAAAGTGCCAGAAGGTGCTCGCATCGACCTGCGTGGCAGCGTGGGAAACATGAATGACTCGTTCAAAACATTCGGCTTCGGCCTCATCTTGGCCGTCGTGCTTGTTTATCTGATCCTCGTCGCGCAGTTCCAGTCCTTCCTCGATCCGTTTCTCATCCTGCTGGCGATCCCCACCGGCCTCATCGGCGTGCTGCTCACGCTCTGGCTCACCGGCACCACGCTGAACGTCATGTCCCTCATGGGCATCGTCATGATGATGGGCATCGTCGTTTCCAACAGCATTCTCATCGTCGAATTCGCCCGCCATCTGCGCCAGGATGGCATGCCGCTGCGGGACGCCATTGTCACCGCCTGCCGCGTGCGTTTGCGGCCCATCTTGATGACCTCGTTCGCCACGCTCATCGGCCTTATGCCCATGGCGCTCGCTCTCGGCTCCGGCACGGAAGCCTACGCACCGCTGGCACGCACCATCATCGGCGGTCTGGCCGTTTCCGTCTTGTTCACCGTCTTCGTGGTGCCTGCGGCCTACCTCATCGCGCACCGCCGCCGCGAAACCCAACCTGCGTTCCCATGAAACGTCTCCTCTCGCTCCTTCTCGTCTGCACATGGCTTGCTCAAGCCGCCGACCAGCCGCATGCGCTGAGCTTGGCGGAAGCTCGAAGCCTTGTCTTGAAACGCCACCCGCGCATCAACGCTGCCGACCTCACCGTCCGCGCTGTCGAAGAGATCGTGCAGCAAAACCGCGCCGCTTACTTGCCGCAAGCTACCGGCACGATGGCGGGTGTCATCACATCGGAAAGCCAAGGCGGCGTGCGGGCCTCCACGGATGCCCTTCAGCTCGCTGGCGTCTATGATCGCGCCTCCGCTGCGCTCAACGTCAGCCAACTCATCACCGACTTCGGTCGCACCAGCAACCTGACCGCCACTGCACGTCTCCGCGCCGAGGCCGAGGCGCAGAACGCCCAGACCACCCGCGCGCAGATCCTCCTCGAAACCGACGCCGCCTGCTACGCCATCCTGCAAGCGCGCTCCTTGCTCGAAGTCGCCGATCAAACCGTCAAAACCCGCCGTCTGCTACGCGACAACACGGTTTCACTGGAGAAAAACCAGCTCAAATCCGCCATCGACGTCAGCTTCGCCGAAGTGAATCTCAAGGACGCCGAACTGCTCATCTCCCGCACACGCAACGACCTCAAATCAGCGCACGCCACCCTGGCCCGTCTGTTGCTCGATCCGGAAGGCACCGAGTACCAGATCAAAGTGCCCGCTCAACCCGCCGCGCTTCCGCCCATGGCCGACGGCCTCGTCAAAATGGCCTTCAATCTCCGCCCCGAACTCCAGCGTCTGCGGTTGGAACGCGACGCCGCGCTCAAATTCGTCAAAGCCGAAAACGCCCTCGGCCGTCCGCGCCTCACGCTGCAAGGCTCTGTCGGCACCATGCCTTGGCGCGATCGCAGTCTCGATCAAAACTACGCCGCCGCCGGTGTCGTGCTCTCTTGGCCGCTGTTCACCGGTGGTTTCAACACCGCCCGCCAGAACGAGGCAGAACTCCGTGCCCAGGCCGCCGAGCAAGCGCTCAAAGATCAGGAGGCAGGCATCACCCGCGACGTGCAGCTTGCCTGGCTCAACGCCACCAACGCTCTCGAACGCCTCACCATCACCGGTCGCCTGCGTGATCAGGCCGCCCAAACCTATGACCTCGTGGAGGCCCGTTACAAAGCCGGCAGCAGCAGCGCGGTGGAACTCAGCCAAGCCCAGCTCAACCTCACCGCCGCCGAGATCAATCAAACGACGACGCGTTACGAGTACCTCCTCCGGCGTTCGATTTTGGATTTCCAGTCAGGGATTATGCTGCGCAAGGAAGCCTCTGCACAAGTCGAGAAAGACCAACGATAAACCCCGCACACCGTCATCCCAGAACACCCAAACTGGGGTGTGAATCCAGTCACTCGTAAGGCTTCACCAAGGTCGCCTTCATGTGTGAGAGGAGAACACAGTTCCCGTAAAGCTTTCCTCAGCCCTGGTGAAGATGGCCTCATTCACGTCTTGAGGAAAAAGGGAGATCGTGTCCTCCCTTGTCCATAGAACCGCCGATCAAGAACCTGGCGGCGGTTGGTTGCGGACGGCCTCGGCAGCGGCACGCTGGGCTTCTTCAGCCTGGCGTTGCGCCATTTCCTGCGCAGCACGTTGCGCGGCCTCCTGCTGGGCGCGCATTTGTTCTTCAGCAGCGCGGCGGGCCTGTTCCTCGGCTTGGCGTTGCGCCATTTCCTGCGCTCGACGCATCTCGGCTTCCTGCTGGGCACGCATTTGCTCTTCAGCGACACGGCGGGCCTGCTCTTCCGCTTGGCGCTGGGCCATCTCCTGCGCCTGACGCTCTGCTTCCATCTTGGCTTGAATCATTTGCTGTTCTTCAGCGGCGCGATGGGCTTGTTCCTCCTGCTGGTGCTGCATCGCGGCGGCTTCCGCCTGTTGGCGTGCGCGTTCCGCTTCTATAGCCACTTGTTCCGCAGCTAAGCGTTCGGCCTCGGCGGCTTGGGCCGCCTCCATTCGCTGCTGAGCCTCTTGCTGCTCCTGTTGTCGGACGGCAGCCTGCATGCGTGCCTTTTCCTCCTCAGCGGCAGCGGCTTGCGCAGCTTCCTGCTGCGCTGCGGCAGCCCGGGCCTGTTGCTCCATGACGGCCAATTGACGGGCGTTTTCTGCGGCGACTGTAGCAGCTTGTTCCGCCGCCATCTTTTCCGCCATGGCGGCGGCTTCAGCCTGCTGGGGGACGCTGTCTTCCGTCGCGGGAGGTGGCGTGGGTTCCGGCACGATGACCGCAGGTGGCCGGGTTGCCGATTCAGACTCGGTTGTTGGAACCGTTTCGGCCACTGTCACTTCAACGGGAGTGCTGGCCATTGGTGGCGTGCCATCGGCAGGAGCTGCGGCCACGGGTTCGGGTGAGACGGGTTCCGGCACATTCGGCGGCTCCACAGATACGACTGACGCCTCTTCTGGCATTTTGTCCGATGGCGGCAGGGGGGGTTCGGGATTCTCGACCAGTGGCGGCACCACGGGGTTTTCCACCGCAGGGGCGTTCGGCTCAGCGGCTGCGGCGACAGGTTCTGGCACGTTTTCGACCACGGGCGATTCCGTGGGCACGACGACGGGGGAAACCGGGACTTCCGGGACCGACGTCTCGCTGACGGCCACGGCTGCGCGCACGGATTCGGACGGGGCAGGGTGGGAGCCGTGCCGACGAGGAGCTTCGCGAGCAGGCGAAGGCGGTGCGGGCGATTCGGCGGCGACCTGTGGCGGCGGCACGACAGCGCGGGCTTTTTCATGGGCAATGTTTTCGCGAATCAGCGCGGCGCTGCGGGTGGGGACACCCTCAAAACCGCCGACAAGCTGCGGCTTTTCGATGCGATCCGCGATTTGCGGCCGCTTGCGGTGCTGGTCGGCTCCGGCTGGCGGAAGTTCCACACGGGCGAGAGCTGGAACCTCCTCCCGCCGCTTCTGGCCATGGTGCGGAGGCAATGTGGCGGCGGACAGCGTTTGCACCCGACCCTCCGGCACCGGGCGGGCGCACGCTCGCTCGATTTGAGCACGCGGCGGTCCACCTTGATGCGCAAAAACCTGACCGCCAGCCGGGGCATGACCGGAGGCAGATCCCTCATGGCGAACGATTTGCGTGACGTTCACGCTGCTCTGAAAGATGGCTGTGTTGCGTGTCACCGGCGCGTAGATGGAAGTGTAGCTCGGCTGCACAAACTGATTCGCGGTGATGAAGGTGTAGCTGGAGGGACCGAGATTGTAGTGCGAATCACAATCGCGATACACGCCGCTGACCGGCCCGCGATCCGGCGGCAGCGGCGCCCAGCCGACGTAGTCGCGGCTCTGCCGCCACGACACCCAGGCGGGCGCCCATTCATCCCCCGGCACCCACACCCAGCCGTAGCGCGTGAGATTTACCCAGCGTCCATAGTGGTAGGTGGCCCAGCCAAAAGGCTCGTTCGACTGCCAGGTCCAGCCCAGCGTTGACCACACCCAGCAGCCATCCACATACGGCCGCCAGTTGACTGTCGTGATCGTGGGGCGCCAGCAGTAGCCGTAGCCGACGACATCCAGCCAGCGGCCGTAGGGTGACAGGCGCTCGTAGAAAAACGAGTGATCCCTCGGCGCGACGACCGGCGCAGGCGTGGTGGTGGCCGTGCGCTGGACGATCGCACTGCTCTGCCGCCGTGCCGCGTCCGCCTGAGTGCGCAGCGCCTCATTCTGCCGCTGCAAGTCCGCCAACGAATCACGCAGTTCCGTGTTTTCGCTCTCCTTGAGCGCCTGTTCCATCTCCGCGAGCTGCTTTTCCATCAGGGCGCTGCGGATTTCGATCTCAAAGGCCTGCCGCTGCATGGCATCCCGCGCTGCGGCCAGTTCCTCCTGGGTTGCCTGCCGGCCAGTCGACGGGGCCGTGTCTGCGGCGGGCGGCGCGGGCTGACGTTCACAACCGGCAAGCGGCAGCAGGATCGAAACGGCGAGGAGAGAGCGGAGTCGCGTGTTCATGGACGCGACTCAGACGCGGCATCGCGACCAGCTATTCACCCGGGGACTGGGCGGCTACTTTTTGCGCTTTACCACCTGCTGCGTCTGCCGCGTCTTCAGCATCAGGTCGCTCTCCAGCACGCCTGTGAAGTGGGTCAGCGGATAGATGATGCTGCGGCGGCCGATGATGCTGCCCGGACCGATGACGCTGTTGCAGCCGACTTCGGCGTGGTCGCCGATGACGGCCCCGAATTTTCTCAATCCAGTCGGCGCGAGATCGATGTCCGACTTCACAGTGACCTCGAGGCGGTCGAGGCGCACGTTGGAAAGGATCACGCCGGCTCCGAGGTGGGCCTTGTAGCCGAGGATCGAATCCCCCACATAGTTGTAGTGCGGGATCTCGCAGCCGTCGAAGATGACGCAGTTCTTGAACTCGCAGGAATTCCCCAGCACGCAGCCGTCACCGACGATGACGTTCTCCCGGATGTAGCAGCCGGCGCGGATCTGGCAGTTGCGACCGATCCATGCAGGTCCCTTGATCACCGCTCCCGGTTCCAGCGTGGTGCCTTCGTCGATGAACACATCCTCGCCAATGAACGCCCCGGGCGGCACCTGCACGCGGATCTCGCGCTGCAGGCGAAACTCCATGTAGGATTCGATCCGCGCCAACGCCGCCCACACGGGCGAATCATCCGGAAACAGGATGCCGTGTTTCGTGTGCGTGAGGTCGAGGTAGTTGCGGGCGGAGAACACGGGAGAGGGGGTTAAACCGTCATGATCTCCTTCTCCTTCGACGTCACGTGCTGGTCGATTTCCGCGATCTTCTTGTCAGTCATTGCCTGCACCTCTTTTTCCAGGCGGTGAAGGTCGTCCTCGGTGATGGCACCGTCCTTCTCGCCCTTCTTCAGGGCTTCGAGCGCGTCGCGCCGTGCGCTGCGCACGCGGACGCGGGCGTCCTCGCCCAGAGACTTGCACATTTTGACCATCTGCTCGCGACGCTCCTGCGAAAGCGCGGGAATCGGCAGGCGGATGACCTTGCCCTCGATGCTGCCGTTCAAGCCGAGACGAGACTCGCGGATCGCGCGGTCGATGTCCTGCAATGTGGAGGAATCAAACGGCTCGATGCGGATGAGGCGCGCATCCGGCGTGGTGATCATGGCGAGCTGCTTCAGCTTCATGTGGCTGCCGTAGCTCGCCACATGCACGTCCATGTTTTCCACGAGCGTCGGGTTGGCCTTGCCCGTGCGCACGGTGGCAAATTCGTGGATGGCGTGCTCGACGGCCTTGGTCATGGCTTCGTCGCATTCCAGCATGGTCATTTCAGGGTCCATATCAGTGTCGGGTTGGTGATGGGTTCAGCCTTTCGCATCGACCAGAGTGCCGATGTGCTCGCCGGTCAGGGCGCGGCGGATGTTGTCCGGCTCGTTCATGCTGAAAACGCCGATCTGCATGTTGTTCTCCATGCAGAGGGAAAAGGCGGTGGCGTCCATGACCTTGAGCTGGCGCGTCAGGCACTCGTGGAAGCTGATGCGATCGAACTTTTTCGCGTCGGGATTCTTCGCGGGATCGGCGTCGTAGATGCCGTCGACCTTCGTGGCCTTCAAAACAATCTCCGCGTTGATCTCGCTGGCACGGAGCGCGGCGGTGGTGTCGGTGGAGAAGAAGGGATTGCCCGTGCCGGCGGCGAAGATCACCACGCGGCCGAGTTCCAGATGGCGCATGGCCCGGCGGCGCACAAAGGGCTCGGCCACGTTGTCCATCTTGATCGCGCTCTGCACGCGGGTCGGCACGTCCATGGCCTCCAGCATGCTCTGCACCGCCAGAGAGTTCATCACCGTGGCCAGCATGCCCATGTAGTCCGCCGTGGCGCGCTCCATGCCGCGGTTGCTGGCGGTGACGCCGCGCCAGAAATTCCCGCCTCCCACCACCAGCGCGATTTCGAGTCCGGTCTGGTGCGCCGCCTTGATCTGCGCCGCCATGTCTTCGACGATCGGTGGCGAGATGTTGTCGGCACTGCCGGGCTGTCTCAGCGCCTCGCCGCTGAGTTTAAGTAGTACACGACGAAATTTACGAGGAGCGGTGGAGTCGGGCATGAAAGAGCGGATTTGATCCATAAAGCATGAGCGCAGCAGCCTTGCAAAGGCAAATCTGTGTGTCCATCATCGCACCATGAAAGAAGACCCGTCACTTCCGGCCAATGCGCATTTTGAAACGCGCGCCATTCACGTCGGTCAGGATTACCGCAGTGAGACCGGCGCGGTGATCCCGCCGATTTACATGACCTCGACTTTCGAGTCGGGGAATCCCGGCGGTTTTGACTACACGCGCAGCGGCAATCCGAACTTCCGCAATCTGCAGTCCACGCTCGCGAGCCTGGAGAACGCGAAGCACTGCACCGTCTTCGCCAGCGGCCTCAGCGCGATCAGCGCCGTCCTTTTCTCACTCAAGGCGGGGGATGTCATCCTCTCCGAGCAGCAGATCTACGGCTGCACCTACCGCATCTTTGAAAAGGTGCTGCGCCGCTTCGGTGTGACCATCAAATACGCCAATCTCGCCAATCCTTCGAACTACGGGCTCATCGCCCAGCTCAAACCCGCGCTCGTCTGGCTGGAAACACCCACCAATCCGCTGCTGAAGATCCTCGACATCAAGGCGCTCAGCACCGCCGCGCACAAGGTCGGCAGCGCCGTGGTTGTGGACAACACCTTTGCCTCCAGCCTGCTGCAGCAACCGCTGGATCTCGGCGCCGATCTTTCCCTGCTCAGCACCACGAAGTACACCAACGGCCACAGTGACTGCCTCGGCGGCGCTGTTTGTTCAAACTCGGACGAGTGGCAGGAGAAAATGATCTTCGCGCAAAAGGCGCTCGGCCTGCAGCCCAGTCCCTTCGACGCCTGGCTCGTCTCACGCGGCGCCAAGACGGAGGCCGTGCGGATGGAGCGCCACTGCGACAACGCGCTGGATATCGCGAAGCGCCTTGTGGGACGCAAAGGCGTGAAGAGCGTCAACTACCCCTTCCTGCCGAGCCATCCCCAATACAAGCTCGCCAAGAAGCAGATGAAAGCCGGCGGCGGCATGCTGCTGGCCGACTTCGGTCTCAGCTACGGCGACACGCTGGCCTTCATCCGCCGACTGCGCCTCTTCACTCAGGCGGAGAGCCTTGGCGGCATCGAAAGCCTCGTCGCTCATCCCGCCAGCATGACGCACGCCTCGATCCCGAAGGACGCGCGTGAAGCCGTCGGCGTCACTGACGGGCTCGTACGTTTTTCCGTGGGCATCGAGCACGTCGAAGACCTTTGGGCGGACATCGAGCAGGCGCTGAAGAAAAAGAAGTAAGCGTAGGCTACTCTGCAAAAGCCTTCGTCAGATCGACCTTGTCGCCCAGATCGGCGGAGAGTTTCACAAGGCGTTCGAACATCTCCTTCTTCATCGCCGCGTGTTCGGGCTTCGCGGCGAGATCGTGCATTTCCTGCGGATCTTCGGCGAGGTGGTAGAGGCGCAGCACCTTTGCTTTTGGATACGCGATCAACTTCCAGCCGTCGTGCGTGATGGCGCGTTGCAGTTCAAGGTAGGCGCCATAGACATCGGGGTAGCTGGATTCCTTCTGCTCGCCGTTGAGAAGCGGCAGGAGGCTATTGAAGAAAACGTGCTTCGGCTTCTCCGCTCCGGCGAGGTCGAGCGCGGTGGCCATGACATCCTGAAGATAAATGGCGTTGTCGTTTGTCGCGCCTTTCGCCACGCCGGGACCGGCGACGAGGAAAGGCACGCGGACGCTGTGGTCATACATGTTCTGTTTGCCGATGAGACCATGGTGCCCGACGGCGAGTCCGTGGTCGGCGGTGAAAAAGATCCAGGTGTTGTCCGCCTGACCGTTCGCTTCGAGCGCGTCGAGGATTTTGCCAATCTGCACGTCGAGATGTGTGATGAGCGCGTAGTATTCGCCGCGGTGTGTTTTCACTGACAACTCTGTGCGCGGCATGGGCGCGAGGTGCTCGTCACGCAGCTTTTCGGAGCAGCCGATATCGTCCTTGTAGGGATAGGAGGGGATGAAGTTTTCCGGCATCTGCATGCGGCTCAGCGGATACATGTCGACGAACTCCTTCGGTGCCTGACGCGGGTCGTGCGGCGCGTTGAAGGCGGCATAAATGAAGAACGGCTTTTCCTGCTCTTTCGCGTCCTTCAAAAACGTGATCGTGTGATTGTGCACGACCTCGCTCCAGTGCGTGCCTCCTTCCCAGAATCCTCCGAGTGATTTGTCATAGGGACTCCAGGCGTCCGTCTGACCTTCGATGGGACGATTGTAGGCGGTAGGCACGGTCTTCGGCATGCCGGGACGCACGTCCATCGCCATGTCGAAAATCTTGGTGGCGTCCGTTTGCACGTGCCATTTCCCGGTCATGTAGGTCTTGTAACCGGCTTTGCTCATGAGCTGGGACCACAGCACACCGGACTCGCGCTCCTTGTCGGTCGCTTTATAGATCGAGTCCGCGTCCCACACGCTGCGACCCGTGTTGAGCATGGTCCGGCTGGCCACGCACACCGCGCCGCTCCATGAGCCCATGTTGTAGGCGCGCGTGAAATTCGTGCCGCGCGCGGCAAGCCGATCCAGATTCGGCGTGTCGATGTCCGTGTGGCCGAAAGCGCGGACCGCTTCATAAGTGTAGTCATCCGCAAAGAGGAAGAGAACATTGGGCTTCGCCGCATGAAGCGATGAGCCGAGGACAAAGAGGCAGAGGACTGCGAGGGCGTGTTTCATGGTTGGGAAGCGTTTCAAAAAGATGTCTCCATCTCGGGATCAAAACCGGACGGTAAAGAACGGAGATCGGCGTGAAAACTACCGAACCTGACCTTTCTCCTTCACTTTGGCGAGCAGGGCCTTGAGCTCGGCGACCTTTTCCGGCATTTCGGCATGCAGGTTTTTCTTCTGCGAGATGTCGTCCTTCAGATGGTAGAGTTCTCCGGGCTGCTGGTTCTTCGCATAACCGTTCGCGTCGTCAAACCAGGCCGGAACACCACTCACCGCGCCGGTTTTTGCGTCAATGAGCACCCAGTCGCCGTGACGCAGCGCGTAGCCGTTCGCGTTCGTGTTGTGCACGACCGTATCACGCGCGCTCGGACCTTCGCCTTTGATCAGGGCGAGCTGATTGTAGCTGTCTTCGGCGGAATTCGCCGCGATGTCGCCGTCGACTATGGCGGCAAGCGTGGCGAAGATGTCGATCTGACTGATGAGGCCGTCGTTCACCTTGCCCGCAGGCACGACGCCAGGCCATTTCACCACGAACGGCACGCGGTGACCGCCCTCCCAGATGTCGCGCTTCAGGCCGCGCAGTGCGCCCATGCTGCGATGTTCGAAGTTCTTGATCCGGTCATACGCGTATTTTTCCGGACCATTGTCTGCGGAGAAAATGACCAGCGTGTTGTCCGCGAAGCCGTGCGCCTCCAAAGCGGCGAGCACGCGGCCCACGGTGTCGTCCGTCTGCACCATGAAATCGCCGTATCCGTTCGCACCTGATTTGCCAACGAACTCCTTCGTCGGCACGATCGGCGCATGCGGGGAGGTGAAGGGGAAGTAGAGAAAAAAGGGCTTGTCCTTCTGCTGCCGGCCGATCCACTCCTCCGCCTTGTTTGTCAAAGTCGGCATCACGGCCCAGAAGTCCCAGTCCTCCGCCGATGGACCCGGACGCGCCTCCCAGCTTCCTTCCGCCGTCGGCGCGGTCGTGGTCAGGTCAACGGTGGGCGTGGTGATGACGCGATCGTTTTCAAACCACGCGTAGGGTGGAAAATTCGGCACGTCGTCGCCGAAGTAGTAGTCGAATCCGTGTGAGAGCGGTCCGCCGGGGATCGGCTTGCTCCAGTCGAAGGCTGCGGGCGCGTAATACTTCTTCTTTCCATCACCCTGCAATGCTGCGCCCGGCTTCTTGATCGACTCCCAGTCCCAGCCGAGGTGCCATTTGCCGATGCAGGCGGTTTGGTAGCCCTTCGCCTTCAGCATCTCGGCGACGGTCTGCTTTTCATCGTCCATGATCGGCTGATCGAACGAATTCACGATGCTGTGAAACTTCCGCCAGTGATAGCGCCCCTCCAGCAGCGCATAACGGCTGGGCGTGCAGATGCCCGACGAACTGTGTGCATCCGTGAAGCGCATCCCCGCCTTCGCGAGCTTGTCGAGGTTCGGCGTCGGAATCTTCGACTGCGGATTCTGAATGCCGAGATCGCCGTAGCCCATGTCATCCGCGTAGAGGATGACGATGTTTGGCTGGGCGGCGTGAAGCGAGACGGCGAGACAGAGAAAGGCGAGAGCGCGGAGCATCGCGTGTGAACGCTGGGGAGGCACCGATATGTCAGGAAAGGGGGCGCCTGTCCGCCTGAAGCGTCGTCAGCGCGACGCAGCCCGCTCGATTTTCTGGCCGGTGCGCTCAATGTCGCGGCCGAGACCGCGGAAGGTGTTGCAACTGGAGCCGATGACGGCCCACAGCGCCGAAACCAGAAGCAGGAGGACGAAACGATGTTGGGATGATTTCATGGGAAGTGCGATGCTGATGCGGGATTCTTCGAAGAATACGCACGCGTGTCAATCCGCGATGCCGTCAGGCGCGGCGCTCCAGACCTTCGCATAGTAGTGTGCCAGTCTGAGCTTTTGCGCGACGCGGACGGGGATCACAAAGGGATACAGCGGCGCCTCGCCGATGCTGTGGGAGATTTCGTTCAACACGGTGGAAACACACATCCAGCGTTGCAGCCAGGCCAGAAATTCGCCGTCGGCCAAGGCGTCCTGCGGCAGGCAGGCGGGCAGCGCACCGGCCTCCGCCGGCAGCATCACCAGCGGTAGCGCGAGGTTTCTCACGTCGATGCCGAGACACTCGCAGGTTTCCAAACCTTCGATGATCTGCAGGTAGTGCGCCCAGGTCTCCGCCCAGTCCTCCCAGGGATGAGACGCCGCGTAAGCAGTGATGTACTGCTGCCCCCAGTCGGCGGGCGTGCCCCCCTGGTAGTGCCTGCTCAGGGAGGCACCGTAGTCCTCCCACTCGTCGCCAAAGCGTTCGCGAAAGGCGAGGCGCAGCGGGTCTTCCCACACCAGCTCCGAGAGGCAGCGCTGCCAGAGGTAGTGCGCGCTTTCATGCCGGAAATGGCCCAGCAGCGTGCGACTGTTTTCGCCGAGCTGCTGGCGGTTGATCTGGCGGTAGGTGTCGTCGGCTTCTTCGAGATTCACCGTGATCACGCCATTGAGATGGCCGGTCGTCACACTGGGGTTGGACACGGTGCTGACGATGTCGAAGGCGAGGCCCGTTTTCTCATTCTCCTTTTTGGACGGCAGCTGGATGCCCATTTTCAGCAGCGTGTAGAGCAGGCGGCGCTTGGCCATTTCCGTGCGGCCCCAAAGGAGCAGGTTCCGCTGCGAAGTCAGATCGGGAATCGTGCGGTTCATAGTGCAGGCCACGCAGAGGGTCTCGGCGGATTTTGACGGCAGCACCCAGTTGCACACACCGTGCTTCACGCCGTTGTCGCAGCGCTTGTATTTTCCCTTGGCCCGCACCCGGACCATCTGCCGCTCCACCGGATCGTGGCCCACATCCCCGCCGCACTTGAGACACTTGAAGTTTCCGAAAAATAGAACATTGCCGCAGTCGCAGCTGAATCTTTGCATGTGCCATCCCTCGCCGATTTTAAGATCGATGTCATGCGCTGCTTGCTGCGCGGCGCATGAGGCTTGCGCATCCACGCATCTCCTCCATGATCGGGGTGCATGACCCCTGAGACCCTCGACCGCATCCGCGGTACCATCCGCGATGTTCCGGACTTCCCGAATCCCGGCATTCTTTTCAAAGACATCACGCCGGTGCTGGCGAAACCGGATCTGCTGGCAGCGGCTATCGACGGCATGATCGAGGCCACGGGCATCACCCGCGTGGACAAGGTGGTCGGCATCGACGCGCGCGGCTTCATCTTCGGAGCCTTGATCGCTGAGAAGCTCAACGCGGGTTTCATTCCCATTCGGAAAAAGGGCAAACTGCCGTGGAAAACCCGCGGCGTGGACTACGCTCTCGAATACGGCACGAATTCGGTGGAGATGCATGTAGACGCCATCGCGCCGGGTGAAACGGTGCTTCTGGCGGACGACCTCCTGGCGACGGGCGGCACCGCGGCGGCGGCGTTGCATTTGATCAGTGAAGCGGGCGGAAAAGTCGTGGGCAGCACGTTTTTCATCGAACTGCAGTTCCTCAACGGTCGCGACAAGCTCTCGGCACACGGACCAGTCCACGCCCTGCTCACCTACTAATTCACACGCCTCGATGACCGAACGCGAGTACCTGCGCCATCTCAGAAAAAGTGCGCAGAAATATTTCCCCGACGATGACAAGCTGCCGCGCGGGCGTGCTGAGACGCTGCGCCGGGCGAAGCAGTTCGTGAAGATCAAGGAGCAGCGCATCAAGCAGCGGCACCGCAGCGGCAATTTCTCCGGCGCCGAAATCTGCCGGATGCGCTCGGACATGATTGATCTTCTCGTGGATCACCTCTGGCGCGAGTCCGTGGCGGCGCTTCCGGAGAAGGTGCGGGAAAAACTCAACGTGAGCGTGGTGGCGCACGGCGGCTACGGCCGTCGCGTGATGAGTCCAGGCAGCGATGTCGACCTGACTTTCATGTTTCCCGGCGACAGCGGCCGGGTCTCCACGGAAATGGCGCAACTGGTCCGCGACTACCTTCTGTATTTCTACGATCTGAAGTTCAAGGTCGGCCACGGTGCGCGCAGCGTGGGCGATTGCCTGATGCTGGCAAACGACAACATCGAGACCAAGACCGCTCTCATGGAGGCGCGCCTGCTGACCGGCCAACCCGAGGCCTTTGAAGAATTCCGCGCCCGCTTTGACAAGGAGTGCATGGACGGGCGCGAGGAGGAATTCCTGCGCCTGCGGCAGATGGATCTGGCGTCAAGGCACGCAAAGCACGGAAACACGCCCTTCGTGCAAGAACCCCATGTGAAGAATGGCTGCGGCGGTCTGCGCGACTACCAGAATTTGATCTGGATGACCTATGCTCGGCATCGCACCCTCAACCCGAAGGATCTCGTCGGACTCGGTCTGATCACGAAGACGGGCTGGCGCGAGGTCTCGCAGGCCTATGAGTTCGTCCTGCGCGTGCGCAATGAGATGCACTACACGGAAAAGCGCGCCGAGGATCTGCTGACGCTGCGTCTGCAGGGACCCGTGGCCACGAATCTCGGCTACCGGCACAAGAAGATTCTCCGCCGCATCGAGACGATGATGCACGACTACTACACCGCGACGCGCGACATCCTGCAGCGCAGCAGTGAAGTGATGGACCGCTTCCACCTGCAGCAACTCGAGAACGGACCGAAGAGAAGCCTCCTGATGGGCTTCCTGGCGCGCAGCAAGAAGGAGGAGAAAACGCAGGAGAAGTTCGACGGCTTCATCCGCAAGCACGAGCGCGTGTATGCGGAGAACAACTCCATCTTCAAAGACGATCCGCAGCGGATGATCCGCCTGTTCCTGCACACGCAGAAACGCCACCTGCGCCTCAGCCCGGACCTGTTCCTGCTCATCCAGGAGAACTTCCGCCTCGTGGACGCCGACTTCCGCTACAACAAGGGGAACCGGGAGATTTTCGAGTCCATCCTCTCCAGCAAGGGCGCCGCGGCGCGCACGCTGCGGCAGATGCACCGCGTGGGATTCCTCGGACGCTACATGCCCGAGTTCGGCGCGCTGACCAATCTCGTGCAGCACGAGTTCTTTCACCTCTATACGGCAGACGAGCACACGCTGCGCACGATCGAGATTCTCGACGCGCTGACCGATCCGGCCGCCGAGGATGTCGATCTCTACCGCCATCTCTATCACGAGCTGCAGGAGCCTTACATTCTCCATCTCGCGCTGCTGCTGCACGATGCCGGACGCGCCGCCAACAAGCGGACTCACGCCGATGAAAGCACCACGCTGGCCGCCGCCGTCTGCCGCCGCCTGATGATCAAGGGGGAAAGACGCCGCCTGTTGCTCTTCCTTGTGGACAACCATCTGCTCATGTTCCGCACGGCGACGACGAAGAGTCTGGACGAGCCGCAGGTCATCGAGGAGTTTGCCGGCATCATCCGCACCCGGGAAAACCTGAACGCCCTGCTGCTGATGACTTACGCGGACTCCAAGGGCACCAGTGACAAGAGCTGGAGCGGCTACAAGGAGGCCTCCATCCGCCGCCTTTACCACAGCACGATGCGCTACCTGGACGCGCCGAAGGATTATATGAGCGAGCCGGAAATCCCGCAGGAGGACCAGCTGGCCAAGTTCGTCAAGAAGCTCGGTGCCGGCTACAAGCGGGAAGTGGCCGCACACATCGAGAACATGCCGCCCTCCTATTTTAAATTCAGGGAGCCGGACAGCATCTGCGAGCACATCCGCCAGTTCCGCAAGTTCTTCGAACAGTTGACCCGGGAGGAAGCCGCCGCCGGTCTCCTGCCGGTGATGTCCTGGGAGGATCGAGCGGGCCACAGCGACCTGACCGTCGTGTGCTGGGACAGGCAGCTGCTTCTGGCCCGCATCTCCGGAGCCCTGGCAGCCGAGTGCATCAACATTCTCAGCGCAGATCTCTTCCGACGCGGTGACCACCTCGTTCTGGACGTCTTCCGCGTCTGCACCTCCAACCTGACCGCCGTCAGCACCAAAAGCGCCCGCAACCGCGTGGAGGAATCGGTCCGCAAGGCCTTCAGCAGTGAAAACTTCGACTTCAGCGAAGCCATCTCCCAGAAGATCGGCAAGTCGGTCTCCATGCTCGATGAGATCGGCTCGGAAATCCCCCAGCGGTGCTATGTGAGCAACACCATTTCACCCGACCACACCATCCTCGAACTGCAGCTCGTGGACAGGCTCGGACTCTTGTACGACATCTTCATGGCCCTCGGGCGTCTCGGCGTGAGTGTGACAAATGCGCGCATCAGCACCGAGAACGGAGTGGCCATCGACTCCTTCTATCTTCACGACGGCAAAGGGGAGAAGCTCCGGGAAGAGGACATCCGTCGCGTCAAGGAGGCCATGGACGGCCTGATTCAGCAGCCCTTGATGAAGCGGAAAGGCTCCTGAGAAAGGTTGTGCCCAATGCTTATGATTGGGATGAAGTGAGTTGCCTGAATCAAACTATCCGTAAGGAGTGCGAAGAACTGCAACAACCCAGTTCCACATCGGACATTCAAGGGTTCCACGACTGACCGGTTTGTGAACGCGTTCGCAGAAGGTTGGGCAAAGGCGGGCATAACTTTCGTTTATGCCCAAGCTCAGGAGGAAACAGGAGCTTGTTGGTCCGGTTGTTGACAGGCTGTTCGCAGCCGGATTTGGAGTGAGGGTGTGTCCAGTGCATCCTGCGCCGCCTGCGCTTCGGCTTCCTTCTTGCTGCGACCGGATCCACGGCCCAGTTCTTGGCTCATCCAGGAGACGGAGGCTACAAAATGCTTGGCATGGTCCGGTCCCTCCTCGGAGAGGATTTCGTAAATGGGCGCGATTTGGCTGATGGCCTGCAGCTGTTCTTGGAGCTGTCCTTTTGGATTGGGTTCCAGTTGGCCTGAGCACGCCAGTCGCAGTTCGTCTTTAAAGAGGCGGGCCACCATTGCGGCGGTGGCCTCTGTCCCGGCATCGAGGTAAACCGCGCCGGCAATGGCCTCCATGGCGTCCGCGAGCGAGGAATCACGATCGCGCCCTCCGTTGGCCTCCTCCCCGCGACCCATGATGAGAAAGCTGCCCAGGCCGATCCGTCGCGCCAGCTTGGCGAGAGCCTTGGTGGAAACCAGATTGGCCCGCGACTTGGTCAAAACTCCCTCGTCGGCGAGTGGGAGATTCCGATACAGCAAGTGGGAGAGCGCGAGCTGCAAAACCGCGTCTCCGAGGAATTCGAGCCTCTGATTGTCCTCCTGGGATCGCTGATTTTCGTAGCCGATGCTGGCGTGGGTCAGGGCGAGCCGGAGCAGGGATGGATCTCTGAAAGTGTGACCGAGGATGGTTTCCAGCTTGTCCATGCGTCCTGCGATTCAAGTCCTCCTGCAAGGCTTAGTCCGGAAGAAAAATGGGGTGACCGACGGGATTCGAACCCGCAACAACCAGAATCACAATCTGGGGCTCTACCTTTGAACTACGGTCACCATCTCCGGAGAGAGTGCGGATAGTAGTCGTTTGCAGACGACGCGCCAGCGAAAATTCAGGGGAGCCTCCACCGGGGATTCGCAGCCGGGTCCGGGCTCCCTTGCCGCAGTGTGGCTGAGAAGTCACACGGCAGAGTTTGAAGCAGTCGTGAGACAAGGCCATGGACTTCCCATGATGCTCTGGATTCCCGCTTCCATACTGGTCGCCACGGCGGCGATCCTTGCCATTGCTTGGATCGTTCATCGCTCGGGACGCAGCAGTCGTCGGAGGCGCAGGTCGCGACTGAACGGTGGTGAGGTGAAGGTTCCGTATTACTTTTAATGGTGCAAATGCTGGGTTTGAATCCGCGTTGAGGGCGTATTCAGTGGTCGAAACTCTTGACGCGCCCTTCGCAGGCCGTCAGCATCGCGGCCATGTTTTTCCTCGCCGCCACCTCGGCCACCTACTGGCCCTTTGTCGTGCTCGCCATCAGCGTTGCGTTCATCATCATTGCGATCAGCAAGCTGCGCATGCACCCCTTTTTGGCCCTGATTCTCGCGGCCTTGCTGGCCTGCCTGCTGACGGGAAATGATTCCTGGGAGGTGATCCAGAAGAACGGCAGCGCGAAGGTCCTCCCGGCGCTGGTGGGTGCGGTGGAAATGGTGTCCAAAGGTCTGGGGGATGCCGCCCGTGACATTGCGATCTCCATCGCTCTGGCCGCGATCATCGGCATGTGCCTGATGGAAAGCGGTGCCGCCGACAAGGTGGTGCGGCGCTTCCTGGCCTTCTTCGGCGAGAAGCGAGCGGGCTGGGCGCTGCTCTGGAGCACCTTCATCCTGAGCGCTCCGATTTTCTTCGACACCATGTTCATGCTCATGGTGCCGCTGGCCATGGCGCTGCGCATGCGCACTGGCAAGGATTACACCCTCTACCTCATGGCCATTTGCTGCGGCGGCACGGTGACGCACTCGATGCTCGTGCCGCATCCGGGGCCCGTCGCGGTGGTGGAAAGCCTGCACCTCAATGTTGGCGAGTCGCTTCTTGGCGGTTTGATCATCGGCGCCATCACCTGCTACTTCGGCTTCCTCGTCAGCAAGTGGCTCAATGCCCGCACGGAAGTGCCGCTGCGTGAGAAGGGCGGTGTTTCGCTCTCGGATCTTCAGGGCATCAGCGCCAAGCCGGAGAACGAGCTGCCTTCGTTCTTTTGGAGCATCATGCCGGTCGTGCTGCCGATTCTGCTCATCAGCCTGACGACCGTCTTTGAACTCGCCCACGAGGGCGCGGCCAAGGGCGCCGGGTGGGGTGTCTCGATGGTGAACGCCCTCGGCGGTGAACAAGGCTTTGAAGCCGTGCGCGCCTGGGTGGACTTTATCGGGCACAAGAACATCGCGCTCATCATTGGCGCGCTTATTTCCATCGTGGTGCTGGCGAAGCAGCGCGGTTTTGGTCTGCAGAAAATTGAAGAGCTGATGGGACCGCCGCTGGAAACAGCCTGCATGATCATTCTCATCACCAGCGCCGGCGGGGCGTTCGGCTTCGCGCTGCGCCAGGCGGGTGTGGGCGGTGCCGTGGAGATTTTGGCCAAGGAGTACAGCCTGAACCTGCTCGTGCTCGGCTGGGTGGTGACATCGGTAGTGCGCGTGGCCCAGGGTTCCGCCACGGTTTCCATGCTGACCGGCGCCTCCATCATGGCGCCGATGGTGGCCGGCGGTTCGCTTGGCTGCCATCCGATCTACATGTTCAGCGCCATCGGCTTTGGCGCGATGTGCGGCTCCTGGATGAATGACAGCGGTTTCTGGGTCGTGAACCGCCTCAGTGGCATGACTGAAAAGGAAACCCTGCGCACCTGGTCCGTGCAGCTCACGGCGGATTCCATCATCGGTCTGCTGGTGACGCTGGCGCTGAGCAAGGTGCTGCCACTGGTGTAGCGTGCGAGCCGCCCGCCGCCTCGGTCATTTGCCCGGCGGCTTGCCGACCATGGTGTTGTGAAACAGCAGCACCTTCCATCCTCCTTTTTCCTGCACGAAAATGCGGGTGAAGAGAAACTTCGTTGCTGGCACCGGCTTGCCGCCGCGCGTCGCCTTCGCCTCGATGATGCCGGTGGCGATCGCTGTTCCGCCCTGCACATGCCAGCGGATTTTTGGCGTGTCATAGGCGTCGAACTTCAGCACGCCGCTCTCGATGTCTTTGAGGAAGGTGTCCTTGTCCAACGGCATGCCGAAGACGTTGTTGTGCACATGCTGCTCGCTCAGCATTCCGCGCAGGGTCGGCACATCCTCATGAAGATACGCCTGCGTCAGCTTGCGGTTCAGCGCGGTCAGTTCTGCCACTAGCGCCGGGTTCGCATCCCAGGCCGTTTCACGTCGCAACGCACTGCAGGACACACACGCGATGCCGGCAATCAGGAGCAGGGGAATCTTCAACATCATGATTCGTCCATGACGCACCGGACCCGGGTTGTCATCTGCAAAGTGCCTGCTTCCGAGGAGCAGCTTGACCATGCGCCGTGTCCTAAACATCGCTTGAGGCCACAATAAAGACCTGCTTACAGGCCAGATTCACCGCCGGATTTTAGCGTTCCAGCGTGTACGAATGCGAAATTCCAGACCCGAAGAACGGCACACTGGTGACCGGTCGCGCTCCGTATCTGCAAAGCCGTAGAAGCTGGCTGCGGCATGGGTTCTGGGGAGCGATGGGAACCCTTGCTGGTACGGGTCACCTTCGGTGGTCGCCACCCGTGGCACCGCTTTACTTCAATGGTCTTTATGCCTACGCCCACATCAGCCACCCGCCCGCGATCCATTGCGTCGTAGGCGCAGCCAATCAGCTCGTGGACAAACCCTACAAGTGGGGCGGTGGTCATCAGGTACTTTTTGACAATGGCTTCGACTGTTCCGGCTCCATCTCGCACGTCCTTTTCCGGTCACGCCTGCTGGATCGTCCGCTGAATTCGTCTGCGTTTGCCCGCTACGCCCTGCCCGGGCCCGGCTCCTACCTCACGTTGTATGTGAAACCTGGACACCATGTGTTCATGGAGGTCTGCGGCTTGCGCTTTGACACTACGGGTGCCCGCAAGGGTGAAGGTCCGCGCTGGCGTGTCCTGAGCCGTTCTCGGGATGGTTTCCGGGCACGGCATCCGGCCTGGCTTTGAAGGGGTTTTTCTCAGTACGAGAAGTCCGTGTTAGCCGGCTCGTCGTCGGGAGCAGGCACCGGATCGATCGACAGCCGGTATAAGATCCGCTTTCTTGGTGGAATCACTACTGCGGCACTCAGGCCCGCGCCCATGTGGGTGACGCACACAACAGGAGACCAACGGCAAGGACAGGACCGGACAAACGGGAGAGCACAGGGAGCATGGTGGGTCGGATACTGGTCAACGGAAGGGCGGGGGTGTTCAATTCCGCCTTCTCCCGTGCTCCATCCTTGGCCCGCCGCCGCATCGATTTTCTCCGGCGACGAATGGCGGATCCCGTCCATCTTGAGGAAACCGTTCACCGCTTATGATCCGTCTTTCTGCCTTCCTCCTTCTTCTTTCCGTTGTGGCCGTTGTCTCCTGTCGCTCACCTGAAAAACCCGCCGTCAATCCGCTTCCCAGTCCCGGTCCCGGTGCTTCTCCCGCCCAGGTCGCCGGGCGCTATGGCGGGTCCTACACGTTCGGCCGTGCCTTCCCGGAGCGCGCCGGCGAGACCGTGCGCTTTGTGCTCACGCTGTATCAGTCACCCGGCTCCATCCACGTCACCGGCACGATGCAGGAGGACTCCGGCCTGGGCGGTGCAGTCACGGCGGATGTCGTCGGCACCTGCGTCTCGGATGGCGATGTCGTACGTCTCCGCTTCACTAAAAAGTACCGCCATTCGAAGCAGCCCGTCGAAAACTTCCTCGGTTCCCTTCCTCCCGGCTCCAGCCTGCTCACCGGCATCTGGTTCGACGCCGAAAGCTCCACCGGCAGCGGCACCTTCCAGCTCGACGGTGTTCAGCCCCGTTGAATGATTCCCGGCCTAGCGAAAGACCGTCGCAAAGATCATGCGTACATTTTTCCCGGTGGGGTGTGGCAGGTAGGCGCCGATCATCTGCGGGACACGTGGCTCGAACTTCGTGTCTGCACGGATGTCCACCCTGTTGAATACCGCTGGGACCACGTCGCCTTGAGCATCGCTGGAATAGGTGTCGTCCTTGGCAGGGCTCAGCCGCACAATCTCCTTGAATCCGCACTGAAGAACAAGCATCCCCTCCGTTTTGATCGTCACCGGCATCTGGCAGCCGAGCTTGGTTGTTTCAAATTCCGTCGGGATGTGAACTCCCGCACCTGAGGTTTCAAATCTCTTGGGATGCGCATATTCCTTCAGGGAGCCGGCCGACGATTGGAGGCCAGGTCGCAGGGCGCGATGACCGCATGCGATGAGCGTGGCGCTGGTGCGCAGCTTGTTCAGAACGTCCGCACGCTCGGATGCTGGTGCCGCTTCAAACAGATTCTTGAACGTGGCCGCCGCCGGCTGGGGTAGCTCCCATACCTCGATGCAGGCGTCCGACGTGGGCGGAGGCATCGTGTCTGCGACCGCTCCAACCAGCGTCGCCACCACCACGCGAAGCACTGCGTTGGCACCCCGCAGGTCCGGGTGGGGAGCATGCATGCCCAAAAGTCTTGGCACCCCGGTTGTCAATTCTGCCGTCGTGGTCACTTCACTCTCCACAAACACAGGCTGACGTGCGTCGTCGGCCGGGTTGGCGAGTCTGCTCGCCAGCTCCACGGTGCGCACGCTGCTGGTTAGCAGAAGGGCGTCGGGGCTCTCGCCACGGGTGAGTTCAAACTCCGCTCTTGTCCCGACCAGACGCATCTCGAAGGCGGACGGAATCGGAATCCCGTCCGGCGACGGATCAAACAGGCTTGGGTAGATCAGTTCTCTTCCGGAGGAGAACTGACCCCGCTCGCCCGCCTTCCAGGCGCACTGACCGATTGCAATGATCCTCGTTCCTTCGGGGCGTTCGTTGCTCCGCAGTACTTCCATGGCGCGCAGGCGTTGCGCAGCCGTGCCCTCGGTGAGAATCCGCTGCAGTGAAAAGGCGTGGGCCTGTTGCAGTTCATAAACCTCCACGCATAAATTCACGGGAGCTGCCGCCTCATCCGCGGACGCGGCATGAAACAGCAGCGCGGTCGGCAGGAGCAAAAGCGTGCGCATCTTGGTCGTCTTCCTCATGGTTCGAGAGTGAGGATGACCACTCCAAGATTGGACACTGGTTGTTCTGTTTGGGTGGGCGTGAAAATCCCCGCCAGCCGTGGCTCTCCCGTTCTCATCACCAGCCGGGTTTGGATCGAGACGCTCGCAAAGATGGGCTGTTCGAAACTGCCCTGCGCATCCGTCTTCGAGGCGCGGTGCCTCCGGCTGCCATCCATCTCCGTGTGTCGGATGTATGCCGTCACAGTTCGTTGCTCCTGATCGTCTTCAGTGGCGATCTCCAGCTCCGCCAGCCATCCTGTCTTGCGCACCTCCGTTGACACCACCATTGCCAGTCCTCCGGTTAGCCGAAAGCCGGTGGGGTAGGTCTGCGGGCTGCCGGAGCCCAGTTCCAGCTTCTCGCCCGCCATTCCCTTTCCTTCCAGTTTGGCAACAGCCTTGACCTTTCCAGCGGCACCTTCTTCCCGCAGTCTCTGGAGAATTTCTTGGCGCTCTGCCGCGGTGCCTTCGGACATGATTTTCTGCACGTTAAAGGCATCCGCCACGGGCAGCTCAAATGCCTCAATTCTCACACTCGTTTCGTAGGACGAAACATCGTTGGTCTGCGCCAGACCGGTGCCAAAAAGCAGACCCGCTACGATGAGGAAACGAGAGATCACAACCATCATGATTTGAGAATCGATAAGTGCTCGGCGGTCAGTACGATGATTCAGTCGTCATGCAATGCTAGAGGGTCGAACGTGCGCGGCAACCCCAAACTCGCCGGCCTTGTCAACTGGACGGGCCGTGTTGTTCGTTCGGACGAACGTTCGGCGAATCCACGAAACAACGAGTCTGCTCACCGGCATCTGGTTCGACGCCGAAAGCTCCACCGGCAGCGGCACCTTCCAGCTCGACGGTGTTCAGCCGCGCTAGTGCAAATCCGGGGAGTTGCACGCTCGCCATTCATCAGGACGCCGCTGTGCCGGGCTCGAAACTTCCGCTGAAAGCGAGGCGGAGTCCTCTGCCGCCGTCTGCTCACCTCCAGCATTTTTTGTCCTTTTCAAGTCACGCGCTTTTTGAAATCATTCCCCCCATGGACGGAGAATTTGCTCCTCAATGGCGGCCCGAACCGGAGCCGGGAAACGCGCTGGAGCGTCTGCTGCAAAAAGCCGCCACTGATCCTGCCATGCACGGGCGCATGTTGCGCGCGCTCTGGGGCGCGGAGTTGCACACGCTCATTGAATACCATCCTGAATTGGAAGGTGAAATGCAGCTCAGCAACGGCTCCCCCATGCCGCGCTTCATGCTCGTGAAGGACGACACGGGCACCTTCATCCCCGTGTTCAGCAGCGAGGCCGTCGCGGAATACTGCATCGCCAAACATGACAAGAGCCGCGGGCCGAAAGCCGTCGCCTGCATGCCCGGCGAGGCCTTCTTCATCATGATGGCACAGTTGAAGCATGACGTGATCCTCAATCCCGGCATGACGCACCGCCTCCTGCTCAAACCCGAGGCCATCGCTGATCTCGTCTCCGGCGAGATGCGTCACTCCCGCCCCTCGCATGGCAACGAGGAGTCCACCACCCTGCACGGCGTCGAAGAGGACAGCATCCCTGCGGACTTCAGAGACGGCATTCGCCGCTTCTGCGACCGCAACCCCGTCCCCATCGCCGTCTATCTCTTCGTCCCTTGCCGATCCCGCTACCGGTCAGGCCGATCTGCGCCAGTGGCGTCTTATCCTGCGTCTCCGCAGCGAGGAAAGGGGGCTGACTCTTCAACGACCTCAGCCTCCTTGCCGGCAAACTTCTCCCACCCGGAGCCGAGCTCGCCTGCGGCGTCGTCACCGACGATGAAAACGCCCTCGCCTTCCCCAGCAGGAGTAGGCCGCTGTGGCCGGTGCTCAGCCAGTCAACTTCCGATATCAGTCCATGACACACGTCTCCCCGACCACTTATCGGTCGCTCATAAATTGACTGGCATCTTGTCCCCTTTATCCTTCGGGTGGTGGCAGCCCGGCTCGTCCGGCGGTTCTTAACTATCTGACCTTTCAAGGATTAGTTACATAGCCCAGCTGCACAGGCTGACCGAATGGGTTCCTCGCTCTACCCGTCCACTACCGTCAACACCGAAAGTGGTGAATGAGTTTTGCATATCCAGGCGTAACCGGGCATTGTAGGCGGAATCCGGCGACCGATCACAATTGCTTGGCCTAGCTGATTGAAGGAAACAATCGCATTGTCCGACATCACTAAATATGCGCTCGGGTCGCCTTGAAATACACATCTTCCTATAGGTTGAACCTTCGGGCTATGGAGGGTGAATTAACGGGGAGTTTTGGTGGCGTTTCGGGGATAGTCGGCTGTTCGACAGGTTCGGTATCTGGCTTTTTGGAAACGTCCGTCTTCTTTATTCCGCCAAGCTCGTTTGCTTGGTTCCAGCCTGCAACAATTGCCACTATTCGATCGCGTTTCTTTGGATGGGTTGGACTGCCAGAATCAGAACCAATCTTTTCCATGGCGGCCTTGGCCTCGTCAATGGAGGACCCCATACGCTGCAAAACGAAACCAGAATATTTATCTGCTTCCAGTTCGATCACTGGGCGGCTTCCAGTCGACTGAATAGTATGGCCTTGCAGGTGATGTCCAATTTCGTGGGCTAGAATACTCGTTCCACCCCAGTCGGTCTGAGTTGCGCTAATTTCATGAACTCCTGATTGTAGAGAATCAGGCGCCTTCGCCACGATGGTTGCCATCGCATTCGGGACGTTGGCCGTAAGGATCTCGAAGTTCTGGTTCAATCCAGTATGCTTGAGTATGTTTGCTACCACTTGTTTTGCATCTTCGTTCGAGGCAAAAGTATAGATAGTGTCATCAAACGTCTCTCCGTTGAAGCAAGCAGCGCCATTCGGCTTCGAGTGGCTCTTGGGCAACTAAGCTGTGAGTGCGACAGGTACAAAGTAGACCCGTTCCAAACATAGTTCGTAAGGCAGATCTTCTGGTGGTTTTCGGATTCATCAGGGTTTGTGGTGTGTTGTTGAGTGGAAAAGATGATGGATTCGACATTTTCAAGGCCCGGGCGGCGGCTCCGGCTCCTCGGGTGACTCGGGGTTCTCCAGCAGGTGCTGCTGCATGTAGAGGGCGAGCTTCTCCGGCTGGCGGGGGAACATCTCCATGAGCTTCACGAGGTTGAGAAAGAGCATGAGCTGCAGGTTCTCGCGGGCCAGCTTCTTGCCTTCCTGACTGACGGTCTTGCTGCCGGTGGCGGCCTCGCTGGCGGTGTAGATCGTGACCCAGGCGGTCGTCAGATTCGTATGGCGGTGACGAGCGGCGCACCGAGATCCGCCTGATGCGCGGTGATCGCGTTGACGAGAGTCTGCAGGTGTACCTCGACCTGATCGTCGCGGCAGGAGCTGAAGATGCTGCGACCCTGCGGCACGCACTCGGTCACCCTGGGGAGCTGTCGCCATACTGGGGCTGGCGACTGCAGCGACGATCTTCACACGGCGGGCAGGGTGCTGCGGGAAGTTGTCCCCTGCCTGCTTGCGCGCCTTGCGGATGCCGAGTCGACCTGGTCGTCGGTGACGCAGTCTTCCACCACTCCGAGTGCCTGGCTGGTGGCGGTGATCCGTGCGGACAGTTCACCCCCGCTGTTGTTGGCGGTCATCCGTTCCAGATGGTCCGTGGTGAAGGCAACGAGTCGCCGACGCCGATATCCTTGTCGTCGAAGGGGCTTTTCGAGGAAGCGTGACAGGTTTCTCATGCTGCCGCTGGGTTGGGCATCCGGCGTATCAAATCGGACTTCGCTATCGAGAAAAATCCGAAATCGAAGCGTGCCAGTAGGCCGTCGAGTGCGGTTGATTTTAACGATTTAATGAAAATGCGGCACTTGCGTCAATCTTATTGTTTGTAGAAACGTTTGTTCAGGATCAACTAACAAGAGGCATAAGAAAAATAGCCCATAATATGATCCAAAAATCATAGAGCCCATCCAATCGCTTCGCCGCTCCTTCGCGGATTCAGAGTGGCCGGAGTATCGCTCCAGAGAGACCTCTGGGAATTCGAAGGCGCAAAATCATGCTGCGACGCTCTTTCTGGAAAGCCGGAACGCCAGATAACGCGTTCGACATCGACTCTGGAAATCCGAACGACTGAAAAACCGGTTGGGACAAGACTCTGGAAATCCGGGGTGACGAAAAAGCGCTTTGATGGTGACGCTGAAAATCCGAACAAGCGTCGTTGGATTTGGGAGGAATCATTTCCTCTCACTAAGGCACGAGGGCGGGCTTTCTGTTTTTAGGTGCTTAGTGGCTTGGTGCCTTTGTGTGAGCCTTTTCAACTCCGTCTTTGAGACACACGGATGTTGGAAAGAACCGGGGGGCCCGTGGGTTTGCAACTCTATGCTCTCGGCTCCTGGCTCTCCGCTATAAGACTGCCGCGCTTCAGCATCACCGCCAGCAGCGCAATGTCCGCCGGGTTCACACCCTGGGCTCTCGCGGCCTGACCGAGGGTGGCGGGGCGGAGAGCGGTGAGGCGGTGCTTGGCTTCGATCTTGAGGCCGGGGATGGCGTGGTAGTCGAAGTCCGGCGGGATCGCCTTGTCCTCCATGCGGGCGGTCTTGGCCACCATGTCTTCCTGACGGGTGATGTAGCCGGCGTATTTGACGTCGTTTTCGACCAGGGACCAGACCTCGGCGGTGAAGCGGTCGCGGAGGTCGGAGGGCAGGGAGGCGGGGGTGTTTTCCGGCCGCTTGAGCCATTTTTCCAGGCTGATGCCGTCGAGCCGGGCCTCTTGCAAAAGTTGCCGGGCGGCGGCGATGGCGTCGAGCTTGGCCTGGGTGTGCTGCTGACGGAAGTCGGAGACGAGGCCGATCTGGGCGGCGAGGGGAGTGAGGCGGAGGTCGCAGTTGTCCTGGCGAAGGAGGAGGCGGTATTCGGCGCGGGAGGTGAAGAGGCGGTAGGGCTCGGTGGTGCCTTTGGTGACGAGGTCGTCGATCATGACGGCGAGGTAGGCTTGGCTGCGCTGGAGCAGGAAGGGGGGGCGGCCCTGAACTTTGAGGGCGGCATTGGCCCCAGCGATGAGGCCCTGGCCGCCAGCTTCTTCGTAGCCGGAGGTGCCATTGATCTGCCCGGCGAAGTAGAGGCCGGAGACGCGCTTGGTTTCGAGGGTGGAGTGGAGCTGGGTGGGCGGGCAGTAGTCGTACTCGACGGCGTAGCCGGGGCGGATGATCTCGGCCTGTTCGAGGCCGGGGATGGACCGGATGAAGTCGTATTGGACCTCGAAGGGCAGGGAGGTGGAGACGCCGTTGACGTAGAATTCGCGGGTGTGCCGACCCTCGGGTTCGAGGAAGATCTGGTGCCGCTCCTTCTCGGCAAGGGACCACTTTATCCTCCACGGAGGGGCAGTAGCGCGGGCCGACGCCCTCGATCTTGCCGGAATACATGGCCGACTTCAGGATATTGGCCTGGATGATGTCGCGCGTCTGGGGTCGCGTGGTGATCCAGCAGGGCATTTGTTCCACGGGAACATTGTCCGGCCGCCAGTGATTGAGGGTGAACTGGCTGGGGCCGGTGGTTGGCAGCCTGGAATGACGAATGGCGAATGAGGAATGAGGAAGCCGGAGCCGGCCAACGCGGTTCGGGATTCGTCATTCCCGCCGCCAAACGTGCTTCATCCATCTTCACCCAAAGTGGTCTGAGAGGCAGGCTGAACCCGGCGGCAGGTCGCCGGGCTGGAGGTCGCACTCCTGGGAGGAAGTCGATGCTGCGGCTGTTGAGGCGGGTGGTGAAGCCGGTCAGAAGCGCTGGACGCCGCCGAGGGCCTGGAGGCTGTCGGACAGGGTGGAAATGCTGTCCTCCATGCGCCCGCCAGCCTGGTTCTGCTGGCCCACATGGAGCAAGCCGCGCATGAAGGTGCCGGAGGGAAATGTGACGACCGCTTTGGCCCGGTAGATCGGCGCGTTGAGGGAGGTCCGGATGCCAGTGGTAGCGTCGTTTTCGACGAGGATTTCGGCGGCGTTGCCCTGATGGAGGTCGAGGTTCGGCTGATTCTCGATGAGCCACTTCATCCGGAACTGGTAGGCCTTCTTGTCGCACTGGGCGCGGGGGGCCTGGACGCTGGGGCCCTTGCGGGCGTTCAGCATCCGGAATTGGATGCCGGTGGCGTCGGTGTTCCGGCCCATGACGCCGCCGAGGGCATCGATCTCCCGGACGACGTGCCCTTTGGCCAGACCGCCGATGGCTGGGTTGCAGGACATTTGGGAAATGGTGTCGAGGTTCTGGGTGAGGATGGCCGTCTGGCAACCGAGCCGGGCCGCCGCCATCGCCGCCTCCACCCCGGCATGGCCGGCTCCGCAGACGATGACGTCGTAGTGCTTGGGATAGGTGTAGAGGCTGACGGACATGTTGGAAGAAGGGCGAGGAGGCAGGGACGGCGAGGATAGCATGTCGGCAAAAATGTTCCATGTGGAACAAGTGTGAAGGTGCAATCCGGTGCCGCAAAGACGCTGACTCTAGGGTTGGCAAGGGCAGGGTGTCGCTGTATGGGGTGGCTTCACGCGGTGCTCGAATGAAAATGCTTGGCTGGCTCTACCTCGCGCTTTTGATTGCGTTTCAACTGATCGGCTGGTTCTGCTTCGGTCAATCGGAGGCCTTTACGGCGCTGGTGGTGATGATCGTGCCCAGCTCCCTTTTGTCGGGTGCCGCCTTCTTTGGGTTCTTCTTTTGGGGCCGATCCTGGACCTGGCTCCCTGTTGTTTCTCTGGTCTTTGTTCAAGTGGAGGTGATCTACGCCCACCGGACCACGCCGAGTTCTGCCTTGCTGCGCCATGCCATGTCCCAATTTCTCGAACGGGAAGTGGGGGGGTGGGAGGCCTATTTTGGCGGCACCGTGTTGCTCGTGGCCATGCTCCTGATGACCGCGCTCGCGGCCTTCGGCACGGCGGAAGGGTATTGTCTTTTCACGGGACAAAGGGAGCGCGGTGGCCGTGCACTGTTCCGCGAGGCAGGTCGTCTCTTTGCACGCTGGGATAAACAAGTGACCGGAGGAGGAAACGATGAAAGCTGAGCGCATTGTCCCTCGACTGGTGATCGGGATTTTGTGCGTTGGAGGGCTGGCGCTGCTGGCCTTGGGAATCAGTCTGCTGGTCCCGGTGCTGCGATCCGCCTCATGGATGTCCGTTCAAGGAGTCATCACGGGACATCGGATCGAAAGCGTGTATCAGAACCAGAGTACCGTCTATCAGGTGGGCGTGAACTACGTTTACGAAGCGGGTCAGACCCGGCACACGGGTCGCCTCTTTTCGCATGCCTCGTCACCTCTGCCGATGACCTATCGCAGCCGCGAAGCCGCCGAGGCTGCCTATGCGTCCGACCCAAATCTGCGGGATTGGCAGTCAGGTCGAGCCGTCACGGTGTTTTATGATCCCCAAGATCCGGCGCAGGCAGTCCTGCAAACCGGAGCGAGCGGGCTGGCGTGGGGCGTCTGTCTTTTGGGCACAGGCATCACCGCTCTGGCAGGCAGGGAAGGGTGGAAGCTCAGGCGACGGGTTGCCACTTCCGGAGATGAGTCATGAGCTCGCCAAGGATGAAGGAGGCGCAGGTGGGGTCTTTGACAAAGAACCAGAATTCCCCCCATGGGATCGTTGATGGAGAATTGGTGGCCGAAGTAGCGGAAGTCGAGCCAGCCCTCCACGATGCCATCGGTCACGAATTCGAGAACCTGCAGCCCTTCCATCTGCTCCAGGTGCAGGCGGAGGTCAGACCATGAGATGTCCTCGCGGGTGATTGCAAACAATCGCGATCCATCCTCCATGCGCTGGTCCAGATACTCCACCTTCATGACGGCTCTATAACATGCCCTCTGGCCAGACGAAAACCTCCAAATGAAAAAGGGCGGAAAGCCTGCTTTGGGACCCAAACACCCCGCTTGCCTTTGGCACCCTTCCCGCTAGTATCGACCTTCCAACATGGCCACGACGAAAGCCCCCTCCAAAGCGCTGGCAAAGCACGCCAACGACCCGATCAATCAGAAGCTCACCAACGAAGACAAGGTGGGTCTTTACCGCAAGATGGTGCGCATCCGCCGCTTTGAGCAGGTGTCACTCCAGCACTACCAGGCTGGGCGCATGGGAGGCTTCCTCCACCTCTACATCGGCCAGGAATCTGTGGCTGTCGGCACCGTTTCCGTGATGGAGGAAAACGATCATGTCATCACCGCTTATCGCGACCACGGCCATGCGCTGGCGGTCGGCATGGGCATGAACGAGTGCATGGCCGAACTCTTTGGAAAGGCTACCGGCTGCTCCCGCGGCAAGGGTGGCTCGATGCATTACTTCGCCCCGGACAAGAACTACTGGGGAGGTCACGGCATCGTGGCCGGCCAGACTCCCCTCGGCTTGGGCCTCGCCTATGGTCTCAAATATCGCGGCGTCAAAGGCGCGGCCCTTTGTTTCCTCGGTGACGGTGCGGTGAATCAGGGTGCTTTCCACGAATCACTGAATCTCGCCGAGCTCTGGGATCTTCCGGTGATCTATGTCATCGAAAACAACGGCTACTCGATGGGCACCAGCCAGCAGCGTTCTTCCGCCTATGTGGACTTCCTCGCCAAGCGTGCCGAAGGCTACGGCATGGCTTGGGAGCAGTTCAACGGCGAAGACATTTACGAAGTCCGCGCCGGGGTCGGCAAGGCGATCGAGCGGGCGCACAGCGAGTCAAAGCCGAGCATCCTCGAAATCGCCACCTACCGCTGGGAAGGCCATTCCGTGGCTGACGCGAACAAGTTCAAGTACCGCACCAAGGAAGAGGTCGAGAAATTCCAAAACGAGCACGACCCCATCCAGGTGTGGAAGCGCAACCTTCTCAACGAAGGTGTCGCCACCGAGGAAGAGCTCAAAAAGATCGACAAGGAAGCGCAGAAGGAAGCCGAAGACTCGGCCGAGTTCGCCAAGTCCAGCCCCTATCCAGAGCCGGAAACGATCTTCGAAGACGTGTACTGGGAAGTGGACAACCAGACCGAAGCCGGCCAGACCGGGCGGCACTTCTTCAATGACTGATATGAGGCGCTTGTGCGCCTAAATCATTCATTTTGAATCTTTTACGTCGGTTTCGACACTCGACGTCAGCACATCCGCCATGCCGGTGATGATGACCACATGCTTGTCGTAAGTCGCCTTCGTGTTCGTCAACTGGGTGATGTAGGTCAGCGCTTCGGTCAGCGGAATGTTGTTCAGTGCCAGGGTCAGTTTTCGTTCCCCGAGGTCCGCTCCTTTGATCATGAAGTTCGGCGTGACCTTGCCGCCGCTGGCATTCTTGGACAGCACCCGGAGTCCGTCGATTGCTTCGGCGAGCGTCACGTCCTGCATGTCCACCTTCGGCAGCATCACCGCGTCATACTGCTTTTTCAGCGTGCCTTCGTCGATTTTGTGATTCGCCCGTATGAAGGCCAGCATGTTGTTGGTCTCGGTGTGCTTCGGGTTGGCCGCGGCAACGCGTGAGAGCAACTGATAAGCAGTGGCGTAGTCGTTCCGGTAGAAGGCCGCACGTCCCTGTTTGAATACCGCGTTGAGATCTTCCGCCGTGACGGAAGCCGTGATCAAAACAAAGGCCGCAAAAAATGCAGCCGTGGAAACAGAAACCTTCGCCCTAATCATGTTTGTTTTCATAGGATGGTTGGATTGATTGAATAGGATTTCATCAAATCGGCGGGCGGAAGTCAAGCCTGCAACCGGCGCAGGCTTGAAGCCGTGTGATTCCTGCTCCATCCGTGAAACCCATGCCGCCGCCGAAAAAGAAAACCACCAGCCAAGTAAACGTCCTGCTCGGCAGCGATGAAGCGCGGGTGAAGGAAGCGGCGCTCGCGCTGGTCCGTAGTCTCACACCGCCGGATGCCGGCGACTTCGGCAACGACATCATCGACGGCACGGCGGACAATGCCGATCACGCCGGACAAATCTGCGGCAACGTCTGCATGGCGCTACAGACGCTGCCCTTCTTCGGCGGCACGAAAGTCGTGTGGCTGAAGAACGCGAATTTCCTGGCCGACTCTGGCGCCGGTCGCGGTCAGGATGCGGTGAACGGTTTTGAACGTATCGTCAATGTCGTCGAAGGCGGACTCGGGAACGACGTGCAGTTCGTCATCAGCGCGACCGGCATCGACAAGCGCCGCAATTCCTACAAGCGACTGTCCAAGCTCGCGAATTTCGAAGTGTTCGACAAGCCGGACACCTCCCGCGCTGGGTGGGAAGGACCCGTGCTCGCCATGGCCTCGCGCAAGGCGAAGGAACTCGGCATTACCTTTGAAACCGGAGCTTTGGAACTGCTCGTGCAGATGGCCGGCGACGACACGCGCCAGATGGAGAACGAGCTCGAAAAAATCGACCTGTATCTCGGCGAGCGCCGTCGCGCCGGACTCAAGACGGTGCAGGGCCTCGTCTCCATGAGCCGTGCGGGTGTGCTGTGGGATCTCGGCAATGCGATCGGAAAGCGCGATCTGTCGCGCGCGCTCGAACTGCTCGGAACGCTCATGTATCAGGGCCAGAACGCCATCGGCCTGCTGCTCGCCGCCATTGTCCCGCGCGTGCGCAGTCTCCTGCTCATCAAGGATCTCGGCTCGCGCTACAAGCTCAACAAATTCAACTACTCGGGTTTCTGTGCATCCCTCGAAGGGCTGCCCTCGTCCGCTACCGGACATCTTCCCCGCAAGAAGGACGGCACCGGCTTCAACGCGTATCCAATGTTCCTCGCGCTGCCGGAGACGGGGAACTTCACGCTCGACGAACTCCATACCGCCTACAAAGCCTGCCTCGCCGCAAACGCAAAACTGGTGACCTCGTCACTCGATCCGAAGCTCGTGCTGGAGCGCTTGCTCGTCGGCATCCTGGCGCGCAAATCACGCTGATCCCGCGATGACCACTTCCACCATTCTCACCTGTCTGCTCATCGGCATCCTCAGTGGCATCATCGCTTCTCTCTGTGGTGTCGGTGGTGGCGTAGTCATGGTGCCGGCCTTCGTGTTCTTTCTCAAACTGGAGCAGAAGACCGCCGTCGCCACCTCCCTTGCCATCATCATTCCCACCGCCCTCATGGCCACCACGCAGAATGCACGTTCGGGATTTGTCGATTGGAAAGTCGCCGCGATCACCGCTGTCTCCGCATCCGTGTTCGCCTACTTTGGCGCCGGCTGGCTCAAGAGCATGAGCAACGAAACGCTCTCCAGGATCTTCGGCACCATCCTCGTCGTCTTCGGCGTCAAGATGCTGCTGCAGGGGAAGGCGTGAATGGGTTCCACCACCTCACCACACCAACGCGTCGATCAGAAACGTCGCGATCATCGCGCACGACACCACCAGCCTCAGCACCAGACCCACGCCCGTCCCGAGTAGGGATCCCCAGGCGGATTTCGCCGCAGGTTGCAGGCGCTTCTTGGCAAACAGCAGTTCAAAAGCGATGCCGCCGATCAGCGGACCGAGCACCAGTCCCAGCGGCATGAAGAACATGCCCGCGATGCCGCCGATGAAAACACCCGCGATGCCCCAGCGACTCGCACCGAACCAGCGTGCCCCCAGTGCACCGCTGACGAAATCCAACACATAGGCGATGACCAGCAGCAGTGAGAAAATGATCAGACCCCACATGCCCATGGCCGATTCGGGCCGCAGCACGGTGTGAATGATTCCCGCCACGAAGATGAGCAGCGGCCCCGGAAGAAACGGCACCACGGAACCGATCAGGCCGACGATCAGCAGGCAGATCGTCAGCATCCATACGCCCCACATCTCCCAGGGCATCGTCGTGAAAAAGTCCGCCGTCGCGCTCCAGGCGTCGTTGAGCCATTCAATCATCACACCACCTCGTTTTCGATTCCACCGGCTGGCGCACGCTGCGCGGCCACTTCAGTCCTTCACGTGGCCAGCCGAGATAAATCAGTCCCACGCAACGGTCTTCAGCACCGATCGCCAGCCAGTCTGCAAACTCGCGCGTGCCGAGCAGCGGAGGCGATGACCAGTAGCAGCCAAGTCCGGCCGCCGTGGCAGAGAGCTGCAGGTTTTGCAGGGCGCAGGCCACTGCTTCGATTTCCTCCAGTTCAGGAATTTTCGCGCCGCCACGCCGCTCCATCACGCACGCGATCACGACCGGTGCGAGCAGCGGGTTCTCGCCCATCTTCTTGAGTTTATCCTCGCGGAACTCGGCGGCCGGTGTCGTCTCGAGATAAATCCGCTGCATCGCCTCCCCGAGCCGCTGTCGCGCCGCGCCTTGATGCACGATGAACTTCCACGGCTCCGTCAAGCCATGCGTCGGCGCCCACGTTGCATCCTCCAGCACTTGAGTGAGCAATGCCCGGTCCACCGTGCGTCCCGGATCCAGATCGACCGGCTTGATCGACCGACGATGACGAATGAGGGAGCTGATTTCAGCGTGGGAGGCGGGAGACATGCGCGCGAGTGATGCGACCTGTCCGGCGTGCTGTCAAGATTCGCCGTGTTGACAGACGAATGAGGGTTGTGTCTGGTCCTAGGTCGCCAACCTTATCACCGATACATGCGCATCAGTTGGACCTTTCCAGAGTTGTTCTGGATCCTGTTTCTGGGATTCATCGCGCTAGCGGCAGGCATCTCACGATTGCGCCCTGCGACGGAATCATGGGTGGTCATACTCGGAGCCCATTATTTGGTGATCAACACCACCTGTTGGAATGCGTTTATGATGACGACCACGTGGGAAGGCGGGGGACAGGTATCGGGGATCGGAGGTGAGGTGTTCCACTTTGGAACGTCGCCCTTCCTTTCGGCGGCTTCGTTCTATCTTGGTGTTTTCACTGCCGTGATGATGCTCGGTGCCGTGTGCTCGACGTGGAGATCCAGGCCACGATATACCAGACGTCAGAGATGGTCGTTTTTGGTTGCCGCGATCGTGTTGCTCATCGGGATCTTTGTTTCACTACGGACCCCGATTGCTCTTCAGCGAACCATTGACGCCTTCAGACGCAGCCATCAAGCGGCCTCACGACACCTCACACCAGCGGCAGCACCTTGCTCAAGGCGAGCGTGACAACAACCCGATCGCCGAATCCGCGCGTCCTCATGGGTAGATGAGGGATCGGTCGATTAACTGGAAGGAACGTCTGGCCGCGGCACGTTCGATTTTGCCATGAACCACCTTTGCTTCCGCGCCTGCGCGGTGATTCTTCTTCTCTCCGCATTGCCGCTTGTTGCCGCGCAGCCCAATGTCATCCTGCTGATGGGCGACGATCACGGCTGGGAGGAGACTGGCTACAACGGACATCCGCATGTGAAAACACCGGTGCTCGATGAGATGGCCGCGACCGGATTCAAGTTCGAAAACTTCTACGCGGGTCATCCGAGCTGCTCGCCGACGCGTGCGAGTTTCATGACGGGCCGGCATCCGAATCGCATGGGCACCTTCGCGCCCGGCTGGTCCTTCCGTCCGGAGGAAATCACCTGCGGGCACATCATGACCAAGGCGGGCTACGACTGCATGCATCTGGGCAAATGGCACCTCGGCGCGGTCAAAGCGGAAGCGCCGGTGAACCCGGGCAAGATGGGTTTCCACGAATGGCTTTCGCATGACAACTTCTTTGAGCTCAACCCCTCCTTCTCTCGCAACGGCGGTCCGCCACAGGTTTTCAAAGGCGAAAGCTCCGAGATCCTGATCGACGAACTGACGCAATTCATCGGACGCGCGAAGAATGAGACGAAACCGTTCTTCGCTGTCGTGTGGTTTGGTTCGCCGCACGAACCTTACAGCGGACTGCCCGCCGATCTCGCGCTCTACGACGATCTGCCGGCCAAATACGCCGACAAGAAGGTCAAGCTCACCTCCAACGAAACCGGCGGGCAAACGACGCGACCTCAGGGCGAGGTGCTGCGTGAGCGCTACGCCGAGATCACCGCCATGGATCGTTCCATCGGCACGCTGCGAAAGTTTCTCGCCGCACAGGGACTGCGCGAAAACACGTTGCTGTTTTACTGCGGCGACAATGGCACCTCCGCCGACGGCTCGCTCGTCCGCCCGCATCTCGGCGTCAAAGGCCAGGTCTATGACGGCGGCATTCTCGTGCCCGGCCTCATCGAATGGCCTGCACGCGTGCCAAAGCCCCGCAGCACGAAGGTCCGCGCCAGCACGAGCGACCTGCTGCCCACGCTCTGCGCCATCACCGGCCAGCCGCTACCATCGCGTCCGATCGACGGCATAGACCTCCTGCCCCTGATCGACGGCAAGATGACCGCCCGTTCGAATCCGCTCTACTTCTGGGCATGTGAAATCGGCCAGGCCAAGGGCGAGCCCTACATCAATCCCGAGCTGCAGAAAGGCACCACGCCGCTCGTCAAAAAGATGGGCGGCATCGCCACGCGCAACTTCACCAACTTCAAGCACCCCACCATCACCGACGCCGACTACCTCGGACCCCGTGCGATCATCGACGGCGACATGAAGCTCGTGATTCACGAACAGAAGAAAGGCGATCCGAAGGTCGAGCTCTTCGACCTCAAAGCCGACCCTGCTGAAACGACCGATCTGGCGAAGAAACAGCCCGAAGAGGTCGAGACGCTGAAGACCAATCTGCACGCGTGGCAGGACAGCGTGCTGAAGAGCCTCACCGGCGCCGACTACCAGAAGTAAACCAAACCCTTCATCACCCTATGACTCGTATATCATTCTTCTCCATGCTGATCGCCATCGCGATAAGCGCAACGCAACTTCCTGCCGCAGATGCCGCGCTGCCAAAGGTCCTGATCCTCGGCGACTCGATCTCCATCGGCTACACGCCGCTCGTGGTCGAAGGCATGAAGGGCAAAGTCGTTGTCTCACGCCCTAAAGCCAACTGTGGCAACACGCAGGCAGGGATCGCCAATCTCGACAAGTGGATCGCCGGCGGGCCCTGGGATGTCATTCACTTCAATTGGGGCCTGCACGACCTGTGCTATCGCAATCCGGAGTCAAAGGAACAAGGGCATCGCGACAAGGTGAAGGGCACGCTTTCGGTACCGCTGCCCGAGTATGAAAAGAACCTCGAGACGCTCGTCGAACGCCTGAAGGCCACGGGTGCGACTTTGATCTTCGCCACGACGACGGTGGTGCCGGAAGGCGAAGCAGGACGTTTCGTCGGCGACGATGCGAAATACAATGTCGTTGCCGAACGCGTGATGAAGAAACACGGCGTTCTCATCGACGATCTCTATGCCACGACCAAGGCTTTCGGTCCCGAACTCTTCGTCGGTCCCGGCAACGTGCACTACACGAAGGAAGGCTCAACCAAACTGGCCGCCCAGGTGATGGCGAGCATCGAGTCCGCGTTGAAACAGAAAGCGCTCAAGTAGGAAGCGCCCCGGCGTCTTACTTCCCGCCCTTCTGCGGCGGATCATCGACGATGAAGGCTTCGGGGAAGTCGGCTGCTTTGGCGCCTCCTTTGGCCCGCAGGCGCTTGTTCTGCTGGTTGCCACGCGGCGGGTTCATCGGAATCTCCATGCCGCCGAGATCGGCCATCATCGCATACAGCCGGTCCTGCATGTCCTTCTTCGTCTTCGCGAAGGCGGGGTCGTGGATAAGGTTGTGCTGCTCGTTCGGGTCCGCCTGGATGTCGAACAACTCATCGGTGTCCCACAGGCCGTAGTAGGTGATGTATTTGAACTGGTCGCCTCGGAGGCAGAAATGCGTCGGCGTCTGCGGGTAGTTCGGTTCCCAGTAGTACACGTAGAGGAAATAGTCTCGCCACGGGATCTCGCGTCCCTGCGCGATCGGCAGGAAGCTCTCGCCGTCCATGTGCGGCGGCTTCTTGAGTCCCATCGCCTCCATCACGGTGGGAGCGACGTCGATGTTGGCGACGACCTCCTCGACGACGGTGCCGCCTTTGATCAAGTTCGGGCACTGCATGAGCATCGGCACGCGGCTGGAGGTCTCGTAAGCGACGCGTTTGTCGATCAAGCCGTGTTCGCCAAACATGTAGCCGTTGTCGCCCATGTAGATGACCAGCGTGTCGTCGTAAACGCCCATTTTTTTGAGCTGGTTCATCACGGCGCCGATGCTCTCATCGACGGAGATGAGCGATTCGCAATACGCCTTGTAAAGCGACTCCATGCTGTCCGTGGAGTAGAGCGGGAAGTCCATGCCGTGCCAGCTGTTGCGCTGGTCGAGCAGCCAGCGCGGCCGGTTGGCGTAGTTGTCGGTTTGCAACGCACTCGACGCCGGCAGCTTGAACGGCACATTCGCCAGCAAGCCCTTGTACTTCGGCTCGGGTGTGAAAGGACCGTGCACGGCCTTGTGCGAGAGGTAGAGGAAGAAGGGCTTATCGCGGTCGGTCTGCTGACCCAGAAACTCCAGCGCATGCTTCGTGAGCAGCGTGGTGATGTAGCCGTCCTGCTTCACGCGTTGGCCGTTCACATTGATTGTGTAGTTGTCATTCGGTGGATAGTACTGCCCCTGCCCCTTGAAGCTGACCCAGTAATCAAAGCCGGGACGCGGATCGTCCTTGTCAGCGCCCATGTGCCATTTGCCGATGAATCCCGTGGCGTAGCCCGCGGCCTGCAGATACTGCGGGAAGAACTGCGTGCCCGCCGGAACCATCCGTTGATTGTCGATCACGCGATGCCGGAAGGTGTAAAGTCCGGTGAGGATCGAAGCACGACTCGGCGAGCAGAGCGACGTGGTGACGAAGGCGTTCTTCAAATGGGCGCCGTTCTTTGCCATCGCATCCATCTGCGGCGTTTTGGCGAACCGATTGCCCATGAACCCCATCGCGTCGTAGCGATGATCATCGGAAAGAATGAAGACGACGTTCCGCGGCTTTGCGCCCGGGAGCTTGACGGGCGTGATGGTGTCCGGAACGGGGATCACTTCGGCGCGGACGGAAAGCAGGCAGCCGAGGACCGCGGCGAGGATGGGAAACGAGAATCGTGTCATGGTGGCAACAGTTCGTACGCAGCAGCAACGGCGTGATCTTGCGCACCCCAATCCCCTTGGCCTTCAACTCCGCCGATACTTGGTCATCCACCGTTTGGCGCAGTTCGTCTGCTCATGGGTTTCCAGGCAGCATTTGCGGCGGGAGCGAATCCATTGAACGGGATCCGTGTCAGCAGGAATAAAGCCTGCCTTGGCGCACCATGCGACGATGAACTGCCCGGTTCTGCCGCAACCGGCCACGCAATGCACGACCACCGCTTCGCGGGCGGCGTGGTGCTCATCCATCAGGTTCACAAAGTGCTCGATCTGGGCATCGGTCGGCACGCCATAGTCGGGCACGTTGATGTGATGATACGAAAACTGACTCGGCACATCCTGGCGGTTGTCGAACTCGCAGCAATTCACGACCACCCGGATATTGTTTTCCTCGTAGAGGTCGAAGACATACGGGTCCGGCCACCAGGATGCGGCGATGACGCCCTCTACGATCCATGTGAAGGGTTCTGTTCTTTCGGGCTGTCCCTTCGCGGGCCAATACCAGGGGCGAATCAATGGAGGCATGTTTCTCAGAGTGCCACATCCTGCGACATTTCTCACCATCTGCCGCGTTTAATCACGCGTCTCATTTCCGACCCTTTATGATCCCAAGCCCCCGCACCCTGCTCGCCCTCGCCGCATTCACATGCTCCGCCGTCTTGTCTCCCGCAGCAGACAGCGTCAAAATCGTCCTCGTCGCCGGACAGGTGAAGGAGGTCGACAAGGTGGGGCATCATGACTACCTCGGTGGATGCCGTTTGATGCAGGTGCTGTTGAAGCAGACGCCGGGCGTCGAGGCGGTGCTCGTCGAAAAGGAATGGCCGGCGGATGAGTCCGTCTTTGAAGGGGCGGCGGCGGTCGTGTTTTACACCGACGGCGGCGGCAAGCAGGCCTATCTCGCGACTCCGGAGCATGTGGCTCTGGTTCAAAAACTGGCGGATGGCAAGACGGGCCTCGTGAACATTCATCAGGCCGTCGAGTTCACGCCCGAGTTCGCGAAGCAGTCGGCAGACTGGACCGGCGGAGTTTACAACGCACTCTCCAGCCGCGGTCATTGGGACAGCGTGCATGACAAGTTCCCCGAACATCCAATCTCGCGCGGCGTGACTCCTTGGAAGATCAATGACGGCTGGCTGAATCATCTCAAGTTTCCGGCCGAAATGAAGGGCATCACGCCGCTCGTCTGGTCGGGCAAGGAAGCGCTCGGATCGCCGGAGGGCGGCGACAAAGACATCGTGTCGTGGACTTTCGACCGTGCGGGCGGCGGTCGTTCGTTCAGCTTTAGCGGTCTCGACGCGCACTCGGCGTGGGAGCTCGACGGCATGCGCAAGCTGGTCATCAACGGCATCCTCTGGAGCGCTGGCGTCGAGATTCCTGCCGGTGGCGCAAAATGCGATGCCGACAAGGCGCTAGTGGATTCATTCCTCACACCGCGCACAGCTCCTCCGCCGAAGAAGCCCAAGGCGGCGGCCAAGTAGCAGTCGTTGGATCGATGCGCCGGACTCTTCTCATCACGATCTCACTGAGCTCCTCTCTCTTCGGCCAGGATCGCGAGTCGATTCTGCCGGTGTTTCGCGAGAGCTGCGTCCGCTGTCATGGCGAAAACGGCAAGGTGAAGGGCAAACTGAACCTGCTGGAAATCGCCAGCGTGGCTGAATTAAAGAAGGATCCGGAACGGCTGCAGAAGATCATTGAGGCGATCGATTTTCAGGAGATGCCGCCGGAAGACGAGCCGCAGCTCAAAGCAGGCGTGCGAACACAGCTGCTCGCCGATCTCGAGACGCTTCGCCACGAATCCGTCATCGGAACGAAGGCCTACGCGGCGACGCCGATCCGGCGGATGAACCGCTTTCAATATAACAACGCCGTCACCGATCTCTTCGACCTCGACTGCGTCGTCTTCACACTGCCGGAGCGCATGCTGCGCGAGCACAAGGACTACTTCCAACCAGCGAGCGGCAGGATGGCAGATGTCGTTTCCGTCGGCAGCCGGCCGCTCGGCAAATCACAGCTGATCGAGCGTCGTCTCGACGGCGTGGCTGCGTTTCCGCAGGACTTGCGTGCCGAGCACGGCTTCGACAATCAGGCGGATCATCTTTCACTCTCGCCGCTGCTGATGGAGGCGTTTCTAACGCTGGGTCAGTCGATCACGCAGAGCCCGGACTTCACGCCGAAATCCGTCGGCATCTGGAAGGCTTTCTTTGAAGCGCCGTCCAAGACGCAGGATGTGAAAAGCGAGGTGCACCTTCGGCTTGAGCCGTTTCTAAGTAAGGCCTTCCGCAGACCGGTTGAGGCCGAACTGCTCGACCGCTACGCCGGTCATGTCCTGCGTCAGCTTGATGCGGGCGTCGCCTTTGAAGAGGCGATGAAATCGATCGCCGCCGCTACGATTGCATCGCCGCGGTTTCTGTATCTCTATGACAAGTCCGGTTCGAGCGAGGTTGCGGAGAACATCGATGATTTCGAACTCGCCTCGCGTCTGTCGTTCTTCCTGTGGGGTAGCCTGCCGGATGAAACGCTGCTCGAACTTGCGGCGAAGGGCGAACTGAAGGAGCCAGCGGTTCTTGAAGCGCAGTTGGAACGCCTGATGAAGGACCGGAAACTGAAGCGCTTCTGCGACAGCTTCCCGTCGCAGTGGCTGCAGCTCGAACGCATCATCTCGTCAATCCCCAATCCGGACAAGTTCCCGGACTTCTACTTCGCCAAGTATCGCACCAGCATGCACATGATGCTGGAGCCGCTGCTGCTCTTTGAAACGATCCTCATCGAGAACCGGCCCGTCACACAGCTCGTCGATTCCGACTTCACCTATCGCTCGCCGCTGCTGGAAAAGTGCTACGCGGAACTGGGCCTGCAGGCGGCGGAAAAAAGCGAATTGGGCGACACTGTGAGCGCGCTGAAGTTCAAACGCATGCCGGTGACGGATCGCCGCAGCGGCGGTGTGATCACGAACGCGGCGGTGATGACGATGACCTCCGGCCCGGATCGCACCAAGCCGATCACACGCGGCGCGTGGATCGCGAGCGTGATCTTCAACAACCCGCCCAAACCGCCGCCGGCGGATGTGCCGCCGCTGAACGAGAAGCCCGCCGCTGGCGAGGAGAACCTGACGCTGCGCGAGCGCCTCTCCAAACATCGTGAACGCGCCGACTGCCGCGGCTGTCATGAGCAGATCGATCCGCTTGGCTTTGCGCTGGAGAACTACGATCCCGTCGGTCGCTGGCGCACCCAGTATGAAAACGACCGCGAGGTGGACATGCAGGGCACCCTGTTTCGCAAGCATCCGTTCAACAGCGTCATCGAGTTCAAAGACGCCATCCTCGCCGAGAAGGACCGCTTCACCCGCGCACTCGCCGGGCATCTGCTGACCTTCGCGCTCGCACGTGAACTCGGCCCTGCGGATCAAATCGCGCTCGATCACATCGCGCAGGCCACGGCGAAGGACGGCTACAAGTTCCAGACGCTGATCAAGCAGGTGGTCCTGAGCGAACCGTTTCAGACCAAGACCAGTCCGAAGTTGGCGGAAGCATCCGGTGCGACCGGACGTTAACTGCCTCACTCACATGCGAACCTCCTCACGACGACACTTCCTCCGCGGCCTGGGCGGCACCGCCCTGGCGCTGCCGTGGCTGGAAAGTGCCGGCGTGGCGGCGCCCGGCGCGAAGGTCGCACAACGCATGGCGCATTTTTATGTGCCGATCGGCGTGGTGCGCCGCGGTTTCTTCCCCGGCGAAGCCCATGATGTCATTCCCAAGGGCAATCTCGGCGGTGTGATGCAGTCGCTTGGCAAGCAAGATCCCAACTTCAGCGTGAAGCCGCTCGACAAGCTCACGCCGACGATGCAGCCGCTGGAGGCGATAAAGCACAAGGTCACGCTGATCACCGGCATGGACCGCACGTTTCAGCAGGGCACGGACGTGCATGCGCAGTGCGCGTCGTGCTATCTCAGCAGCGCAGAACCTTACACGATCAAAGGCAGCGCCTGGCCGCTGGACCGCACGTTGGATCATCTCGTGGCCGATCAGATCGGCACGAACACGCCGTTCCGCACGCTGGAGTTCAGCTGCAACAGCCACAAGGACAACAAGGAATCGATCTACTTCGACAACATCTCCTGGTATGGCACCGGCCATCTCGCGCCGTCGATCCGCGATCCGCGCCGGATGTATCGCCGACTGTTTTCGACGCAGGAGATCGACCGCTATCGCGACATCACCGATCTCGTGCTGGACGACGCGCGCTCGCTGAAGCGCGAACTCGGCTACCAAGACGGACAGAAGTTTGCCGAGTACTTTGAATCCATCCGCACCATCGAAACACAGATGGACCGGTTGGAGAAGATGAAGGCCGAACTCGCCAAGGTGAGTTTCGACGAACCGCCCGACGCCTACCTGCCACGCGGCGAGTATATCCGCCTCATGGGCGATCTGATGGTCGTCGCCTTGCAAACCGGACTCACCAACGTGGCCACCTTCATGGTCGGCCCCGAGCGCTGGGACACGCCCTACATGTTCGACGGCCTCTTCAAGGAACCGAAGAGCCATCATCAGATGTCGCACAACCAGACGAAGATGATCAACGACCTGCTGAAGGTGGACCGCTTCCACATGGAGCAGTTCGCCTACCTCGTGCAGAAGATGGACACGACCCAGGAGCCCGACGGCACCTCGTTGCTCGACAACACCCTCTTCACCTACGGCTCCGGTCTCGGCGACGGTTCCACGCATCAATACAACGACCTGCCCATCATCGTCGCCGGCGGCGGAAAGCGCGTCGCCTCCGGCAAACACATCAACATGCCAGAAGGCACCCCGCTCGCCAATCTCTGGCTCACCCAGGCCCGCCTGCTCGGCCTGAACATGCCCCGCTTCGCCGACAGCACCGACGAGATCGGGGCGCTGAAGGTGGGGTGAGTGTTTTGGTGATTTATTCATCGAACTCGCCAACCTACGACTCGATACGGATGGCCATCTCCAGTGATCCGACTCATGATCCAATCTGCCGATCCGTAGCACTCATCGACTCACTTAAAGTGGATTGCTCAGAGGAATCTCCACAGGTTCGACTATCAGGCAGACTTCATCTCTTGCAGAAATGATTCCCAAGAGCCGAACACGTCAATGTAGAAATTCGAGCCAAGAATGCAGTTTCGATCCAGCTCTTTCCGTGTTGGCAGATGCCCCAATCGCATAGCGAGTTTGCGATATTGATGACGAAGAATGTTAGCGATGTTCCGACGGGTTGCAAAAGCCGGATTTAGGGTTTGATCGCCAAACACGCTTATCACTCGTTCGTCAAACTCCACCTCACAACCAAGTGGCAGTTTGAGGACATCACGATAGTTCATGCCGCCCGAACTATAGAAGAAAGGGTCTTCGTCATCGGACGGCTCCAAACCAAGATTCTCCACCACCCTGTAAGCATTCTTGAAATTGCCGATGAAATCAATGACCACGCAGCGTCGCTTCCCCACGAACCGGCGCAAGCCACGCCCCAACTGTTGAATAAAGATACGCTTTGAGTCAGTAGGCCGGAGAAAAAGCAGGCATTCCACAAACGGCATATCCACACCCTCGTTCAGAACGTCGACGACACACAATACCCTTATCTTGCCTTTACGGAGGTCTTCTCGAAGCCTCTGACGGAGCTCCCTCTGCGTATCAGATATATAAACGGCAGATGGAATTCCAGATGCGTTAAACGCCTCTGCCATTCGAATGGCGTGTCGTTGTGAACAACAGAATGCCAAAGTTGGACTGCCATCAGCTTTCTCTTTCCACTTTTCGATGATCGCTGAGTCTCGTTTTGGAATTATAAGTGCACGCTCGAGATCTGTGACGTCATAATGATGGCCGTTGTGCTGGATATTCGAATAGTCGACATCGTCAAAGCAGCCGAAATAGTGGTATGGGCATAATACTCCAAACTCAATTCCCTGACGCATCTCATAGCAAACGGCAATGTTGTTATCGCAGAGCTCTAGAACATCCTGCCGGTCAGCACGGAAAGGAGTTGCGGTCAAGCCGAGCAGAAATTTTGGACGAAGAGCATCCCGTGTGGCGCGATAGCTTGGCGCTGGAGCATGATGGAACTCATCAAACACGAGATAATCGACGGTGTGGTTCGAGAACGCAGTTAAATTGAGCGCGAGCGACTGAATGGTGATTAAGTTTACCCTCTTGAGCAGGAGGGGTGAAGGCTGCTTGTCAAACCGTTGAACATCCTGCTGTGAGAACACCTCGAGAAACTGCTCTTCCGCTGATTCGAGGATTTCATGAGTGTGCGCCACAAACAAAACTAGCTTTGCTCCTGTTCGGTGAATGTCGATAGCTGCCAAGCGGGTTTTCCCTGCGCCAGTTGGCAGAATGACAACCGCAGAACGCTGGTTCAATTCATGGCAGTCGCGCAATGCCCTCAATGCTTCCTGTTGAAGAACATTCGACACCTTGTTCTTGCTTGAGTATCCGCAATCACAACGTCCTGCATGTGTCTTTGATCCGTCTCTGGGGCAAATGAACCCGTAAGCGACGAACAGTCGAGCGAGGTCGTGGGCGTCAAGAATGCAGTAGTCGACTCCGAGTCTCGAACACATCGCGACAAACTGTTCCTTAACTTCATCCAGCATGTTTCCTGAAGCTGCAAGAACTGCAAAACTGAGGTCTTTGATTCGCTCTAAGCGCATGATCTGGTGGGCGACATGCTTGGGGCGGACTGTGTCAAAAGAGCGGCCTTTCAAGATGAAGGCGGACATCCCAACTCGATCACTCACTGTCATCTTATGGGTTAGAATGTCGACAATCTCAGATGGGCCGTGCGGAGTATGGTTCGTATCAAACAGAATCGACTGAATCCATGGTTCCATTTCTTCTCTTTCATCCAAAGCACGCACAGTCTTGACGACACATTTGTCGATTTCACTCGGCCTAAACTCGCGCACCAGTTCAAAGTTATTTATCGCCAGCAAATTGAAGAGGGCCATGATCGAGCAGTTGATTGATTTAGTCTTAGTGGGTGCTCACATAATGCGCCCCGCGCCCCTGTCCTTTCGGCAGGATGTGACCTTGCTGCACGAGTTCCTTTAAGCGCAGCTTGAGTGTGCTGGGTTTTCCCTTCGTGAGTTGGACGAGTTGTCTGAGCGTGAGCGTTTCGTGATCAGCGAAGTGGGTGAGGATCTTCTTCGCGAGCGGGTGGAGGTCTTCGGTGCCCGTGTCTTCGATGGCGATCTTTTTGGCGAGGACATCCTTTTGCTTCACGAGGGAGCGGAGGAAGAACATGAGCCAGGCTTCCCAGTCGGTCTTGTCAGCGGTGAGCGTGGTCTGGGTGCGGCGGAGAGCGCGGTAGTAGCCTTCTTTGGAGGCCTCGATGATGCTCTCCAGCGAGCTGTAGGGCACGTGGGCGTACCCGGCACGCAGGAGCATGAGCGTGGTGAGCACGCGGGAGAGGCGGCCATTGCCGTCCTGAAACGGATGGATGGCGAGGAAGACGACGATGAAGCTGCCGATGAGCAGCAGCGGATGCAGGGAGCGTTCGCGTTCGGCCTTGGTGAACCAGGCGACGAGGACCTCCATCTCGCGCGGCGTGTCGAATGGCGAGGTGGTCTGGAAGACGATGCCGATCTCCTTTCCATCCGCATCGAAGGCGGCGACATGGTTTGGCAGCGTCTTGTAGTGGCCGCGGTGGCGCTCGTCCTTGGTGCTGTAGCGCAGGAGGTCCTGATGGAGCTGGCCGATCATGTTCTCCGTGACGGGAATCTGCTCGAAGGCATCGAACACCTGATCCATGACATAGGCGTATCCGGCGACCTCCTGCTCATCGCGCGTCTTGAACTCGGTGATGTCCAGACGACCGAGCAGATCCTCGATCTGGCGGTCGGTGAGCTTGGAACCCTCGATGCGGGTGGAGGAACCGACACTCTCAATGGTGGCGACCTTGCGCAAGGAAGTCAGTTTTTCGGGCGAGAGACTGCGGATCATGCGCCACTGGCCTTTGAACTCGTCCAGTTCGGCGATGAGCCGGAGGATCTCGGGCGTGATGGTGAAAACGGGGGGCAGCATGGCTGTTTTGGCTGATTTCTTGGCCGATTATAGCCGTTTTTAGCCGATTCGGCAAGGCAGGCTTCCCTGACTCTGAAAAGCCCATCTCATCGGCTTCGAGTGCCACTCGAAGCTACTTCTGCCAATTCGCGGCTTCGTCGGCGTGGTGCGATGGAAACCGGCGGCCTCGACGTTTTGTCTTTCTCTTCCAAACACCTCCCGCATGAACCGAATTCGAATTGCCCTTTGCCTTGGCTTGGCCGCCTTTCTTTCCATCCCCGTTGTGGCCCAGAATTCTGACAAGGCGAAGCCCAAGGAGAAGAAGCCGGATCGTCCGACTCCGCCGACGCGTGCCTTCGATGGGCCCGGCGCTCCGCCTTTTATCCGGCTCGATGGAAAGCCGGGCGCGAATCCGCCGGTGGATGCGAATGGCGATTACGTGGTCGGCCCGGAGTATGTCGCGGCGCCGGAGAACAACGTCACCGAAGGCGTGCCCAAGGGACGCGTGGAGCAGTTCATCATGAACTCGAAGGACTGCCAGCGCTTCAATCCCGGGATCGCGCGGGAGGAGTTCGGCACGGTCGATCCCAACAATCCGAAGACGCTGATCGTGGACACGCACGAGATCGATTATCAGCGGGCGATCACCGTTTACATTCCGGCGCAATACGTGCCCGGAACGGAGGTTCCGTTCATCGTGAAACACGATGGCCCCGGGAAAGGAAAGTCGGATGCGAACCTCGTGACCATCCTCGACAACCTCATCGCGCAGAAGCGCATTCCTGTGCAGATCGGCATCCTGATCGCCAACGGCGGCGGCGATGCGCAGGGGCATGAGCGGGGTCGCGAATACGACACGATGTCTGGCCTGTATGCCGAGTTCATCGAGCACGAGGTGCTGCCGCTGGTGGAGAAGAACTACAACATCAAGCTGACCAAGAATCCCGACGGCCGTGCGGTGATGGGAAGCAGTTCGGGTGGATCAGCAGCGCTCATCATGGCCTGGTATCACCCGGAGTGGTATCATCGCGTGCTGACGACGTCCGGCACGTTCGTGAACCAGCAGTGGCCCTTCAATCCGGAGACACCCGGCGGTGCGTGGGATTTCCACGACAAACTCATCCCGCAGAGCGAAAAGAAACCGCTACGCATCTTCATGGCCGTCGGTGATCGCGACAACTACAACCCCAACGTCATGCGCGACGGCATGCACGACTGGGTGGAGGCGAATCACCGCATGGCGAAGGTGTTGAAGGCCAAAGGCTACGACTACCAATACCTCTTCTGCCTCAACAACGGCCACGGCATTCGCGAAGCGAAGCCGCAGGTCCTCCCGCATGCGCTGGAGTGGGTGTGGCAGGGCTATCCAGCCGGCGCGAAGTAACGAATGGCCACATGCCGAACCGCGGCCCGCTGCTTTGAAAGCCTTTTGCGAAACGCAGCCTTATCGGCGAAAGGACTTCCCACCGATGATGCACCGTTCTTTTAAGCAGCGCTTTTCCAGCCTCCGGCGATGGACCCGCGAGGTTTCATTGCTGGGCATCTTGTTTGTCGGGCCGCTTCTGGTTCAAGCGGCGGACACGGCCGCGCTGGTGAGCCTTGTCACCGCCGAGAAGTCGGGAAGCATGGACCGGACGCTGCAACTGACCGGCACGGTGACGGCACGGCATCAGGCGAAGCTCTCTCCGCGAACCGCCGGGCTGGTGACACGGCTCAACGTCGATGCGGGCAGCCGCGTTGCCCAAGGAGATGTGCTTCTCGAGCTCGACCCCAAAATGGCCCAGCTCTCGCTCGCCGTGCTGCAGGCCGAACTGGCCCAGGCGAAACTCGAGCAGGCCAATGCGGACCGGCTCGTGCAGGACATCCGCGAGCTCACCAAGATCGGCGCCTTTCCCAAATCGGAAGCCGAAACGCGACTGGCAAACTCCAAGGTGGCGGCGAGTCGTCTGCTGCAAATCGAAGCCCGCATCGAGGAGCAGCGCGAGTTGATCGACCGTCACAAGGTTCTGGCGCCTTTTCCGGGAGTGATCAGTGAGCGTCTCACCGAAGCAGGTGAATGGGTGGCCACGGGCACGCCGGTGCTGGAACTCGTCGGCACCGACGATGTCTGGTTTGATCTCCAAGTGCCGCAGGAGGAACTGGCGCGCATCTCCGGTGCGAAGAAGGCGACGATCACGCTCGATGCCTGGACGCGCAAACCGCTGACGGCCCACATTCATGTGCAGGTGCCCGTCAAGAACCCGGTGTCGCGCACCTTTATCGTCCGCCTCAAGATCGACGACGACCAGAAACTGGCCGCGCCCGGCATGTCCGGCACGGCGGAGATCGCCTATCAATTGGTGGACGGAGACAGCGTCCGCATCCCACGCGACGCCGTGGTGCGCTATCCCGATGGCACGGCGCGTGTCTGGGTGGTGGAGGACAAGGACGGCATCCCATGCGCCACGTCGCGCATTGTGACGACGGCAGGCGCACTCGGTGAATGGACGGAAGTCGTCAAAGGTTTGGCGGGCGGCGAGCAGGTGGTGCTGCGCGGCAATGAAGGACTGAAGGAAGGACAGCCCGTCCGGTTCACCACGGAGAGTTCGAATCCGAAGCCGCAATGATCGATCATCTCCTCAAGCGTGGCACGCTGGTGGCCGTGGTGCTGACCATGGTGCTGCTGCTCGGCATCGTCGCCGCCACGCGAGTGCCGGTGCAGATGATTCCGGATCTGGAGACGCGCATCATTTCCATCGACACCCGGTGGCCCGGCGCCACGCCGCAGGACATCGAAAAAGAGATCCTCATCGAGCAGGAGGAGTATCTCCGCAGCCTGCCAAACCTGCAGCGCATGACCTCGCTCGCCTCCACCGGACGCGCCGAGATCGAACTGGAGTTTCCCTTCGGCACAGACACGAACAGCGCCCTGCTGGAGGTCAACAACGCGCTCAGCCAGGTGCCGGCTTATCCCGAGAACGTCGATGAACCGGTGCTGCGCAGCGATTCGTTCTCCTACCATGCGTTCATGTCCTTTCGCGTTGTCCCGCTGCCGGGAAATCCGAAAGGGCACGACATCAACATGCTGCTCGATTTTGTCGACGACCACGTGCGCCCGCCGCTGGAGCGAATCGAAGGTGTCTCCCAGGTGAGTCTCAGCGGCGGAGCCCAGCGCCAGATCCGCATCTACATCGAGCCGGGGCAGCTCGCCGAAAGGAAACTCAGCCTGGGCGATGTGCGCGAAGCCATCCGCGCACGCAACATCGACATCTCCGCAGGTGATGTGGACAGCGGCAAGCGCCGTTACCTGATGCGTACCATCGGCCGCTACAAGGATATCGAAGACCTCAAAAACCTCATCATCACGCGACGCGGCGATGCCATCGTTCGCCTGCAGGACATCGCCCGTGTCGAGCTCGGGCACGCGGAACTGCGCAGCATCTCGTATTCCGACGGCGAGCCGAACATCCGCCTCAGTTTGATCCGGCAGACGGGTTCCAATGTGATCTCGATTAAGAAGGCAGTTCTGCCGGAGATCGATCGCATCAATGAAGAAATCCTTCATCCCGAAGGCCTGGAGATTGACCTGACGAACGACGACGTGCGCTACGTCGAGAACTCGATCGACAACGTCGTGCAAAACATCGCCATCGGTGCCGTGCTCGCCGCCTTGGTCATGTTCCTGTTTCTCCGTTCGGGATCGGCGACGTTGATTGGCGTGATCGGCATGCCCGTCTGCGTGGTGGCGGGATTCATCGGACTGCTGCTGTTGGGTCGCACGATCAACGTGATCTCACTGGCCGGCATCGCCTTTGCCATCGGCATGACGATCGACAACACCATCGTCGTTCTCGAAAGCATCGAGCATGAGCGTCAATCGGGGCTCGGTCGCCGCGAGGCCGCGAGAAAAGGTGTGATGAGCGTCTGGGCCGCCGTGCTTTCGGGCACGATGACCACGGTGCTGGTGTTCCTGCCTGTGTTGTTCGTGCATGAGGAAGCCGGGCAACTTTTCTCCGACATCGGCATCGCCATTTCCGCCTCCATCCTGATGTCCATGGTCACGGCCGTCGCCATCGTGCCGGTGGCCTACGCGAATCTGCCCGACAGCAAGTCACGCCAAAAACGGAAGCCGCACCGCCCGACTGTTCCGGCGTTCATCGGCTGGATTCTGCGCGGTGCCGGTCGTCGTCTGGCCTGTCTTGTGCTGACACTCGCCGTCACCATCAGCGCCTTCCTTTTTCTGACGCCGCCCGCCGAGTATCTGCCTGAGGGCGAGGAGGCAAAGGCCTTCTCCACCATGATCGCACCGCCGGGTTACAGCCTGCAGGAGATGCACCGCGTGACGCTCGAGCTGCAAAAGGAGTTTCTTCCGGCCATGCAGGATGACCCGGCCAATTTCGACGCCGGCACCTCCGCCATTCCCGCGCTGAGCCGCATCACGTTCATCGGTCAGCCGGAATCCATGCGCGTCATCGCAGTCACCAAGGACCCCGGCCACATCGATGCCTTCATGGACATCATCAACGAGCGCTTCCGCAAGTTCCCGGGCATGCGCGCCTTTTCGACACGCGGCTCCATCATCTCCAGCAACGACGGTGGCACGCGTGCGGTCGCGCTGGATGTGAGCGGTCGCGATCTGCCTTCGCTCTACCGTGCCGCTGCCGACATCTACGAGCGCGCCCGCGAAACCTTCGACCATGCGCAGATCAATTCCACGCCCTCGTCCCTGACGCTGGGCCAACCGTTGCTCGAGATCAAACCGAACTGGGAACGGCTCGCCGAACTCGGCTTCAACACTCGTGATTACGGCTTCGCCGTCGCCGCCTTGAGTGACGGCGCCTACGTGGACGAATTCTATTTCAACGACGACAAGATCGACATCTACCTCTTCAGCACCGCCGGCGAGAGCCAGTCGCTGGATCGTCTGTCGGACCTGCCCATCTACACGCCGCAGGGCACCGTGCTGCCGCTCGGAGCGCTGGCCACCATCACCGAGAAGGTCGACACCGCCCAGATTCGTCGCGTGGACGGACGCCGCACCGTCACCCTCTACATCATTCCTCCGCGATCCATCGCGTTGGAAACAGCAGTCGCCAGGGTGCGCCAGGACATCATCCGCCCCATGCGACAAAACGGTCAGCTGCCGGAAGGCGTCTCCGTCTCGCTCACCGGCGCGAGTGACCAGCTCGAAGCCACACGCGCCTCACTCGGTAGCAACATGTGGATCGCGGTCGCGCTTTGCTACCTGCAGTTGGTGATCATTTATCGCCACTGGGGTTATCCCTTCCTCATTCTCCTCACCGTGCCACTCGGCATCAGCGGCGGCATCGGCGGGCTGTGGCTGTTGAATCAAATCGGCGCCTGGCTTCCCACCATCGGGCTGGAGCCGATCACCCAGCCCTTCGACATGATCACGATGCTCGGTTTCCTCATCCTGCTCGGAACGGCGGTGAACAATCCCATCCTCATCGTCGAGCGGGCGATGGAAAACTTCCGTGATGCCGGCCTGTCCGCTCTCGAATCCGTGCGCGATGCCGTGGCGGCCCGAATGCGCCCCGTCCTCATGACCACCCTCACCACTCTGATGGGACTCGCACCGCTCGTCCTCCTGCCCGGCGCAGGAACGGAACTCTACCGCGGCCTCGGCGCCATCGTCTTGTTTGGCCTCGCCTTCACCGCCCTGATCACCCTAACCTTCCTCCCGGCGCTGCTCGTGACCTTGCTCTCCCTCGTCGAGCGCTGGCGCGGACGGGCGAAGGCGGTGTGAGATACGAATGGAGCATCGCTGCGGCCCACCGAGCCTCGGCTTGCCGAAACGGCCATTCCAGCCGACAACAGTCCCATGATCGTTTTGTGTCCCAACCCAAACCGCGCCTCCGATTTCGCCGAAGACCAATCCGGTACTTGAGTGTCAGCAGCCCGATCCATGAAAAAGCCTTCCTCCAAGAAGAAAGCGACCACCCCGGCCAAGACCAGGCCGGACAGCCTCGCGTCCCTCCTCACCGAAGTCCGCCAGCTCATCCAGAGCGCTCGGCGCGGCGTGGCCACCGTGGTGGACACCTTCCAGGTGATTACCAACTTCGAAATCGGCCGCCGCATCGTCGAGCATGAACAAAAAGGCGCCAAGCGGGCAGCGTATGGCTCGGAGCTGCTGAAGGAACTTTCAGCGAAGCTGACGGAGGAGTTTGGGAGAGGGTTTTCACCCGTGAACCTTTCTCACATGAGGCGGTTTTTTCTCGTTTGGCAGGAGAGGGTCCAGATTTTTCAGCAGCCTACTGAAAAATTGGCTGTTTCTGAGATTGCCCAGACGCCATCTGGGCAATTGGCGATTCTTCAGCAGCCTGCTGAAAAATTGATCTCGGCTCAAATTCGCCAGCAGGCTACTGGCAAATCTCTCTTCACCCTGAGCTGGACCCACTACGTGGTTCTCCTCACGATCAAGGACCCCGACGAACGCAGCTTCTACGAGATCGAGGCCACGAATGCCGGCTGGTCTGTGCCGGAACTCAAGCGCCAGAAAGCCTCCTGCCTCTACGAGCGCCTCGCGCTCAGCCGGGACAAGGCGGGCATCCGCAAGCTCGCCAAGGAGGGCCAGATGATCGTCAGACCGGAGGATTTGCTGAAGGAACCGCTCGTGCTCGAGTTTCTCGGCCTCGAAGAAAAATCCGGCTACTCCGAGAACGACCTCGAGCAGGCCATCATCGACCGCCTGGAGCACTTCCTCCTCGAACTCGGCAAGGGCTTCCTCTTCGAGGCGCGACAGAAGCGCTTCACCTTCGATGAAGACCACTACTTCGTCGATTTGGTGTTCTACAACCGCCTCCTGCGCTGCTACGTCATCATCGACCTCAAGCTCGACAAGCTCACGCATCAGGACCTAGGCCAGATGCAGATGTACGTGAACTACTACGACCGCGAAGTGAAGCTCCCGGAGGAAAACCCCACCATCGGCCTCCTCCTCTGCAAATCCGCCAAAAAGACCGTCGTCGAACTCACCCTGCCGAAGGACGCCAACATCCACGCCAAGGAGTACCAGCTCTACCTGCCCTCCAAGGAACTGCTAAAGCAGAAGCTCGATGAGTGGAGCGCGGCGGCGGCAAGATAGCCGAGGTTTACACCACTGCTTGAATCCTCTAAGATATCGCCATGAGCACGATGCAGTTGATCGAACAGGAAATCGCCGCGTTGCCTGAACCGCAGCAGCGCGAAGTCTATGATTTCGCCCGTTTCCTCCGCGTCAAAACTCAGGACGATCACTTTGACGGTCTGCTGGCCAGCGAAACCGTTCTCGCCCGTGATTGGGACACTCCTGAGGAGGATGCGGCATGGGCAAGCCTGTAGCAGGCGATGTCGTGGTGCTGCCTTTCCCGCAGACCAACCTGCAAACCGGCAAGCGCCGCCCCGCGCTCGTCGTAGCCGATCTTCCAGGCGACGATTTGATTCTCTGCCAGATCACCAGCCAGATTCGCTCCGATGGATTCTCCATCCCGCTCACCCAGGCCGACTTCCAGAGCGGACGTCTGATGCAGGACAGCTACATCCGTCCACAACGCCTGTTCACCGTTGAGAAAAGCGTCATCCTCTACACCGTGGGCCAGATTTCTGCATCCAAACTGACCGAGGTCAAAGCCAAGCTCCGCCAACTATTCACCTGATGTGCAAATTATGTGAGGAGATTCACGCGAAGTGTTCGAATTACAGCCATGGCCAAGACAAAAAAGACGCCTGAAACTGAAAGTGTATCAACCGGCGCTATCCCTTCGACAGCCCAGTCAAAGCTTCGAAAACTCATCGTTCAGAACTTCGGATGCATTGGTTCTACTGCAGTCGGAGTCGAACTGGATGATATCGTTGTTCTTGTCGGACCGAACAACGCGGGTAAGAGCACGATCCTCCGCGCCTACCAAGCCATCACGGAATCTTCGGCACCCAAGTTAACGATTGAGGATTTCCATGAGCGAAAAATCGATCCAAGCGCATTGCCAACGATTGAACTAGTTACTGCTGTCGGAGACGACGTGCCCGGCAATCGCTGGGTCCAAAACATCGACGGAGAGAATATCGTTCGAGAAAGATGGGTGTGGAAAGAGCCTGGAACAGAGGCGAAACGACAAGGTTGGGATGTAACAACAAGTGAGTGGTCTGATAATGTGCCATGGGGTGCGGCCAACGTCGCCAATAGTCGACGCCCCGTCCCTCATCGACTTGAGGCTTTTGCCAATCCGACGGAACAAGTCAAAGAGGTTACAGATATGCTGGTGAAAGTGCTTCAAGGGCGAATCAAAGGCAGACCTGCGGAAATTGTCGGGGAGGACGGACAATCTCAGCGAACCAGTTTTGGACAACTTCTCGATGCTCTAGCAGCGACCCAGAAAGCAGTCGTCCAAGAAACAAAAACCGAAATCGACCACGCTGAGAAGCAACTCACGGCTTTTGTAAGCGATGTCTTCTCTGGCTATGAAGTCAAATTCGATGCTCGTCCCGAAGATGATTTGGCCAAGAGCCTCAGTTTCTTCAAAGCCGGAACCGAGCTTCAGATGGGACCAAAAGATGGTCACTTCAGCAGTGCTGAACGACAGGGAAGTGGGGCACGGCGAACCCTGATGTGGGCAGCTCTGCGTTACATCGCGGAAAGCACAAAGAAGGGTGAGACTGGCCCATCACATCTTCTACTCCTAGACGAACCTGAGCTCTGCTTGCACCCCAACGCTATACGCGAAGCTTGCAGAACGCTCTACCAACTGCCAGAAACAAACAAGTGGCAGGTAATGGTCACAACCCATTCACCGGCGTTCATTGATCTGTCCCGCGACAATACAACGGTCGTGCGAGTTGAACGTGACGTTTCTGGTACCGTTCGCGGAACAACTGTCTTTCGTCCGACCAGAGCCAAGCTAGACGTTGACGAGAAGCGCGAACTCAAGCTCCTGAATATCTACGACCCAAATGTTGCTGAGTTTTTCTTCGGCGGGCGAACGATTCTAGTCGAGGGCGACACGGAATACACAGCCTTCAAGTTTATCATCGCTGAAAAAGCAGCAGACGCAGAGTTCAAAGATGTGCATGTAGTGCGAGCACGGGGGAAAGCAACAATTAGGCTGCTTGCGAAAATTCTGAATCAGTTTGGCGCGCGTTACGCGGCAATGCACGACAGCGACACCCCCAAACTGGCAAACGGAAACACCAACCCGGCATGGACCAACAACGAGCGAATTCTGAGCGAGATCAAAAACGCCCCTGACGCAACTCGGGTTCGGCTTGTTGCAGCAGTTACGAATTTCGAAAGTGCAATGTTTGGAGCAGAAGTTGACTCGGAAAAGCCATACAATGCCTATCAAACACTGAAGGATGACCCAGATGCCCAAACAAGGGTGGCTGAATTGTTAGCTGCACTCGTTGATTTCACAAAGCCACTACCTGCGAATTGTATTCAGTGGGCTGAACTCAGCCAACTTCTGGCCGCTGTCGTAAAATGAACCCATTTTGTCACCGAAAGCGCAGAGCAAGTCACAAGTTGAACACCCGCCAGCGAACGCCTAAACTTCCCTCCATGATCAGCGCGGAAGAACTGGTGGGCGAGGAGTGGGCCGAGTGGTATCGGCTGACTCCGGCTCAACGCTGGACAGAGACCTCGCGTCTCTGGCAGACTTACCTTGCACTTGGAGGCTCTCTTGATCCCGAACCCGATACGCAAAGTCCTTTCTTCGATGCGCGAGCATCAGGTCCAGTGCCTGCTCATGGGCGGCCAGGCCTGCGTGTTGTACGGCGCAGCGGAGTTTAGCCGCGACACCGATCTGGCGATTCTTGCCAGTGAGGAAAACGCCGGACGGCTCACGAAGGCCATGCAGGCCCTCGAAGCCGAGGTCATCGCCGTGCCGCCTTTCCTGCTCCAGCATCTCGACGCGGGTCACGCCGTGCATTTTCGCTGCCAGCATCCCGAAGCCGCCGGCATGAGAGTGGACTTCATGTCACGCATGAGAGGCGTGCCGGACTTTCCCACGCTCTGGGAACGCCGCACCACGCTGGAAATGGATGACGGCACTGAGTGCGATCTGCTTTCGTTGGGTGATCTCGTGCAGGCCAAGAAAACCCAGCGTGACAAGGACTGGCCGATGATCCGCCGCCTCGTGGAGGCAAACTATTTTGCCAATCAGGCCGATCCGAGTCCCGAACAGCTCACCTTCTGGTTCCAAGAGCTGCGCACCCCCGAACTGTTGCGTGATCTCGCCCTGGCGCATCCTGCTCTCGCACAGAAGGCTGCGACGGCACGAGATCTGATCCTTCACGCCATCTCCGATGATGTCGCGGCGCTCACCATCGCGTTGGAAAACGAAGAGCGTCACGAACGACTCGAAGACAGGATCTATTGGCAACCGCTGAAGCTGGAGTTGGAGAGACTTCGTCGTCGCTAGAGCTGGAAGGTCTAACCAAAATTGCCCCCACCTTTCGGTGAAGACCTAACAATCGCCTCACGGTTTCACCGCATTCAGCTCACCGAGCATTTCGACCAGGGCGTCCACCATCTTCACCGAGGCGTCGAGCTGCACCTTGTTGACGCCGATCCAGGTTTCGTAGCCGCCGAGCTTGTGCTGTTCGGGAGTCGGCAGGTAGCCGTGGGCACCGTTGGCGATGGAGATGTTCATGAGCGGCTGGATCGGGCTGTGCTGCTTCAGTTCGAGGCCGATCTCCGCGAACACTTCGAAGGGCATGGCGGCAATGGCCAGATCGCCGATGCGGTGCGTTTGCACGATGACGTCGAGAGTCGGCGGCATCTCCGGCGAGGCGTAGGCGAGCACGGTGCTGTAAGTGCTGTAGCGGCTGGTGCTCATGGGCTTGATGCGTTTGGCCTTCACCGACTCTGCCCACGCGACCTCCTCCTTCGTCGGATAGCGCCGCTCAAACGTGAGCGTGCGCTGCAGCGACGTGAGCTTCACATGATCGTGCCACTTGAGCGTCTTATGCGCCTCCATCACTTTGTCCGCGCAGAGATGCGCCACCTCGCGGGCTTTTTCGAAAGGCTGATACTTTTTCTTTGGCTGCGGACCGCGCCTGGCCAGCTCCTCGTCGGAGTAGCGCTCCAAATTGTTCACGTCGCCGCTGGTGCCGTTGGCCATGATGCCGACGAAGGGCGGATCTTGATGGCGGTCAGCGCCGAGCAGTTCGCCCACGCGGTCGGCGAACATCGCGAAGTAGTCGGCCGAGATCGTATTGGGTGTCACGCCGCCGACGTAGTGCAAACCGTAGGAGGCCATCAGCGAAATCGGTTTGCCGGAAGTCGATTTCACCGAAAGGAAGGTGATCTGCGGGTCCACGGGGCCGGCGGCTCGCAGCAGGCCTTGGTAGCCGGGGTTGGTGTCGACCTTCTCGACGTTGTCGTGCGCGCCATAGACCGGGCCGCGGTCAGGCATCAGGAACCACCGGCGATTGAAGACCTGTGTCGGCTCCTCGGCCACGCCCCAGGCGATCTGCGCCGGTTCCAGCTGGTTGTGTGCCCGCAGCACGCCATCGGCGATCCGCCGGGTGAGGAACGCGCTGTAATCGTAGTAGGCCTGGCTTTTGTCCTCTTCCAGTTTCACGCCGCCCGTGGTGTGCGAGTGCGTGGCGGAGATGACCACGCACTGCGGCGGGATGCCGGTGGTCATTTCGATGATCTGCTTGGCGCTGTCCGCGACCTCCGCTGAAATGTGCCGCAGGTCGACCACCACAAGCGCGAGCTTGGCCTGCCCGTCATCGAGCACCAGGCACCGGGCATGCAGTTCGTCATGCACATGAGTCGCTGGCGGACGGCTGGTGCGAATGTTCGGATCGGCACTGATCGACGGCGTGATGACGCTCGTCGCCGCACCCGCACGAAAAACCGGTCCGTCGGCAGCAAGAATTTGCGATGCCCATGCCAGACAAAGACCTGCGGCGGGAAGCAGCGTGCGAGTGGTGGCAACCTTGAGGAACACGGAGAGGTTGGAGCCGGGTGTCATGATGGACTTCAACGCCGGGACGTGGAGCTTTTCTGCCCACTGCGGGAAGTTTCTTCGCCCAGCGGTCTTTTGCACGGGCGCTCGGCTCAGTCGGTGACAGCAAGCCAGCGATCGGATCGTTAAACCGCGAACCACTTCATCCGCATGAACGCTTTTTCTCATCGCTTCTCCGACACGCTTCGGTCTCTCCACATCTTCGGTCTTGTGATGACTTGGGCGGGAGTCGCCCATGCCGCGCCGATGATCGTCGATGAATCCGGTGTGCAGGCTGAGATCGTCATTGCCGACAAACCGACGCGTTCGGCGCGGCTTGGCGCGAGTGAATTGCAGGCGGTGGTGGAGAAAATCACCGGGCAGCAGCTCCCGATCGTCACCGCACCTACGGGCGTCGCTCCGGTGAAAATCTACGTCGGCGAAAGCGAGCACTCGAAGGGCACGGGCGTCACGGCCAAGGGCTTGGAGCGCGACGCGTTTCGAATCGCTTCCGGACCGGACTGGCTCGCACTCGTGGGCAATGACTGGGACTTCACGCCGATTGAGCCCTGGGGCCGCAGCAACTCGGACTGGGTGAAGAACAAGGAGGTGGAGTGGCAGAAGCTCGCCGGGCATCCCTGGGTGAATCCGACCGGCGCGACGCTTTACAAGGACTACAGCAAGACGTTCGACATTTGGAAGCACGACCACCGCGGCTCCCTGAACGCCGTCTATGCCTTCCTGCATGACCTCGGCGTGCGCTGGTACATGCCGGGGCCGTTGGGCGAGGTCCTGCCGGACTTGAAGCGCATCGAGCTGCCTGCGGTGAACCGGACCGCGCGGCCTGAGTTTGAAGTTCGCACACTCAACCGACCGATGCTCAACTCGTCTTCCATCGACGATGCGCTGTGGTATCTCCGCGTTGGCGCCAACGACCAGTACGGCGTGCTTCACCACGGCCAGCGCTACGTCACCGAGCATCCTGATCAACGCGCCAGCCATCCCGAATACTTTGCGATGCTGCCGAACGGCAAGCGGGACACCAAAAGCGAAAAGGCCAATGCCTGCCTGTCGTCGCCGGGTTTCTTCAAGGAGATGGTCGCCTATTGCCGACTCATGTTTGACCACTACGACATGCCCATTGTCTCGGTCATGCCGCACGATGGCTTCACGCATTGCCAGTGCCAGGATTGCAAGGGCCAGGCGACGCTGGATCGCGATCCCTCGGGCCACTCGTCCGACTACGTGTGGAATTTCGTCATCCGCGTGGCCAACGAACTCGCCAAGACGCATCCGGATCGGAAGGTCTTCTGTGGCGCTTACAGCACCTACCGGATGCCGCCGCTCTCCATCGACAAATTGCCCGACAACGTGTGGGTGCAGATCACCAATGGACGGCCCATCCGCGAGATGGATGACGCGACGCACGAGAGCACCGCCGCCCTGCGCCGCGAGTGGCAGGCGAAGACGAACCACCCGCTGTCGGTGACGCTGAACTACTCGCCGTTCACGGATCGCGGCGAGTTCCGCCCGCAATACTGGCCGCACATCATCGCCCGCGGGCTGCGCGACTGCGCCGGGACTGTGTGGCGCGAAGATGTCTGGCTCTCCAACGGCAAAGGCGGTCTGCATTTCCCCGGCATGAGCCACCTCAATCCCTACGTCATGTCGCGCCTGTGGTGGGACACGAAGCAGGACGTCGATGAGCTGCTCGACGAATACTACCCGCTCTTCTACGGCCCCGCCGCAGCGCCCATGAAGGCCTTCATCGAGCTTTGCGAGAAAAACTACGCGAAGCTCGGCAGCGACGGCGATTTGACCCGCACCGCGCTTGAGCTCTTCGACAAGGCGAAGGCCGCCGCGCCGTCCGAGTCGGTCTTCGGCCAGCGCATCGCCCTCGTGGACGAATTTCTCGTCACGCTGCGAAATCGCGCCACACAGATCCGCGCGGATCGACCCGACGGACTGCCGGAGTTCCGCGTCATCAACATGGCCCAGGACAAATGGCGCGATGCCCGCGAAACGCTGGTCATCGACGGGCGCATCGACGAGCCCTTTTGGACAGCCTACAGTCTGCGCGGCCAGTTGAAAGACGTGCGCACCGGCAAGAAGCCGAAGCTGCCCACCGAATTCCGTGCACGCTGGTGGAATGGCGCGCTGCACCTCGCCATCCGCTGCCAGGGCGAGCCCGGCGTCGCGCCCATCAACGGCGGCAGCCAGGACGGCGATCAGGCGATCTGGAACGGCGAGCATCTGGAGCTGCTCATCGAGACGGACAAGCACTCCTACTACCAACTCGTCATCAATCCCGCCGGCCACATCATCACCATGGACCGCGGCACCGACAAGGCGCACTGGTCCAAGTGGTCAGCGCAGGCCGAGGTGGCCGCGCATCGCGGCGACGACTTCTGGTCCGTGGAGGTGAAACTGCCGATAACCGCGTCCGAGGAAGATCCACTGCACCAAATCATCGGCAGCATGCCCTTCAAATCCCGCGCCGACGTCCTTGCCTCGGGAAAAGGCACCAGCCTGCCATGGTACTTCAATCTCCTCCGCAAACGGGCCGGCAGCCCCGACGAAGAGACCACCGCCTTCTCACCACTGGGGCGGGATGCAAAGACCTTTCACGACACGCTGAAGTTCGGTGAAATCTACGTGCAGTGAGTGGCATCATTGGTGCTGTGACCATATTCGTGACCAAGCCTTTCGGGTTCACCGATGATGCAGACTTTCTTTATGGCAGTTCGGGATCTTCCAAGTCGTTTTGGATCCAGTGATCTGTCAGGTGAATGTCGATGCTTTCAAGCAAACCGGGTCCGAGGTTGTGGTACTTGTGGGGCACATTGGCCGGTCCCACGAGGATATCGCCCGCTTCAGCTTCGATCTTTTTATCACCGACGGTGAAGAGCGCGCGCCCGGTGCGAACGATGAAGATTTCGTCGTAGGGATGAACATGCCACATCGGTCCAACGCCGATTTCCTCGGTGGAGTAAAATAAGACGGTAGCGTCGGTGCCGACGTTTCTGCCTTCGAACAGACCTCGCCAAAGCTGGTCGTGTGTGGCCCAGTCCTGGCGATGAATAATGGTGGGCTGGCGCTGCACGTCGGTCGGAGAGGCGCTCCACTCGAAGGGCTCGGGGTTCCCGACAGTGGCAGGATGGCGGAGACGGCGTGGTGTGTGTTTCATGGATGGCATTTAGACTCGGGGTTGCACGCTCCATGATCCGCCTCCGGTTCCCGGCCGGCCAATACCGGGATGTTGCCGCGGTTATGCGTTTCGCGTATAGTCCCCGCCATCATGCTGGAGCGCATTCGATCCGTTTTTGTCGTCATGGAGGAAGGCAGCCTGAATCGAGCCGCCACCCGGCTCGGGGTTTCACAGCCCACGCTGACGCGGCAACTGCAATCGCTGGAGCAGGAGATCGGTGGACCGTTGTTCGAACGCGGCACGGGCGGCGTGCGACCGACCGATCTCGGATACCGGCTCCGCGAAGAGATGCTGCCGGTGTTGCGTGCTTATGACGCGGCTTGGGCGGAAGTCTTGGCGCATGCGCAGGGGCGCCAGTCGCAATTGCGGATAGGCTACCTCGGGCTCGCGGCATCGCGCTATCTCACGCCAGTGCTGGGACGATTTCAGAAAGCGTATCCCGAGATCAAGCTCTGGCTCTTCGACCAGACCCCGCAGGAACAGCTGACAGCCCTGCGTGAGGGAGGGCTGGACCTGGCGCTTATCGGTCAGGAGGGGGCATCATTGGGAGAGGAGTTTTATCAGCACCGGGTCGCCAAGCTCGGCGTGCGGGCGGTCCTGCCCTCCAATCATCCGCTGACCGGTCAGGCCACGATTGGGCTCGCGCAGTTGAAAGGAGCACGGTTCATCGTGCCATCCGAAACGACCGTTCCCGGTCGCAAGCGATGGATCGCGCAGCTATGTCGCGAAGCCGGGTTTCGCCCGCAGTGGCTGGGGGAAACGGAGACCGTGGGCGAGACGTTTGCCCGGGTGGTGGCCGAGAGCGGCGTGACCCTGCTGCCCGACTATCTGGAAATGACACCTCCTCCCGGAATCGCGCTGCTGCCCGTGTCGGATCGTTTTGCGACTTGGGCGTTCACCCTGTTGCGCCAGCGCGGCCGGATGTCGCCCGCCTGCCGGGACTTGATCCGGTGGATCGGAGAGGCAGCGCGTGGGCAGCGGTGAACCACGCCTGAAAATCTGATTCTTCGGCCCACTCTGAACTTAGCCATCGTGCTTCCGGCTCTGGCCCTGCAGGAACTCGCGTTCGGCATCGCATTGGGCGAGCTCAGCGGCGCGTTGCCAGGCGGCGCGGGCTTCGGCGGGGTGGCCGAGTTTGGCGATGAAGCTGGCGCGGATCGCATGGTAGAGGTGCTGCGCTTCGAGCGAGTGGCGATTCGGGATGCTTTCGAGGGCTGCCAAGCCTTCACGCGGGCCACGAACACGGGCGAGGGCCACGCTGCGGTTCATGGCGACGATGGGCGTGGGTTTCAGCAGTTGGAGCTGGTCGTAAAGATCGAGGATGCGTGACCAGTCGGTCGTCGCATCACTCTCGGCGAGACAGTGGCAGGCGGCGATGCCGGCCTCCAGATGATAGGCGCTGATGACGTCCCCCGTGGAGGCCGCGCCGAGTGCGAGAATGCCCTCCTGAATGCGGCCTGCATCCCACTGGCTGCGGTCCTGATGCTGCAGGCGCACGATTTCTCCGGTCGCGCTGACTCGCGTCCGCAAGCGGGCGGCGTTGAGGCACATCAGGGCGAGCAGTGCTTTGGTGGCGGGTTGGGAGGTGACGGGATGAACGCTGAGGAGACGCGTGAGCCGGATCGCTTCGCGGCAAAGCTCCTCTCGGACGAGGCGGTCGCCGGAGGAGGCCTTGTAACCTTCGTTGAAGAGCAGGTACAATGCCCCCAGCACGCCGTCGAGCCGTTGCGGCAGCTCACCGTCGGGCGGAACGGCGAAGGGAAGTCGCAAATCGCGAATGAGCTGCCGGGTGCGCACGAGACGCTTGGCGATGGCGGCTTCGCTGACGAGGAAGGCCGCGCCGATTTCCGCCGGACTCAGTCCGCAAACGGTGCGCAGGGCGAGGGCGAGCTGTGCCTCGACGGAGAGCTGCGGATGAAAGCACACGAATAGCATGCGCAACGTGTCATCGGAGAGTTCATGCTCGTGCGCACGTTCTTCATCACGCGTCAGCCACCGCTCCTGCTCGGCCGTGATCTGCGCTTCCTTGCGCTGCCAAGTCTGCTCGCGGCGCAGGGAATCGAGCGCGAGGTTCTTCGCCGCCTGCGTCAGCCATGCGGCGGGATTCTCCGGAATGCCGCGATAGGGCCACGTTTGCAGCGCTCGCACGAGCGCCTCCTGCACGACATCCTCGGCGAGTTGCAGCCGGTGCGTGCCGAGATGCGCCGCCAGAGAAGCGACGAGTCGTGCGCCCTCGCGACGGAAGAGGTCATCTGCCACAAGACTCGGGCTGCGCTCGCCGGGCCGACTCATGCCTGGAATGGATCAGGATTGAGCCGCCTTCACATCGGCCATTGGGCGACAGAGGTCGGCGATGGGGCGCACCTCGACCTGCGCGCCGTGCGCGAGGATGGGGCAGGCCTGCGCGAGCTTCACGGCTTCATCGGTGGAGGCCACGGAAAGCAGGAAGTAGCCGGCGATCGCTTCCTTCGACTCCGCGAAGATGCCATCGGTGACGAGACTTTGCGGGCCGCTAACGAGCTTGCCTTCTTCCATGAGTGGTTGCGCACCACGCAGGATGCCTTTGCTGCGCAGATCCTCCACCCAGCCGTAGAAGTCGGTCATGACGCGCTGCAACTCGGCGGGCGAGAGGCTGCTGTTCCAATGCGTGCCGCGGATGAGGAGCAGATGCTCGCCGGTGGTTTGTTGGGTGTTGGGATTCATGCTGCGGGGGTTTCGTTCGTGTGGCGATAGGCCGAGCCGCGCTCGGACTCCAGCGGGCGGATCTCGAAGTTCAAACCATGCGGAAGCACCGGATTCTGCGCCGCGATCGCCGCTGCGGCAGCGAGACTTTCCGCGACGATGATCCAGTAGCCGCCGATGACTTCCTTGCCCTCGGCGAAGGGTCCATCGGTGCGGATGCCCTCGCGAGTCACAAGCGCTGCATCCATGGTGAGACGCGAGCCGGGCTTGAAAATGCCTTTAGCGACGTTCGCCTCATACCAAGTGTAGAATTGGTCGATGGCAGCTTCGATGTCGGCTTTCGAGGAGGCCTTGTCCCACTGGCCGCGCGAGAGCAGGAGATACTCGGAGGAAGCGGGCATGCTCATGGTGCCGCCGGTGTCGTGATGAGTTTGGCGGCCTCGGCGAGGCCTTTTTCGAATTCTGGACCACACATGGACTCGCAATTGAAGACCAGGCTCATCACCTTGGCCAGCAGTCCTTCGTTCGTGCCATACATGGCCCAGGTGACCTTCGTCTTGCCCTCGCCTTCGGGTGCAAAGGTGTAGTCCACGGTGCTGACTCCTTCCATGGGTTCCAACCAGTCCATGCGCAGACGGATGAGTTCATTCGGCCTGCTCTCGGTGGTAGTGGCCTTGCCCTTGCCTGTCAGCTTGCCGTCCCAAGTGGATGCCGCACCGACACCGGATTCCGGCCCGGTGTATTCGACCTTGGCATCGGGATCCATTTTCAACCATGGGTTGAACTCGTTGAACTTCTTGTGGCTGTCGAACCATAGGAAGATCTTCTCCGCAGGCGCGGCGATGACGAGACTGCGCTCGACACGAAAGTCGGGCGATTTGAGCAAGGCCACCGCGAGGATGGCGACAACGAGCACGACGAGGCCGATGAGGATTTTCTTGATCATGGCGATGGTTGGTTGGTTGTGCGTTCGACGCCTCTATTGGCGCGTGAAGACGACCGGCGGACCGCAGGGAGCGCTCTTGCCGTCTTTCCAAGACACGCCTTCGAGTTGGAAGTGGTTCGCATCGAGGAAGGTGTAGGTCGCACCATGCATGTGCATGTCCTTCTGCACGTTCAGGCCGGGTGTCGGCGCCAGATCGAAGGTCAGCGAGTTCGCGGTGCTCTTCACCAGCTTCATGCGCGGCTGATTCCGCAGCATGCAGTAATGCGTCATCGTCAGCTTGCCATTCACATCGTGATACACGCTGAGCATTTCCATCGGCGTGCCGCCGGCAAAGGTTTCCTGAATGACCGAGTCTCCCGCGATCAGGCGGAACTCCGTGTTCATGGTGCCCATCTCCGCCGACTCACCCGACCACTTGCCTACCAGCGACTTCATGCGCTCAAAGGCGGCGGACCCCTTGTAGGGCGGCATGTCGATACAGGTCTTGGGTTGGGATGTGCCGGACTGGCAGGAGCTGAGTACCGCACAGGCGGTGAGGGCAAGGAGGAGCGCGTTTTTGGTCATAAGAGCGATGGGTGGATGTTTTCGGAGCAGGCTGGACAGGCCGGAGAAACCGCCGTCCAAAGCATCGACGAACGACTTCTCGCCGCCAGGACAGAAAAGTGAAAAACTTTCTCCAGGTCCTGCCAGCTGATGCCCGAAAGTGAGAGTGCGGGTCGCCCGCCTGGTGTGAATCAGTGCCCCGAGGGTGGCATTCTAGCTGCTCTCATCGGTCACAGCCGCCGGGCGAGGCTTTCCATTTCCTTGCCTCCGGCTGAAAGTTGCCCGGCCTCGGGACGTGTACGCACCGCTTATGATCTCACGCAGAAAACTCCTCCGTCACATGGCCGCCACGGCTGGCGCGGCCTTTGGATCCCCGTTGTTGCCAAACATCGGCCAGGCCGCATCGCGTGTCTCGGGCGGTGGGCCGAAGCGTGTGATCTTCTTCATGCAGAACCAGGGATTCGATCCGGCGACGTGCGTCCCGGCGGGCATGAAGAGCAGCGGCTCGCTGGCCAAGGTGAAGCTTCCCGAGCCGATCGAGGCGCTCGAGCCCTTCAAGGAACGTCTGCACATCATCAACGGTCTGCACGGCATGCACACCAGCCCGTCGCACAGCGCCTTCTTCGGTGCGCTCGGCGGTTACCGCGGCAGCGACGGCGTGCCGCCCAGCGCGTCCACGATCGATTACGAACTTAGCAAGGTGCTCCCCGAGACCCTGCTGCCGCATCTGTGCATCGGCATGGACTCGATGGAGAACATGAAGGCCAAGCCCACGGTCGCAAACCTGTCGGCCAGCGGTGCTGGACAGCCGATCTTCATGCACTCGAACCCGAACCATCTTTACCAGATGCTCTACGGCGGCATTTCGGACGGGGACATCCGCAAGCAGCATGAGGCGCGGTCCGGCATGTTTGACCGCATCGAGCAGCTCGCCGCCGCCCATGGCAAGGCGCTGCCGATGGCGGACCAGCAGCGCTACGGGCAGTACGTGCAGGGATTCCGTGACATCAACGGCCTGCGGACGCGCCTCGGCGGCGTGTCCGATCACCTGCGGAATTTCGCCCCGAAGGTGGATGACCGGTACACCCGTCCCGAATTCGAAACCGACTGGCACGACGTTCTGCTCGACCTGGGTGTCTCGGCGCTCAAGGCGGGCATCACCAGCGTGCTGACCATCGGCTCTGGCCGCGGCGAGATCTTCGGCTCTTGGAAAGGCGTCGGCGTCGAGGAGCAGGGCCACAACCTCGGCCACATGAAGCAACCGGACAATCCGATCTGGATCAAGATCCGCCAGTACAACAGCCGCATGCTCGTGAAGCTGATGGAGGAGTTGGAAAGCGTGCCCGAAGGCAGCGGCACCATGATGGACAACACGCTCATCGTTTACACCAGCAACAACGCCGACGCGCAGCACACCAGCGGTGCGAACTGGCCGGTGATGCTGCTCGGCAACTGCGGCGGCGCCTTCAAAACCGGCTGCTTCACCCAGTTGGATGGCAAGCGTCCGATCAACGCCCTCTACTCCAGCATTCTGACGGCCTCCGGCGTCGAGTGCGACCGCTTCAACATGAGCGAGAAGATGGCGGCGAAATTCGATTCCGGCATCGGCCCCCTCAAAGAGGTCCTGGCGTGAAAAGCCCGACACTGCCGTTCATCGCGTCCGCCCTGGCCGTGCTCGGCATCTCCGCGGCGGCTGCGGACATCTACACGCCAGGCGAACCCGTGCGCGCGAATTTCAAGGACTTCGCTCTGCCATTCCTCGAACAGAATTGCTTCGAGTGCCACGACGACGAGACAACAAAGGGCGATCTCAACCTCCTCGAACTCTCGCGGGTGGACGAGACCAACGCTGCCACCTGGAAATCTGTGTGGGCGCAGGTCGCGCTGGAGGAAATGCCGCCGAAAAAGAAGGACCAGCCCGAAGTCATCGACCGGCTGCGATTCTCCGACTGGATCGTGGGCGAGCTGCAGCGCGTGATGAAGAACAAAGGCGGCTTCCATGCGCACATGGATCCGAAAAAGGGCAACTTCGTGAGTCATGACCTGCTCTTCGGTCCCCTGCCCGACGGCATCCAATTGACGCCGACCTCCTCCCCCGCCCGCATCTGGCGCGTGACTCCGCAGGAGCACATCACGCGGCTCAACGAACTGATCAATGCCGAGCCGGAATACGATCCCGCGAAGCCCGGCCTTCGCGCCCACGGCGATGTCGTTCCCACCAACCACGGTGGCGAACTGAAGCTCTACTTTGGCATCGACCGGATCACCAGCGTCGTGGGAGGCACGGTGGCCTACGCCACGGCGGTGAAGAGCGTGCCTGTGGTGCTGTCCTCGGCCCGCAAGGTCGGCTTGAAGAACTACCCCGACTTCTATTCGGTCAACAGCGCCGAGGCGACGCAGATTCTCGGCAAGGCGGAGGACATTCTGAAATACATGGCCTACGGACCGCTCAGCCTCGTCGGCATGCCGGAACAGATCACCGACGACCCGAAAACCTACGACAAGGTCAAGCCGCCGGGTGATCTCCGCGGCCTGCCGACGGCGATTGTCTATAACACCAAGGTCGTCCGACCACTGACGCCGGTACTCGATCTCATGAAGGAGCCGGAAGTCACGGACGAACGCCTGCGTGCGGCCGTGGACTATCTCTTTGAGGCGCTGACCTTCCGCCCGCCGACAAAGGCTGAATCCGACAGCTATTTTGAGATCGTGAAGGACAGCATCTCCAAGGTCGGGAAGAAAGACGGCGTCTTCATGGGCCTGTCGTCCATCTTCCTCGATCGCGACGCCTTGTTCCGCCCGGAGCTGGTTGCCACTGGCAAACCCGACGCCCACGGCCGCGTGATGATGCAGGACTGGGAACTCGGCCTCGCCGTGAATCACGCGCTCAGCTTCCTCAAACCCGACGAAAAGCTGCGCCAGGCGATTGTCGAAGGCCGCATGCGGACGCGCGAGGACGTGAAACGCGAGGTCACCCGCATGCTCGACAACGACAGCATCCGCAAGCCGCGCGTCCTGCAGTTCTTCCGCGACTACTTTGACTACGACCTCGGCGGTTACATTTGCAAAGACACTCGCGCACTGGCGGCGACGGGCGTCGCAACGCGCGGCGAATCCCACTACCGCGCCATGTTCGACGCCACGGCCAGCACGGATCGTCTGATCGAGCTGGTCCTTGCGGAAGACAAAAACGTGCTCAAGGAACTGCTCACCACGCAGCGCGTCGTGGCCACCAAGAATGACAACACCTACTTCGGCAGAAAACACACGAAGGAAGAGCAGGCTGCCGCAGTCGCTGCGAAGAAGAAGGCCGAAGAAGAGGAAGCGCAAAAGGAAGTCGCTGAACTGAAAACGCTGAAGGCGGAGGTCGCCGCGTTGGAAGCCCGGTTGAAGGAAAACCCTGAGGACAAGACAGCGCAGAAGTCGCTGACCCAGCAAAACAAGCTGCTGGCGGCGGCCGAAAAGCGAATCAGTAACGCCAGGCTGGAGCGGAAACGCGGCGGTGGCGTCAACGTCGAAGTGGCTGAGGCCAGTCTGACCGGACCGCCAATTTACGCCCGCGTCAGCCGTCCGACCTTCGGTGCCGGTTCCATGAAACCCGAGCGCATTCTGGCGACGGCGCCCGAAGGCCAGCGCCTTGGCATCCTCACCCACCCCGCCTGGCTCGTGTCACAGTCCGACGCCATGGACAACCACGCGATTCATCGCGGCATCTGGATCCGCGAGCGTCTTCTCGGCGGAGGCATTCCCGATGTGCCGATCACCGTCGATGCCCAGCTCCCCGTCGAGCCTGATCACACCCTCCGCGAGCGCATGCGTGTGACGAAGGAGAAGTACTGCTGGACCTGTCACCAGAAGATGGATCCGCTCGGGCTGCCCTTTGAAATGTACAACCACGCCGGTCTCTTCCGCACCACCGAGGCTCGACAAACCCGTGAACGCCACAGGCGAAATCCTCGATTCCGGCGATCCCAAGCTGGACGGCCCGGTCAACAACGCTCTCGAGATGATTGCCAAACTCGCCGAAAGCGAGCGCGTGGAGCAGGTCTTCGTCCGTCATGCCTTCCGCTTCTGGATGGGCCGCAACGAAACCCTCAACGATGCGCCCGTCCTGCAGGCCGCCCACCGTGCCTATCGCGACAACGGCGGCAGCATGAAGGCGCTCATCACCTCGCTCGTCACTTCGGATGCCTTCCTCTATCGCAAGGTGGAAAGCGATTCGAAGACGGCGGCTTCGAGTGGTCAATAGTGGTTCTTCATAAAACCGGCTGATTGACGTGTTCTCTTTTTGGGTTACAATTTTCTGTGATCATCAGTTTTGCAGATGGTGTAACCGAAAAGATCTTCCTGGGAGACGACCTGACGCGCCGTGAGATGAAGAAGTTGGGCGATCTTGATGTCGTAAAGGCCCAGGAGCGTCTGGCTGTGTTGCATCAGGCGACTGAGAAGGACCTTCTGACGCTCCCGTTCCTCCACTACCACGCCCTTCATGGCACTAAACGCTACTCAATTGACGCCAACTCACGTCGATCCAAATGGCGAATCACCTTCGCTTGGGCGGACCAGGATCGCGTCGATGTCCAACTCGTCTACATAGAAGACACCCACTAGAACCTCATGAAAATTCCGAAACTCAAAACCAACCCCGCCGCAGGACTCATTTCCGATGCCCTTGAGCATGCGGAGATCAAGGCTGCCGAGGCGGCCCGTGACATGGGCATCCCCCGAAGCAGGCTGAGCGACATCTTTGCCGGCAGAAAAGGCGTCTCTGCTGACACCGCGCTTCGAATTCAATCCTACCTTGGCATCTCCGCTGTGTTGCTGATGCGCCTTCAATCGGATTTCGACCTCGGCAGGGCCTTTGAAGAAACAGGAGCGCAGATCCGAAAATCGGTCCAGCCGCACCTAGTCTAAGTGTTCCATCCCAAGGAGCGATGAAGGGTGTGAATCAAAAGATGTAAGTCAACATCGCAGGCTGCGGTCTTCTCTGAATTCCGCCCACTTCTTTGACGAACGATACTTGTCATCCGGCTTGGGAGTTGCTCTTATCCTTGGAAGTCATCCTCACTACTCATGATAACCCCCGTTTGGATCATCGGCTTCACCGGCCATCGCCCGAAAGAATCCCCAGGCCGCACCAGCGCAGAGATGGAACATCTGGCTGTCAAAATTCGGGAGGAACTCCGAGCGCTCAAAGCAAAGGCGGAGTCACAGGGCGGCCGTGCGGAGTTGCTCTGCGGTGTCGCTGCCGGGGCAGACCTGATTGCTGCGCGCGAGGCCGCTGTGCTCGAAATGCCCGTCCACGTCATCCTGCCGATGCCGGAAAGCCACTTTGAGGAAGATTTCGAGGGTGTCGCGTTTCAGGACGACTTGAAGCAAGCGCGGGACTTCATCAAATTGGCCAAGGAAGGCATTGGCGGAGCCACATTTCGTATCGCCCACGGCTCCCATCTGCGCGACGACTGCTACTACGATGTCGGGTCCCAAATAGTTTATGCTTCAGATGTGATCATTGCCCTCTGGGACGGAAAAGAAGCGCCACCTGTGCAGATTACGGACAGCACAGGAAAAATCGTTTCCTCGGGTCGTGGTGGCACAGCGGATGTCATCGACATGGCAAACGCCGACCGGATGCCTTATCTCAAAGGAAAGAAGATCAAAGATGGCTACCGCTGGCTGCCCACACCGGTTCGCCGCATCAACACGGTCACTGGTGAAGTGGATGGCGATTCGTCCAGCTTTGCCAGCGCCACCGACGCCGGTCTGGCGGAGATGAAAGCCATCCAGCACGCTGCTGATGCTGAACATGGCATTAAGGAGCCGCTGGCCACCGCGAAGGCTTTGATGGGCTTCGTTGATCGAGGTGCCAAAGACTGGGCCGCAAAATTGCGTGGAGCGCTACTCTGCGGCAGCATCTTGCATTTCACGGCTTCGATCATCGCCGCCGTTTCGGCGGGTTCGCAAAGCGTGCTGAAAGGCTGGCAACCTCCCGCACTCGCCGGTTTGGAACTGGCGCTCGTGCTTGCTGCGATAGGTTTGATGCTCTGGTCGCACTACAAGCATGCGCAGGCGCGCTGGTTGGAATTGCGGGTGGCCACCGAGCTGGTACGCGGGCTCGTAAGTTCCGGAAGGTTGTTCGACCCGCTTTTTCCAATCGCCACAGATCACCTACCGGGCTGGCGGCGTTTCTGTGTTTCAGCGGGTCTCACCATCTGGCGGGATGCCTCCACAGCCGCCGCTCCGGGCACCGCCCCCGAAAAGGTTTTTGCGGAAGAAAAAACTGCCTACCTCAAAGACCGCATTGAGGACCAGATCCGCCACTTTGAAACCTACGATCCGCATCACCGCCATTGGTGGCATCGCTCCGCGCACTTCGCGGGTTCCGCCACCTCTTTCCTGGCTGTTGTGTTTATTGTCATTGCTCTTGTTCACAAGATTGATGTGTATCGCCATCCCGAACACGAGCATCCAGAGAACCTGCCCCTCTCCCTCATCTACTATTTCCTGCCCATCGCCCTGCCATTGCTGGCAGGTGCCGTCACTTCGCTCCAGTCCGTCACGGATGTGAAACGTCGTGCCCATGTGTATCCAGAAATGGTCGAGCGCCTCAAAAGCGCCTGCGACTTCCTTGCTGCCATTCGCACGCCTACGTCCTTGCGCCGCTTCGTCCGCCGGACGGAGGAGATTCTCCTCGATGAACTCGTCGGCTGGTATGCAGCCGCCAAGGGGATTTCACATTGATCAGTCAATCTCTTCAAATGAACCCGCCCAAAATCTTCATCTCCGCCACCTCGGGTGACCTCAGCAGTGCGCGGCAGATTGCCAAGGACGCACTGCTCACCATCAATTGCCATCCCGTCGAGCAGACGAACTTCGAGCCGGACTGGCGCAGCGTCACCGACATGCTGCGCGGGAAGATCAGCGATTGCCAGGCGCTCATTCACCTCGTTGGCTTCCGCTACGGCGCGGAGCCGGACCCCTCCAGCCTGCCCCCCGGCACCCCGCGCCGCAGCTACACGCAGATGGAGTATCACCTCGCCCGTGAACTGGGCCTGCGCGTCTATACCTTCCTCCTGCCCGAGACCTATTCCTTCGATGTGCCCGCCAAGGCCGATACCTCGGAGCAAATCCAGCTCCAGGCCGCGCACCGCGCCCACATCCAAGGCAGCCCGCTCATTTACGATGACTGCGCTACTAACGACCTCGAATTGCGCACCCGCATCATCGCCCTCCAAGAGAAAGTGTTGACGCTAGAATTTCAAAATGAAGAGGTAAAAGATGAGGTTCAGAAAATTGGGCAACGAGGGTTGAAAGCTCTAGTCCTTATTGGAGCTTTTCTGGCTGTAATAGGATTTGGCATTTACACCATCAAGGAGAGAACCGAGCAAATCCGTCAACACCAGGAGGGTGAGAAAAAACGCCTCGCAGATGAAGCGCTGGGAGATCGAGTGATTACTGCTTATCAGGACACCTTCCGCTATATTAGACAGAATGAGAGTGGCCTTGCGAATTCTGTTATTGACAAACAAGTTCGTGAACAACTTCCGAGCTTGTTGAATGAGGATTCAGACACAGTAAGTCGAATTCTCGATCAAAATGCCTTGCGCATATCAGTTGAAAAAGCTGTTCCTGTAGATCGTAAGTTGCGGGCACTTTTTGTTTTGCGTGAATATGACAAGGTAAGAGAACTTGGTGAAAATCAGATAGTTGACTCCAGTATTTCGTCATTCCGAACTATGGGTGATGCGGCAGTTGCCAGCTTTGAATTGAGCCCAAGGAATGAGCGGCGTGAAGATGCACTTCGTTACTACTCTGCAGCAGCTGAGCTGGCTGGCAAAACTGTCGATCCCTCAGTTTGGTCAGAAATCCAAGCTCAAAGTGCTGAGGTTTTGAATTCCCTTGGAAGGAGTAAGGAAGCGGCGGATCTGTTAGATGATGTGATTGAAATCATGAGGATGACACAATCGAAATCACTTTCGGTGGCGCTCAATAATCGTGGTGTCGCGTTATACAAAATGGTCCGCTATCAAGAAGCCTCAGTCCTCATGAAAGAAGCCTTGGAATTGGATCAAAAAAACTTAGGCCGAGATCACCGCTACGTTGCGATTCGATTACAAAACTTGGCAATGCTTGATCTGGCTATGCAACAGCCAGATGAGGCAGAAAAAAAATTCCAACAAGCTCTCGAAGTAATCAAACGGCAGCCAAAGAAAGACTCCCTCGCAGCCGCTAGGGTATTCACCTCATATGGAGGTTTGATTATGCAAATCGGCGATATTCAACGAATTAGCAGCGAGGGTCGAAAACTCCTTGAAGTAGGATTGAGAATTAAAGAGAAGATCCTCGGCCTCACTCACCCTGAAGTCGCACACAGTCACAATGATTTAGGTATGTTGTATCTAAAGTTGGCACTGTCTGATTATGCGGATGCAAATAAGGAAGAGCTGATTACTTTGGCGGAGAAGAGTTTGAAGAAAGGAACTGAGATAGATGTGGCATCACAATCGACAGAGAACCCCGAGGCAGCTATTCGCCTCAGCAACTACGCCTCCGTTCTAATCGAGAGAGAAAAGTTCGATGAGGCAGAATTAATCCTCACGCGCGCAATTGATCTCGACATCCGCTTGCTGGGAGAAGGCCATCTTAACTTGGCCATCAAGAGGCAAAACTTAGCCCATCTTTTCTATATGACTGACCGGCTGACAAAGGCTGTGCAGCCATTAAAGCAAGCGATAATAGGCTATTTTAAGTTCATGAAATCTAACCGTGTCCGACATCCCAATCTTCGATTGGCAGTTCTACTATATATAAAAATACACAAAACCTTAGGCGTCGATCCGGTCGATGCTTACCATAACTTTTTGAACCTGGGCCGCACGGCAGGATTTCCAGATGAAATAATTCAAGACATCTACCAAAACTTCTAAGACCATAACATTCTCCAGACAATAGGCTCAAATGTAATACTTGAAGTTTGGGTGCTTCACTTTGGCTCCTTGGTTGGCGATGAGGATCTCGCCGACGGCGTCGGAGAACTTCACGGTGACGGGCTGGTCTTCGCCAAGTTTGCAAGCGTTGTAGTTTAGCTTGGTGAGGGCGAAGATGTCGCGGGCGACGGTTTCGAGGTCGGCGTCGCCGTGCTGAATGTCGATGACGAGGGGGATGGGCACGTCGGGGCCGTTGTAGGTGCGGAGGCGGGGCTTGAAGCCGGAGGCCCAGAGGAAGCCGCGTCGTTCGGTAACAGGCCAGAAGGTGCCACGCAGCACGGGGCGATAGAGTCTCATGCCAAAGCGTTCCTCGGCGACACGAACCGCGACCAGTTTGACACCTTCGGGGCAGGCGGATTGATAGCCTGCGAGCTCTTCGGCATCTAGGCTGGAGCGGCAGTGGAGGAAGACTTCACGCAAGGGCTTGCCATGCTGTTGACCGTAGGTGTCGAGAACGCCTTTGAGCAGACGGCGGGCGTCCTCTTGAGGCAGATGGTATTGCTTGGTGACGGGTGAATACCATGGGCCGAACTCGCCGACGAAGACGACGCCATCTCCATCATCGAGAAACATCTGGGCGGCACAGCAGGCGTTGGATTTCTTCTCGTCGGCGTCCTTGAAGGCGATGCCGACATAGCAGACGCCTTCGCGAGCGGTGGCGAGCTTCCAAGGTTTGAAGCCTGCTTTGTAGTAGAGCGCTGTGGCCAAGTTCCAGGCGCGATCCGATAGCGGCGTGAGTCCGCGTTCCTTGGTGGATTGGCGCTCACCGAGGCGAAGGGTGGACTCCAGAACGATCTGCACGGGCACGCCGAGTTCCATGACGCGGGCTTTGAGCTGGCGGCGGAAGTCGAGGGAGAACTCGTATTGCTGAGGCTGGAAGAAGGCATCGGCAGTGTTGGCGAAGAGATCTTCTATGTTGCGGCGCATTTTGATCTCCTTGGACCTCGGGGCTCTGCCTGCGCTGCCAAAGACCTTGGATTTGATGCGGCAATTTTGCTTCACCTCATCGGGCACGATGCAGATGAAGCACTGGAAAGGATCATCGCGGCGTTTGGCGGCGGTGAGCTGGTCCATGTAGAGGCCAACGGTCTTGTAAACGCGCTCATGGGCATCGCCGAGTGAGATCGCCTCGTGAAGAGCGGCGGGGTCGATTGTCTCCTGACAGGCTGGGATGCCATCCCAGGTGACCTGGAAGGCTTCCTCGAAGCCGGGGAAGTGCGGCCAGAGCGTGGGATCGTGATCGCCCTCAGATAGGATGGGCTGGCGGAGGCGCTGCGAGAAGGCATCAAAGGCAGCGAGGCCGCTGGGGGTGCCAAAGACGCCATAGGAGATCTGGCGGGGCCGGTCCACGCCGCGGCTGTCGAAGGGGCCGAAGAGCGTGAGGCCATCGCAGGGATGCGATGCCCGCTGACCATTGGCAAACTGGAGCGGTGTTTCTTCAAAGCAGATGACTTCACTCTTCATCGTGATCGGCAGCAGTGAGGGGTTCGTCATCGGAGAGTTCGCCTGCGTCCTCGGAGTCGATGGCATCAACTGGAGGC
>JAWLBG010000001.1:0-273443 GCA_041395065.1 Prosthecobacter sp. | reverse complement strand
CCGATAAAGGGCACTTGCATCCGCCCGATCTTCACGAAGACCCGGCGGTCGAAGCAGTCCGAAAACTCCACACCTGGGATCCGGTTAAACAACTCGATGGCGGTGGGTTTGAAGCCCATTCGAAGTATCTGGCTCTGCTTGGCAAAGTCCTCGGCGCTCACTTCAGGATTTTTGAAGCCAAAAGCTTTCAGCACACGAATGATTCGTTTTCCGTTTTCAATGCTGCGTTCGACCCAGACGTCCATGTCCAGCGTCAGGCGCGGATGGCCGTGGTGAACCACCGCTAATCCACCGATAACGAGAAAACGGACCTCATGGTCCAGGCACAACTTCAAGAACTCTTTGAAGTCGCGCGGTAGCTGCGGCTTTGCCATAAACAATGTAACGAAGCTGGGCGAGGGCGTTCAGGCGCTCCGCCGATGTGGCCGCATGCCAGTAGGCACGGGTTTGCGCCTCCGCTTCGGCGAAGCTGTCCACCTTCTCCAGCGCCCAGGTGGCGCGGCGGCGTTCGGCTCGGGCTTTCTCAGCGGCAGTCATGGGGAAAGTGTACTCAGGTCCGATCAGATGTCGAGCCAGCAGCACCATCAGTTCGTCGTGCTGACGGAATTCCGCGAAGCGCATGTGCGTGATTTCAAGACACTGAAGGGGTGGTTGAGTTGGGCGTGAAGCCGTAGTTGCACGCTCGTCCGAGCGCCCTACACTCGGCGCTCCCCAAAAAGCCCCCAGCATGAGCAACCACGTCAAACTTTACATCCCCGGACCCGTTGAAGTCAGCCCAGATACCTACGCTGCGATGGCGCAGCCGATGATCGGGCATCGCGGCAAGGGATTCCAGGATCTGTATGCCGAAATTCAGCCGATGCTGCAGACGTTGTTCGGCACGAAGCAGCAGGTGTTTCTGAGCACATCCTCGGCCTGGGGCGTGATGGAGGGCTCGATCCGCAATCTAGTGAAGAAGAAGGTGCTCAACTGCTGCAACGGCGCTTTCTCCGACAAGTGGCTGGACGTTTCGAAGCGCTGCGGCAAGGAATCCGAGGCTTATCAGGTCGAGTGGGGCCAACCGGTCCTGCCGGAGGAAATCGACAAGCGCCTCGCCACCGGCGAGTTCGACGCGGTGACCTTCATCCACAATGAAACGTCCACCGGTGTGCTCAGCCCGATCGCGGAAATCGCCGCGCTGAAGAAGAAGTATCCGGATGTGATGTTCATCACGGACTCGGTGTCCGGTTTCACCACGGTGCCGGTGAATTTTGACGAACTCGGCCTCGACGTGCTGCTAACCGGAAGCCAGAAGGCCTTCGCGCTGCCGCCGGGGCTGGCGATGTTCACCGCGTCTGATGCGGCGTTTGCCCGCGCGGCGACGATGACCGACCGCGGCTACTATTTCGACTTCCTCGAATTCAAGGCGAACGGCGAGAAGAGCATGACGCCGAGCACGCCGTGCATCAGCACGATCTATGGGCTGCGCCATCAGTTGCAGAAGATGTTTGCCGAAGGGCTGGACAATCGCTACGCACGCCACGCCAAGCTCAACGGCATGGTGCACGAATGGGTGAACAAGCACGGCTTCGAATTCTTCGCGCCGGAGGGCTACCGCTCGAAGTCGCTCACCTGCGTTGCGAACAACAAGGGCATCGACGTCGCCGCCCTGATCGGCCTGCTGAAGAAGAATCACAGCATGATCATCGACGGCGGCTACGGGAAGCTGAAGGGCAAGACCTTCCGCATCTCGAACATGGGTGACGAGACCGAGGAGACGATCGGCACGGTCATCGCCGCGCTGGACGACTCGCTGGCCAAGCTGTGACCCGCCTTTTTGCGCACGAAAATGCGAGTGCGGTGAATCCATGTGCGTTCTGAGGCGTTCTACCTTTCCATCATGGTGAGAATCATTCGCGCCCTGCTTCCGCTCGTCATCCTGGCCGTATGCGCCTGGTATGGCTGGTGGTTGATCACGCACAAGCCGGAGATGCCCACGATGGAGACGAAGCCGGTCTACGTGACGGTGGAGGGCATGACGCTGAAGAAGACCGTCTTTCCCGTGCGGGTGGCTTCACAGGGGGCGGTGCAGCCGCGCACCCGCAGCACGCTGCTGCCGGAGGTGGCGGGCATGATCGTGGAGACGAGCCCGTCGTTTCGCCCGGGCGGATTTTTTGAAAAGGGCGAGGTGCTGATCAAACTGGACCCGGTGGACTATGAAACGGCGGTGACCGTGGCGGATGCCGCCGTGGCGCTTGCCAGGGTGACGGTGGCCGAAGAGCAGGCGAAGGCCGACCAGGCGCTGGAGAACTGGAAGGCGCTGGGCAGGTCCGGCACACCGGGAGATCTGGTGCTGCGGATGCCGCAGCTGGCGCGTGCCAAGGCTGATCTGGCCGCCGCCGAGGCGCGAGTGGTGAAGGCGAAGCGCGATCTGGAGCGCACAATCATCCGGGCTCCGTATGACGGCCAGGTTTTGGAGCAGGCGGCGGATGTGGGCCAGTATGTGACGCCGGGCACCACGCTGGGCCGGGTCTTTGCCACGGATTTCGTCGAGGTGCGTCTGCCGCTGCCGGAACGCGAGAGCCGCTACATCCAGCTGCCGGAGCGCTACCAGGACACCGCGGAGTCGATGCCTGCGGCGTTGGTTCGGTTGAAAACGAGCAGTGCCGGCAAGCCGGTGCTCTGGGAGGGGCGTCTGGTGCGGGTGGAAAGCGCCCTCGATGAAAACACGCGCCAGACGACGGCAGTGGCGCAGATCGACAGTCCGTTTGCGAAACGCGACGACGGAGCGCCTCCATTGAAAATCGGCCAGTTTGTCGAAGCGGAAATCGAAGGCGAACCTCTCGAGAATGTTTTCATCATTCCCCGGTCCGCCGTGCGGGCCGGCTACGAAATCATTGTCATCTCCGCGCAGCAGACGCTGCGGCGGATAACGGTCGATCCGGTTTTTGGAAACGAAAAACACATCGTCGTGGAGGCTGGCACGCCCAAGGGGTTGAAGGAGGGGGACGTGCTCTGTCTCACGCCCATTCCTTTCCCAGCGGATGGCGCACGGGTGAACGCAGTGATCGACGGCGTGAAGCCGGGCGGTCAGATGGCCGATCAAAAACGGCCGGAAAAGAAAGCTGCGATGCTGGTGCCGGATGCCAAGCCGCTGCCTTGAGGATGAGCGCGTGACGTATTTGAGATGTCACGCAGCGCTTCGGCTTCTGGCACGGCGGCTGCTTAAATGGATGGTTGGATGGAACCAACCCGCATCATTCCCCAATCCGGCGTCCGACAGGCAGCAACCTCGCAGTCGTCCGGCCCGGGACGCACGGACCCCAATCTGATCACCATGGAGTCCTCCGAGGGGCGTGAGTCGGTTTCCGGTGGCGACCCGGAGTCCTCCCAGCGGTTTGCCGGCGAGGTGAAATATGTCGGCTATTATGCGGCGAAACTGGCCGCGGCGCTCGGGATGCGGAGCCTGGAGTTGGCCATTGTCGAAGATCGTGAAGGACAAACGGCGATCAGTGCCGGTCGGCAGGAGGGGAGCTGGCACGGCGTCGTCAGCAGCAACCGCCGCTCCATCAAGCAGGTCCGCGAATCGCTCTCACGCTGAAGTTTTCCCGAATGAGTCTGAACACCGTTATCACCGCAGCCGCCGCGCTCCAACGTCTCGAAGGTGTGGCCGGGGTCATGCTTTTCAAGGGCCGCAACATGATCCACCGGCAGATGCCCTTTTCAGAAGGACGCGCGGAGGAACTGCGCGGGGTGATCGAGCAGATGCTCGACGGCTACCGCCAGGTGCGGCGGAAGGTGCGGCAGATCTACCTCGAGTTCGATGGCGGTGTGCTGCTGGTCCTGATGCAGGATGAGTCGGTGATGCTCTTTTTTCTGACGTCGCGTGCAGACGCCGATTTGGCGGCCAGCGCCGCTTCGGTGATGCTGAATGACCACGCCGCGGCGCTGGACAGGGCTTCCTCGGATCCGCAGTTCGCGACTTCGCAGCCGGACGGGATCGAGGAACTCGTCGTGACCAGTCCGCGGGCGCTGTCGCAAATCACCGAGAAGGCGGAGCCGACCGTGAACCAGTGGGGAGCGGTGAGGAAGTGTGTGGAAGGCGTGCTGGGCAAGGTCATGGGCCGGGCGCAGGCTTCGAATCTCATCGAACGCAGCATCGAAGAGGCGGGCATCGCCGATCCCTACCGTCTTCCGGCGACCGACGTGCGCAAGCTCGCCACCGCCATCATCGAGCACGTCCCGAACACTTCGAAGCGCCGTCAGCTCCTCGTGGAACTCGAGTCGGCCATGGAACATTTGAAAAGCTAATCACGCACGCCTCCCCCATGAAATCACTCTCCGCCTGCCTGTTTGCCTGTCTTGTCCTCCTCGCGTCCGCCGCCGGGCAGGACGGGGCGAAGATCGAGGCCAAACTCGACACGATCATTCAGAAACTGGACGCCAACCAGGGCACGCTGAACGAAGTGGCCAAGGCGGTGGGGAAGGAAGCCGCGATGGCACCCGAGCCCGGAGCACCGGTGTCTGACGATGCCGCGGAGTCGGCGGCGAAGGCGGACATCGAGGCGGTGCAGACGAATGCCAACACGCTGTGGATGGTCGTTGCCGCAGCGCTGGTTTTCTTCATGCAGCCTGGTTTTGCGATGGTGGAACTGGGCTTCTCGCGTGCGAAGAACAGCATCAACATCATCATGAAGAACTTCCTGGATTTCTCGATCAGCGTGATCGTGTTCATGTTCCTCGGTTTTGGTTTGATGTTTGGAACGACTGCAGGCGGCTGGATTGGCACCGACGGATTCTGGCTTTCCACCCGTGCGGGCGATGATCAACTCTGGGCGTTTTGGTTCTTCCAGGCGGTCTTTGCGGGCACCGCGTGTACGATTGTTTCTGGCGCGATGGCGGAACGCACCAAATTCGTCGGCTACCTGATCTACGCCGGATTCCTCACGGCAATTGTTTATCCGCTTGGCGGGCATTGGGCCTGGGGCAGTTTCGGCGGCGGATTCGGCGTGGGAGGTGAGCCTGGCTGGCTGGAGGCGATGGGTTTTGTCGATTTTGCCGGTTCCACCGTTGTGCACGGATGTGGCGGCGCCTGTGCGTTGGCCGGAATCATCGTGGTCGGTGCGCGGCACGGACGCTTCGCGAAAGACGGCACGCCGCGCCTCATCGCCGGACACAACATCCCGCTGGCCGCGCTCGGGGTCTTTATTCTCTGGTTCGGCTGGTTCGGCTTCAATGCGGGGTCCACACTCGTCGCGGACGGGTCGATCGGCCGTATCGCCGTGAATACGACCATCGCACCCGCTGCGGGAGCTTTGACGGCGATGATTTCGATGTGGTTCGTTCAGGGGCGGCCTGATGTGGGCATCACTCTCAATGGGGCGTTGGGCGGTCTGGTGGGTATCACTGCCTGTTGCGCCAACATCTCCCCGGCCTCGGCTTTCATCGTCGGTCTGGTCGCGGGTATCATCACCACCGTCACGACGATCGCTTTGGAGCGTCTCGGATTGGATGATGCCGTGGGTGCCGTGCCGGTGCATCTGGTGAACGGCTGGTGGGGAACGCTCAGTGTGGCGCTCTTCGACATGGACGGCTTTGATGCGAAAAGCCTCGGCGTGCAGGCGCTCGGCACTTTCTCGATCACGGCCTCGTCTTTCGTCATCTGTCTGGGGATCTTCAAGACCGTGGACATGCTGATCGGGTTGCGGGCCAGTGAGAACGAGCAGATCGACGGCCTCGACTTCTCCGAGCACTCCGCCAACGCCTACCCTGACTTCCAGACGACCGAGCAGGCCTGAGGCAAGACGCGTCATGCCTTGCGCAAGATCGGCGGGGCAGCGGGGGTGGGTCTGTGCGTTGATTCGGGGTCATGATCAATCTCACCCGTCTCTACTGTGATGTCGCCCAGCCCATGGACCACCTGCGCTACGGTCGCGGTCACGGCTCGCCCACGTCCGCCGCGGAACGCCGCCCGATCGTCGTCTGGAACATCACCCGCCGTTGCAACCTGAAGTGCGTTCATTGCTACCAGGACTCGGACTCGAAGTTCTATCCCGGCGAACTGACGTGGGAGCAGTGCAAGGACGTGGTGGACGACTTGGCCGAGTTCAAGGTGCCCGCGCTGCTGCTCTCCGGCGGCGAACCAACGATCCACCCGCACTTCTTCGAACTGGCCGAGTATGCCACCGGCAAAGGACTGCGCCTGACGCTTTCGACCAATGGCACGCTGATCACCCCCGAGTGGGCGCAGCGCATCAAGAACATCGGCTTTTCCTACGTCGGCATTTCGCTCGACGGAATGGGTGCCACGCATGACCACTTCCGCGGCAAAACGGGCGCATTTGACAAGGCGGTGGCCGCCTTCCGCAACTGCAAGGCCGTCGGCCAGAAGGTCGGACTACGGCTCACGCTTTCGCGTCACAACATCGCTGATCTCGACTCCATCCTCGACTTCATCGAGCGGGAGGACATCGAACGCGTGTGCTTTTACCACCTCGTCTACAGCGGGCGCGGCTCGGACCTGATGGAGGTTCCGCACGAGGACACGCGCGGTGCCATCGACAAGATTCTGGACCGCACGGCGCTGTGGGCGGCCAGCGGCAAGCCGCGCGAGGTTCTCACCGTGGATCAACCTGTCGACGGTCCCTACCTCTACATGCGTTTGAAAAGGGAGAATCCCGAGCGTGCCGCCCGGGCGATGGAACTTCTCAACTGGAACGGCGGCGGCGCAAACAGCAGTGGCACCGGCATCAGCAACATCGACACGCAGGGCAATGTGCATCCCGACCAGTTCTGGCATGAACTCACGCTCGGCAACGTGAAGGATCGCAAGTTTAGTGACATCTGGAGCAACCGCGACAACGCCACGCTCAATGCCCTGCGCAATCGCAAGGAGCACCTCACCGGCAAATGCGCGGAGTGCGGTTTTCTGGACGTCTGCGGCGGCGGCTTTCGCGTGCGTGCCCTGCAAATGACGGGAGATCTGTGGGCGCCGGATCCTTCGTGTTACTTGAATGATCGCGAGCGTGGCGAGGTTTGGTCCTGCTAAGTCAGCCCACTCAGGTTGGTGGTTATGGCAATTCAAGAAGAGTGCCAATAAGCGCACTTTGTTGCTCTGGAAATCTTGTTGGCGGTGGCGATTCGTGTCACTGTCATCGCCTGTTCCGTCCGCGATTATGAAAACTTCTCCTCACATTTTTCGCCGCGTGTTGAGCGCCATTCCTCTTCTGTCCATGGTCGTTTTGCTGACCCAGTGCTCCATGCCCCCGCGGGAGGCTTGGAGCTACATCCAATCCAACGGTTTGCTGACCTACATGCGATACGAATCGGGTGCCGCCGCTCCGCCTTTCGGCACGGCAGCTCCCCAGCGATACGCCGCCAGTCGCGTTCCGACTTCTCAATACCGGCCGGTTCCGCAGTCGCCTTCCCGCCAGCCATCCCGCGGACCGGTCTATTCGTCGTCCGGCTACGCCCAGAACCGCTACTACAGCCCCGCTCCCCGGACGGAGGCGCCCCGCCCCCGCAGCACTCCAGCGCCGGTGAAGCCGCGCTCCAATCCGGAGAGCAGCCCTCCGCGCGTCAGGATCCCGGTTGAAGAGCCCGAACCCAGGATTGCGAACACCCCGCCGCCCTCTTCGACACCGAAAGTGGCCGCGTCATCCTCCGAGGGACCGACGGTTTCCAAGCCTGCTCCCTCTGTCAGACCTGCCCTTTGGCACGGTGGTGCCCGGTCGCGTCAACATGGTCAACAGCCCCTTTGCTGGAAAAACCCAGTTAGTGGACGTGTCCGCTGCCATCCGCCGGTCAGACGGTGTGTCCCTACACAGGGAAAGCTACAAAGTTCCCCACTCACGAGCGCAAAACAAGGCGGAATCGCCCCGCTGCCGAGAACGGTTCCCACCACTCCCTGAGCCCAGTCCTCAGGGAGGGGGAAAAGACGGTGTGTTACGGAGTTGTCGTATTTGGTCTTGATTCAGGGGCGTTCAGTGGAACTCTTGGCGCCCTTAATCCGAAATCGAACACCGAACCAATCATCATGGGTCAACAACTGAAAAAAGTCGCCAAGCGCCGTCGCCGTCAAAAGTTATCTCACCCGTAGAAGGCGCTGGCCAAGGCCGGAGTGTCCTGAAGCCCGCGCTGCCGCACGCTCCGAGTCAAAGCCAAGAAACCCGCCGCAAAGAAAACCGCTGCAAAGAAGAGCGCCAAGCCCAAGGCGGTCGAAGCAGCCGAAACGGCTGTCGCTCCCGTTGAGACTGTCGAGACGGCTCCTGCCGCCGAAACCGCTGCTGCGGGTAAGCACTCAGGGTTGCTTCGCCCAACAAATTCAAAAACCGTGAAGGAGAGCCCTTCACGGTTTTTTTTGTAGTTCAAAGTGCCGACTATTGGAACAAGCCGCCCCCACCGTTGGGTGAGGGCCTGACCGCCGGATGGTTGATTGAAAGCGTCGTGGTAGCCGCGCTCGAAACTGGAGCGGTAGCGCGGATCGTAGCGGCCCACGTGCGCAGCGGGGTCGGCCACACGTCCGCTGGTGCGGTCCCGCAAACCATAATCGTAACCCTGATTGTAGGCCGGGTCGCGCTGCACGGGTGGCTGCGGCTGAGCCGGCTGACCGCCATAGCCGCCTCCATACGGGGCACCCAACTCCCCCCGGCTGTTGGTCACCGAAGCGTAGCCCTGATTGTAACCGTCGCGGTAGGGCGCCTCTGTGTTTCGGTCATAGCTCTGATGGTGTCGATTGTAACCCTGCGGCTGCCGCTGCTGCGCATCGATCTGACCTTCCCGCCAACCGCGTTCATAGGCCTGCCGACTCAGTTGCGCTCCCTGCTCACGCATGTCCTGCTGGTAGGGATTGCCGCCATACGGTGCGCCACCATAGGGTCTGCCGTTCGGGCCGTAGTAGGGATCAACGCACTGCGTGAGCAGCAGGGGGAGAGCCAGGGAGGCGAGGAGATGTGATTTCATGAAAGGGTGAGTGGAATCCTAAAAGGCGCCCCGCCGCGTGACAAGGGCGCAATCTCCGACGCAGACAGGAGTGTCCGTGTTCAGATCATCCGCCTACGAGTTGGATCTGGACTATCTTTTTCCTTTCTGTGCCGCCGCGGTGAACCAGTCCACTCCACCACCACCGCCGCCAAAGGGATTGCCCATGCCGCCGCCGGAACTGCGATTGCTGCCTGCGAAGCTGCGTTGTCCGCCGCCTTGACCACCTCCCGGACGCGGACCACCGCCTCCCTGCTTCTTTTCAAAGTCAGGCTTCGACTTCATGCTCAGGGCGATGCGCTTGCGGGGAATGTCCACCTCCGTGACCGTCACGGTGACGCGCTGGGCCACTTTGACGACCTCGGCCGCATCGCGCACAAAATGATCCGCCAACTGGCTCACGTGCACGAGTCCGTCCTGATGCACACCGATGTCCACGAAGGCGCCGAAGGCCGTGACGTTGGTCACGATGCCCGGCAGCTTCATGCCCACGGTGAGATCCTTCATGTCGTTGACTCCTTCGGCAAAAGTGAACACCTCGAACTGCTTGCGCGGGTCGCGGCCCGGCTTCGCGAGTTCATTCATGATGTCCTTCAGCGTCGGCAGGCCCACGTCTTCACTCACATACTTTTTGAGGGCGATCTTGTCCCGCAGGTCGCCTCTCTGCATCAAGTCCGCCACGCCGCAGCCGAGATCGGCCGCCATCTTTTCCACCAGGGCGTAGCGCTCGGGATGCACGGCGCTCGCGTCCAGAGGATGTGCGGCATCACGGATGCGCAGGAAGCCCGCCGCCTGCTCGAAGGCTTTCTCACCCAGCCGCGGTACCTTCAGCAGATCCCGGCGGCTTTTGAAGGCTCCGTTCTCATTAACAGGAAGGCCACGATGTTCGCCGCATGCGCGCTGTTGAGACCGGACACGTAGCTGAGGAGCTGCTTTGAGGCGGTGTTCAACTCCACGCCCACGGCGTTCACCGTGTTGATCACGACGTTGTCGAGGCTGCCCTGAAGCATCGTTTGATCGACATCGTGCTGATACTGACCCACACCGATGGATTTCGGATCCAGCTTCACCAGCTCCGCGAGCGGATCCATGAGGCGACGGGCGATGGAAACCGAGCCGCGCACGGTGACATCATGGTTTGGGAACTCCTCGCGAGCGACTTCGCTCGCGCTGTAAATGGACGCACCGCTCTCGTTCACCATGATCACCGGAATCGACGCCGGCACGCCGATCTTCTTCACAAACATCTCCGTCTCACGGCTAGCGGTGCCGTTGCCGATGGCGATGGCCTGAATCTTGAAACGCTCGATCAATGTCAGCAGCAGCGTCTTCGCGTGCATGAGGCTGTTGCCGTCGCCGAGGAGATAGATCACGTCATTGTATAGAAGCTGCCCCTGCGCATCGAGCACGACGATCTTGCAGCCCGTGCGGAAGCCGGGGTCGATGCCCAGCACGCGCTTCTGGCCGAGCGGTGCGGCGAGCAGCAGTTCGCGCAGATTGTCGGCGAAAACCTTCACCGCATCTGCGTCCGCTTTTTTCTTCGATTCAAGCCGCGCTTCGGTTTCCATGCTGGAACTCAGCAGGCGCTTATAGGCATCCTGCGCGGCCTGCTTCACCTGCGCCGAGCAGGCGTTGTTGCCCTTGACGGCGAGACGCTCGACCAACGCCACGGCATCCGCCTCCAACGGCTGGATGCGCATGAGCAGGAATCCTTCCTTTTCGCCGCGGCGTATGGCCAGCATGCGGTGGGAGGGGATCGACTTCACGGGCTCGCTCCAGTCGAAGTAGTCGCGGAATTTCTGAGCTTCCGGGTCTTCCTCTTTTCCAAACATCGCTTTCGAAGTGACGGTGCCGTTCTCCGCGAAAAGCTTGCGCAATCCGGCACGCACCTCCGCCGTGTCGCTGATGCGTTCGGCGATGATGTCGCGTGCCCCGCTAAGCGCTTCGGCGGCATCCTTGACCTTCAACTCGTCGCTCTCAGCGTCCGGATTCACGAACTTGGCTGCCTCGGCGTCGAGATCGACGCCAGCGGTGAGCATGTTTTGCTCGATGAAGTCCGCCAGCGGTTCCAGGCCCTTTTCCTTGGCGATGGTCGCCTTCGTGCGGCGTTTCGGGCGGAAAGGAGCAAAGATGTCCTCCAATGAATTGAGCGTTTCCGCTTTGCCGATTTTGACACGCAGGACGTCCGTCATCAAATTCCTCTCTTCGAGAGACTTGACGATGGCGGCGCGGCGGTCATCCAGAGCCACGAGTTGGCCCAGGCGCTCCTGGATGTTCAGAATCTGCACTTCATCCAGTTCGCCCGTGGCTTCCTTTCGGTAGCGCGAGATGAACGGCACCGTGGCCCCGTCAGCGAGCAGCTTTGCCGTCGCGCCGACCTGGATCGGCTTGATTTTTAGCTCTCCGGCGATGCGTTCGACATGGGCGACATTGATGTTCAGTTCGTTGGCGGCAGACATGGTTGAAATGGAAGTCAGAAAAGGGTTGGGAACGGTGGTGTTAGCGAGTGCATGAGCCGCGGCAAGGAATGAACTCGCACTGTGAAAAACTTTTGTCCGGCGTGATGCTTGACACGCATTTCCGCGTAATGAAAAGCGATGAAAATTGTCGTTTGCATCCTCGCCATTGTCTCGACTGCAACTGCCACCGAAGACTGGCCGCGCTGGCGTGGCGCGAATGCGGACGGACGATGGAGTCCGGTGGGAATTCCGGCCGATTTCGCAACGAAAGAACCCGTGCAGATTTGGAAGACAGAGATCGGCGCCGGTTTCGGCGGCGTGACGGTGAGCGAAGGCCGCGTCTATGTGATGGACCGCCTCAAAGAACCAAATGAGGTAGAACGCGTGTTTTGTTTCGATGCAACCAATGGCAAGGAACTGTGGAAGCACGCGTGGGAAGTCAGCTACAGCGGCATGGATTACCCGACCGGGCCGAGAGCGTCCGTGAACATTCACGAAGGCCGAGCCTATGCGCTCGGAGCGACTGGTATCGCCACGTGCCTCAATGCCGTCACCGGGAAGTTGATCTGGGAAGTGAACACGATGGAAACCTGCGGCGCCAAGATTCCGACCTGGGGCTTTGCAGCATCGCCCGTGATCGACGGAAATCGCGTTCTGCTTCATGTGGGTGCCAAAAACGGCTCCGTCGTCGCTTTGAACAAAAACACCGGCGAAGAGGTGTGGCGCGGAGGTCCTGATCCCGCGGGTTATTGCACGCCGGAGATCATCACGCATGACGGCAAACGCCAACTCATCGCCTGGGGGCCGGAACACGTGCAGAGCCTGAATCCGGACAGTGGTTCTGTGAACTGGCTCTATCCTTATAAGATCACGTATGGCGTGAGCATTGCGCAGCCGCTGTATCACGACGGCGTCCTACTCGTGTCCGGCTACTGGCACGGCGCGAAGGCATTTCAGCTCGGCACCAGCATGGAGTTGCTGTGGGAGAACGAAACCGAGATCTGCGGTCTCATGTCGGCGCCGCTGTTCAAGGACGGCGTTGTTTACATGCTCGACAAGAACCGTGGACTGCAGGCTTTCGAATTGAAGACCGGCAAAATCCTCTGGAGCGACGACAACACGCTCACGCCGAAGGATCGCAATCCGCAGATGAGCCTCGTGTGGATGGACGAATCGCAAAACCTCGCCGCGCTGCTCAACGCCAGCGGTGAACTCGTCTATGTGACGCTCACGCCCGAAAAGCGCGAGGAGCTGGCCCGCTGGCAGATCATCGGCAAGACCTGGGCGCATCCGGCCTTCGCGGGAAATCGTGTTTTTGCCCGCAGTGATAAAGAACTGGTCGCCTGGCGGCTTTGGTAGTCGCCATGAAACTCTGGCTGCCGATCCTTCTCGCCGTATTCGTCATCGCCGCCGCGCCTGTGACCGAATCACCCGCCTGGAAAGCCGGTGCGGCTTCCACGAAGATCACACCGGAGAAATCGATGTGGATGGCGGGTTATGCGGCGCGCACGAAGCCGTCGGAAGGCGTGGAACTCGACCTGTTCGCGAAGGCCTTGGTGATCCAAGACCATGTTGAAGCGAAGTTTGCGCTCATCACGATGGATCTGATCGGCGTGCCACGAAATCTGCGGCTCGCTGTCGCCGAACGTGTGAAGAAGAAATTTGGCATCGAACCGGCGAATTTGGCGATCAATGCCTCGCACACGCACAGCGGGCCTGAACTTCGCACCAGCAAGATTCATGGCGCGGATGATGTGGCGTTGCGTGAGAAGGAGGCGACAGAGTACACCGCGAAGCTGGAGGACACGCTCGTACGGCTCGTGGGTGAGGCGATTCAAAACTCCGTGCCCGCCCATCTCGATTACAGCACCGCACGTTGCGGTGTCTCGATGAACCGCCGCACGCCGGATGGCAACGGCGGTTGGAGGAACTTTCCGAATACGAACGGGCCGGTGGATCAAACCGTGCCAGTTTTGAAGGCGACGAGTGCCGAGGGCAAGGAGATCGCCATCGTGTTCGGCTACGCATGCCATTGCACGACGCTGGGCCATCAGAAGTTCAGCGGCGATTACGCCGGATACGCGCAGCAAGAAATCGAACACGCGCATCCCGATGCCGTGGCGATGTTTGCGAACGGCTGCAGCGGCGATCAGAACCCGTATCCGCGCCGCACGATGGAACTCGCGCAGCAGCACGGCAAATCGTTGGCGACTTCCGTTCAGGCCGCGCTCGAAACCAACATGCAGCGCCTCAAAGGGCCGATCCGCGCCGCGTATCGCGAAATCCCGCTCGCCTACGACACGCTGCCGACGAAGGAGCAGCTTCTTGAGGAGCAGAAGTCGACGAACAAGTGGATGGCCACGCATGCCACGCGCGTGCTGCAGCGCATCGCCGATGAAGGCCTGCTGCCGACGACTTATCCGTATCCGGTGCAGGTGCTGCGTCTTGGCAATGAACTCACCTGGGTCACGCTCGGCGGCGAAGTCGTCGTGGATTACTCACTCCGACTGAAAAAGGACATCAAGGACCCAATCGTGTGGGTCAGCGGCTACACGAACGATGTGATGGCCTACATCCCGAGCCTGCGCATCTGGCAGGAAGGCGGTTACGAGGGCGGCGGTGCGATGATCTATGGCACCCACCCCACCCGTTGGAGCGACAAGACCGAGGAGCACATCATGGGCACCATCATGGAACTGCGGAATGGGCTTGGTGATTGACTATTCCGCCTCCTGACTGGCTAATGAGCATGGTGGCTTGCCAAAGGCGCCGGTTGCGTGCTACTCGGGAGGCTCCAACCCATTGTGAACTTATCCATCGGCATCGACCTCGGCGGCACGAACATCAAAGCCGCGCTCGTGGACACGCAGTCCGCGAAAACGCTCGCCACGCTCTCGAAACCGACGCGCGATGGTGAGTTTGAAAACGATGTTCCGCGCTTTGCCATGACGGTGCGCGAGGTCGTGGCCGAGTTTGAAGCTCAAGCAGGCTGCAAGCTCGCCGTCGGCCTTTCCGCACCCGGTCTGGCTAATCCAAACGGCCACTGCATCGACTGGATGCCCGGACGCATGCACGGCCTCGAAAAGTTCGACTGGTCCGCCTGCCTGAAACGCGATTGCCGCGTGCTCAACGATGCGCATGCCGCGCTTTTGGGCGAGGTGTGGGCTGGTGCGGCAAGGAACACGCAGGACGCCTTCATGCTAACGCTTGGCACCGGCGTCGGAGGCGCGATCTGGAGCGGAGGACGGCTCCTCCAAGGAAACATCGGTCGCGCCGGTCATCTCGGTCACATCAGCATCGATTCGAACGCACCTTGCGACGACTGCAACACGCCCGGCAGCCTCGAAGATGCGATCGGCAATCAAACCATCGCCCAACGCGGCGAAGGCCGTTACGCCAACACGCTTGCGCTGCTCGATGCCTACGCCGCGGGCGATGAACACGCGACAAAAGTTTGGCTCACCTCCGTCCGCCATCTCGCCGCCGGTATTGCTTCCCTCATCAACGTCCTCGACCCCGAAGTCGTCATCATCGGCGGCGGGATCGCCGTCGGTGCCAGAGACCGCCTCTTCGTTCCGCTTCAGCAAATGCTCGACGGCTTCGAATGGCGGCCCGGCGGAAATAAGGCTCGCATCGTTCCTGCCGAACTCGGTGAGAGCGCCGGATGTCTCGGGTCTGTCTTCAATCTCCTTCAACACACATGACTCCCGCCCTCCAATACCTCGACGCATCCGAACGACTGCTGAATCGCGTTCGCGACCAGCTTCCGCTCATTCAGCAGACGGCAGATCTGTTCGCAAAGACCATTCTCGCCGGACAGATGGTGCACGTCTTCGGTTCCGGGCACAGCCGGATTCTCGTCGAGGAGATGTGGCCGCGTTATGGCTCGTTTCCCGGCTTCAATCCGATCGTCGAACTCTCGCTGACCTTCCACAACCTCGTCGTCGGCGCGAACGGCCAGCGACAGGCCATGTTCCTCGAAAACGTCAGCGGTCTGGCAAACCGCATCCTGCGCAACTTCGACCTCCAGCCCGGCGACAGCGCCCTCGTCATCTCCAGCAGCGGCTGCAACGTCGTCCCCGTCGAGATGGCCGAGGAGTTTCAGAAACGCGGCGTCAAAGTCGCCGCCATCATCAGCACGACACACAGCGAGGCCAGCACCAGCCGCCATCGCGACGGCAAAAAGCTCCAGGACTTCGCCGACATCGTTCTCGACACCGGCGCGCCCGTTGGCGACGCGATGGTGAAGCTCGACGGCCTCGAAACACCCGTCGCCCCCGGCAGCACCGTCGGTGGCTGCTTGCTCGTGAACACGATCAAAGCCGAAGTCGCCGACCGCCTCACGAAAGCCGGCCACCCTCCGAAGGTTCTCACCGCAGGTGCCGTTGTCGGAGCCGAGAAAGCCACCGAACTCTTCGAAGCCGCCTATGACGAGCACGCGCGACGCATTGCGAAGTATTACGCGAAGCTGGGGAGTTAGAGGCTGAGAAGACGCTTTCTCGATAGGATCATCATCAGCCCTGCTGAGATGATCAACACACTGCCCCCCGGTTCAGGCACGGGCGTTGAGGTGATATTCAGATTCGAAATGGTGGCGAAAGTGGTGCCCAGACTGAGCGCGGTGGCACCCGCCAGCGCATCGCCGCGAAAGCGAACTCCGATCTGGCCGGACGGTATGCTGCTGCCCAAGGTATAGTTAAGATCTATGGTGCCAGTGGGCACGCCAGTGCCCAGCAGTCCGGCGATATTGATCAGCGTGCCGCTGCTGTCGCTGGTCAGCGCATTGCCAAGGCCATCGACGAGTTCGAAAGTGAAACTCGGTGTCAGTCCGGCGACGGAACTGAGGAGACCGTTGTTTCCATCGACATCGAAACTCACGTTGTAGATGGTGTCGGCGGCGAAATTGAGCAGGCTGCCCGGGGTGTCAAAGTAGGCCACAGCTTCCCACGCATAGTGCACGCTGGTGCCTCCACTGAGCAGGCCGAGCAGCGAGTCGTTGTCATTGCTGATGTTGAACTGGAGATCGGTTCCAGTGAGTGCTGTCTGCGCCGCAGATTCCGTGAGACTGAGCAGAATGGTGGCATTCGCTCCGCCTTGAGCGGTCAGATCCCAGAGGCCGCTGCTCACGGTGGTGGAACCATCATCCAGCGTGATGGAGAGGAGCCCCCCGCCGGGAACATCGTAGGTGACCGAATCAGCGGGAGCAAAGATGCTGGAGTAGCTGCTGCCCGTACCGACGAGCGGTGTCTGAGCGCAAGCGGGAAGAATGGCAAAGGCGGCCAAAACGAAAATGAAAGCGCGCGTAGTTCTCATGGAGACATGGATGGACTGAGAATGTGGTACCCTCCGCCCTTGCCTCCGTGTGCGGCTACTGAACAAAGGTTCAAAGTCTTGTCATGACAGGCGCGATGCAGCTTTCAGCCTGATCGGTTGTCCTTTGCGGCTCCCTCGTGGCATTGCTGTGGGGTGTGGCGTTTGATCTGACATGAAATCCCAACCGCTTCGCACCTCCGTCATCGGCAGCTATCCGTTTCCGGGGTGGCTCGAATTCTCCGCGCAGCATCTCGATGCGTTTGGGAGCGCGGACATCGCCGAGATGCAGGACGATGCGGCGCAGGTGGCCATTCAGGATCAAATCGCCGCAGGACTGGATGTCATCACGGATGGCGAGCAGACGCGTTTTGACTTCAATCTGAGTTTCTACGGATTCATTGAGGGCATCGCGCTCGAGCCGGCCAGCCCGCGACGTTTTGGACCTCCGGCGCACGATCAGCGTGGGAAGCACGAGATCATCGGCGAGCTCAAAGCACCGCGTGGTCTGGGAGCCGTCGAGGAATTCAAGCGGTTGAAACGACTCGCAGGGAACTCGGGCAAACGGCTCAAGGTTTCGGTGCCCGGTCCTTACACACTCAGCGGTCGTCTGTTGCCGAATGCGCGCTATGCCGATCGTTACGCGATTACCGAGGCATTGCTGCCGATCGTTCAGAAAGAAATCGCCGACCTCGTCGCCGCAGGCGCGGAGGAAATCTGCGTCGATGAACCGAGCATGAGCTGCTACGGCTATCGCGAGGACACGAAGCGCTTCGTGGACATCTTCAACCGCACCGTGTCGTCTGGCTATGGCAAGGCGCGCATCTGCACGCACCTCTGCTTCGGGAATTTCAAAGGTCATCCCGTCGGTTGGCGCAAATACGCGCCGCTGTTCCCTGCCTTCCTCGATCTCCACTGCGACGAAGTTCACGTGGAGATGGCGAATCGCGAATACGCCGAGCTCGACGTGATCAAACCCATGTCCGAGCGCTACGACGTCGCCGTCGGCATCATCGACGTGAAGAGCTACCACATCGAAACGCCGGAGCAGATCGCCGACGCGGTGCGTGCGTGCTTGAAACATGCGCCCGCGGACAAGCTCGTCTTTGCACCCGACTGCGGCCTCTCTCAGACCGCTCGCTGGGCGGCGAAGAAGAAGCTGGCCAGCATGTGCGCCGGCGTGGAGATCGTGAAACGCGAACTGGGGCTCTGATCACGCGATCTTCACCACCCCGACGGTCGTGTTGTCCTGACGGTCGTAGTTGATGCGGCGGATGGCGAAGATGATGGCGTCGGCGATTTTGTCCGCCGTGGTGTGCTTGCCGAAGCTGAGCAGTTCTTCGAGCGCTTTGTGAGTGAGCGTGAAGATGCCGTCACTGGCGGCGATGACGATGTCCCCGGTCTTCAGCGGCATGGGGTCGGGCGGGGAGTCGATCATCAGCAGCGGGAGTCCGAGCAGTGCGGCCTGGAGCGTGTGACGATCCGGATGGTTCGCAGCTTCCTCCGCGGTGATTTCCCCGCGTTCCGCACGGGCGTCGATGAGTGGGGAGAGGCTGTGGTCTGCGTTGAGGCGGAGGAGTTCGCCATCGCGGAAAAGGAAGAGCGGAGAGTCCCCGACGCTGAGCCAGTGAAGCGTCTTCGAAGTGACCAGTGCGGCGAGCATCGTGGTGCCCATCGGCGGAGCGACGCTGGGCATGCGGTTGGTGATGTAGCCGAGAGTCTCGTTGGCGGTTTCGACCGCGTGCTTCAGCTTCCAACTGGCGGAGCCGTCCTGCTCATGGTAGGCGCGCACGAAGGCATTGACGCCGATGTAGCTGGCCACGCTGCCGCCGGCATGCGCACCAAGTCCGTCGCCTACGACGAGCAGCAACCGCTCCAGACTGCGTTCTTCCGGTTCTGCGGCATCCGCAAAGGCGTAGTAGTCTTCCTGGTTGTCCCGACGACCGCGATACTGACGGGCAGCGAAATCCTGCTCCTGCACAAAGGCGGGCGGTTCGGTCTCGAGGAGGGGGACTCTGTCAGTCAGGACGTGGGTGGTGCTCACTTGGCGGAAAACTGGTAGATCGTGGTGCTCTCAAAGGTTTCGCCCGGACGCAGGACCACGCCGGGGAAGTTGGGATGATTCGGACTGTCGGGATAGTGCTGGGTTTCGAGGCAGAAGCCGTTGCGCTTCGCGTAGGTGTGGCCGCCTTTGCCCTTCACGCCGTTGAGGTGGTTGCCCGTGTAAAGCTGCACGCCGGGCTCGGTCGTGACCACCGTCATCACGCGGCCACTCTTTGGCTCTGTCACTGTGGCGGCCAGTTTCAGGCCGCCGCCGGGCAGGACGTAATTGTGGTCGTAGCCGATGCCCTGGATCAGGGGCTTGTAGTCTGCGCCGATCCGTTCACCGATCGCGTGTGGGGTGGTGAAGTCGAGTGGCGTGCCTTTGATGCTCATGATTTCGCCGGTGGTGATGAGGTCGTCGTCTGTGGCAGTGACTTGGTCGGCCGGAATCGTCAGTTCATGACCAAGAATGTCACCGACGCCCTCACCGGCGAGGTTGAAGTAGCTGTGGTTGGTGAGGTTGACGACCGTCGGCTTGTCGGTGGTGGCATGGTACTCGATGGCCAGGGCATTGTCCGGCTTGAGCCGGTAGGTCACGGTGCATTGCAGCGCACCCGGAAAGCCTTCTTCGCCGTCGGCGCTGGTGTAGGCGAGTTTGACGCCGATATCGTCCCCGTTCTGAATGGGGCTCGCCTTCCAGAGCTTCTTGTCGAAGCCCTCCTTTCCGCCGTGAAGCTGATGCTTGCCCGAGTTAGCGGTCACTTTAAATTCGACGCCGTCGATTTTGAAGGAGGCACCGCCGATGCGGTTGGCGTAGCGGCCGGTGATGCAGCCGAAAAAGGGATTCTTGGCGAGATAACCGTCCAGTGAGTCGAAACCGAGCACCACATCCGCAAAGCGACCGTCCCGGTCGGGTGCCGTGAGCGAGACGATGTATCCGCCCCAGTTCGTGATTTTGGCCTCCATGCCGTTGGCGTTGCGCAGGGTGAAGAGCGTCACTTCCTCGCCTGTCGCCGTCTTTCCCCACACCATGGACTCGACGCTGGCATTGGCGGCAATCGAGATGCTGGCAATCGACATGAGGAATGAGGATAGAATGGTGAGCCTGGCAAGGCGCATGGGAGGCAGGATGGGTGGGGTGCCGATTGTGGCGGCTACGGGGGGGCTTCGCAACAAGGGATTCCGCCCGGAAACAGGACTGGAACTCCGTCAGCGGGTTGAAAAAAAGCTGTTCGGCAGGAACAGGGCGGTTTTTCCTGTAACCTCCGGCGACGTTTTCCCCAAGGAGCCGGTACCATGGACTCATCCCCACCCACCTCCGATCCTCTTCACGGCCTGAACCCGGAATCCCTGATGGCTTCCGCTGCGATGGCGACCGACGGCGGCGAGGACACCCTGCCGCTGGCCGCACGTGACCTCCCCTCGCTGGAGGAAATCGCCGCAGCGTTTCCCGAACTCGATGTTCAATGCCTCATCGGCCACGGTGGCATGAGCGCCGTGTTCAAGGCGCGGCAGCCGAAGCTCGACCGCACCATCGCGCTCAAAGTGCTGCCCAAGTCGCTGGCGGCCACGTCGGGCTTTGCGGAGCGCTTCACGCGCGAGGGCCGCGTGCTCGCGCGTCTCAGTCATCCGAACATCGTCGCGGTGCATGATTTCGGAGAGAGCGGCGGCTTCTGTTTCCTGATCATGGAGTTCGTCGATGGCGTGAACCTGCGCCAGGCCATGCGTGCGGGCCGTTTCACGCCGGAGCAGGCGCTGAACATCATTCCCGCCATCTGCGATGCGCTACAGTTCGCGCATTCGCAGGGTGTGCTGCATCGTGACATCAAACCGGAAAACATCCTGCTCGATTCAAAGGGCCGCGTGAAGATCGCCGACTTCGGGATTGCGAAGATCCTTGATGAAAAAGGTGATGCGATGCTGCTGACGAAAAGCGGCGCCAAGCTCGGCACCGCGCCGTACATGGCGCCTGAGCAGATCGAGAAGCCGTCGAGCGTGGATCATCGCGCGGACATCTACAGCCTTGGCGTCGTGTTTTACGAGATGCTCACCGGCGAGTTGCCCCTGGGCCGTTTTGCCGCACCATCAGAGATCGCCGCCGTGGGAGGAAACATCGACGAGATCGTCCTGCGCGCCCTGGAGAAGGAGCGCACACGCCGCCAGCAGAGCGTGAGCGAATTCAAAACGCAGGTGGAAGGCTCCCACACTGCGTCAAATCGTGCCGCAATTCGGGGGGATCGCTGGGGCGCGTTCGAATACAAGTCCAAGCGCACCCTCTGGGGAATGCCGCTGCTGCACGTGGTGCACGGACGCGATCCGGCGACGGGTAAACGGCGGCAGGCACACGGCTTCTTCGCGTTTGGCGAACTGGCCAAAGGGGTGTTTGCCTTCGGCGGCATCGCACGGGGCTTCTTCGCCTGTGGAGGGCTGGCTGTGGGTGTGGTGAGCTTTGGCGGCCTGGGGGTGGGTTTGATTTCTGTCGGCGGTCTGGCTGTCGGGTTGCTGCTGGGTGTTGGTGGCGTAGCTGTGGGTGCCCTCGCAATGGGGGGAGCCGCTCTCGGTTGGATGGCGAGTGGCGGTGTGGCGGTCGGCGTTTATGCGCATGGCGGTATTGTTGCCGGAAATCATGGCATGGGAGGCGTTGTCGGTACCGGGGAAGTCGTGAAAAGGATCGCCGACCTCCCTCCAATGCTTCAGTGGATGATTCGTTCCAGCCCGTATCTGGGCTCGCTGAGCCTGCTGTGGCTGCCGCTGGGCCTCCTCATAACGTTGGTGCCCTGGTGGGCGAGGAAACAGCTTCAGATGGAGTATGGCGAGATTACCCGCGAGCAAGCCGGCAACTCATCTCGGATGTTCTGGACGATTCCCGCCGCCATCCTGTTTTGTGACATGCTCTTCTGGCTCGTCGGAAAGTGGAGCACCGTCGTGCCGGGCGGAATCACAAATCTCATCATCCCGACCGTAATCTGCGGCATGGGCCTGCTGTTGTTTGTGCTGGCACTGCCGCTGTGGCTGAAACTGGTGCCGATCAATCCAGTGTATGGCGTTAGGCTGCCCTCCACGATGGCAACCGAGAAATGCTGGTTCACGGTGAACGCCGTGTTCGGCAAGCAACTGTTCTGGTGGTCGTTGTTGGTGTTGGGAGGGGGTATCGCCGGCTTTTACCAATTGCCGAGGCATTTGGATGCCTACGCGTGGGCTTCCATCACGCTCACGTTGGTGGCCGTGGTGGCGGCCGTGGTCTCGACTCTTGTGTGGATGCACCGTCATCCCATCGGCGAGGCGCCACGCAAGCCGCACCGTCTCCTGCGCAATCTGGAACTCGTCCTTCCAGTCGTGGTGCTGATGTTTTTCGTGCGCTCGTTCATTGGCAGGCCTTACATCGTCCCGAACGGAGCCGAACCTGGCGTGGCCAAAAACAGCCGCTGGATCGCCACCCACCTCAACACGGGGTTCGTCCCCGGCGACCTTATCGCATTCGAGCATGAGAGCGGGCGGACATGGCTGGCGCGAATCGTGGCGGTGGAACCCAAAGGCCTGCGTTTGAAGCGTGGCGGCAGTCCTGATGTGTTCTTTATGCCTTGGGACAAAATCGTCGGAAAGATGCTCTTCTCATACCTCTCTCCATCCGCGACTCCCGATCCATGACCGGCAGCTTCCACGACACCCGCTGGACACTCGTCTCCCGCTCACGTGGAGATGGTGCGCAGGCGCAGGCAGCACTGAGCGAGTTGTGCGAGGCCTACTATGCGCCGGTGGTGGTCTTTTTGAAGAGGGATGGCCGTGATGAAGACACCGCGCGTGAAGTGGCGCATGACTTCTTCGCCAGGCTGCTTGCGGGCGGGGCGATCGACGGTGCCGATCCGCTGCGCGGTCGTTTTCGCAGCTACCTGCTTGCGGCATTGAAACGTTTCGCCGCGGATCAACGGGATCGGGCGCAGGCAATGAAGCGCGGAGGGGGGCAAGCACATGCCGTGATCGAACCGGGGGAGGCTGAAACCGGCGCCGGGCTGCAAATTGCGGATCATACCATTGAGCCGCCGGACGCGGCTTTTGACCGGCAATGGGCGCTCACGGTTCTTGCACGCGCCTTGTCACGGCTTGAAACGGAGATGCGCAGCGAAGACAAATCCGTCCACTTCGACATCCTGAAAACCTGGCTGACGGCGGATGGTGATGCCACGCCACAGAATGAGGCAGCCGCGAAGCTCGGCATGAGCGTGGAGGCCGTCAAAGTGGCGATTCACCGGCTGCGGAAGCGCTTTCGCGAGTCGGTGAAGGTGGAGATCGCCCAAACGGTGAGCGAAAGCGGCAGCGTGCGCGAGGAGTTGGACGCGCTGATGACAGCGCTGCGCGGTTGATCAGCGGCGGACGAGAGCGGGCTCGGGATACTCGAAGGTTTTGCCTTCGTAGTTGCGGATGAGGACCCGCTGTTCGTCGCGCAGCAGAACGTAGTCCGGATTGAGAGGGACCTTGCCGCCACCGCCGGGGGCGTCGATGACAAATTGCGGGATGGCGTAGCCGGTGGTGTGGCCGCGAAGCTGCTCGATGATCTCGATGCCGTCCGCCACGCTGGTGCGCAGGTGCGAGGAGCCCTGAATGAGGTCGCACTGGTAGAGGTAGTAGGGACGCACGCGGCACATGAGGAGCTTGTGCATGAGGCTCTTCATGATGTCGGCATTGTCGTTCACGCCGCGGAGCAGTACGCTCTGGTTGCCGAGCGGAACGCCGTGATTGGCGAGCATCGCCAGCCCGTCCCGCACCTCCGTGGTCAATTCACGCGGATGGTTGGTGTGAATGCTGAGCCAGAGCGGGTGGTGTTTCTGCAGCATTCGGCAAAGCTCGGGCGTGATGCGCTGAGGCACAAAGATGGGCACGCGGCTGCCGATGCGGATGAATTCAATGTGCTTGATGCTGCGCAGCCGGGTGAGCAGCGCGTCGAGCTTGGCATCGGAGAAGAGCAGGGGATCGCCTCCTGAAAGTAACACGTCACGGACTTCGGTGTGCTGTTCAAGGTAGCGAAAGGCGGCCTCGAACTCGGTGTGGAGTTCCTGCTCGCCGACACCGGAGACGACGCGGCTGCGGGTGCAGTAGCGGCAGTAGCTGGCGCAGCGGTCCGTGACGAGAAAGAGCACGCGGTCCGGGTAGCGATGGACAAGGCCGGGCACGGGCATGTGGCTGTCCTCACCGCAAGGGTCGGCCATTTCGTCGGGATCCTCCCAGGTTTCCTCGATGCGCGGAATGACCTGGCGGCGGATGGGGCAGTCGGCGTCCTCGGCATCCATCAGGTTGAAATAATGCGGCGTGATGGCCATCGCCAGCTTGTTGCCGGAGAGCAGGACGCCTGCACGTTCCTCCTCCGTGAGCGTCAGGTGCTCCTCGAGCTGCTTGAGGGTGGTGATGCGGTTTCTGAGCTGCCACGCGGCGTTGTTCCAGTCGGCTGGAGGGATGTTTTTCTCAGACCAATAGCCGGGAGCGTGGGAGCGGAACTCCTTCTCTGGCAGCGTGGGGGAATCGTGCATGAACTGCGGGTCGGTGGCGGCGCGGAGGTTAGGCGCTGGGAAGGGCGAATGTCAAATATGGCGGCCAACTGATACGCAGGCGGGGTCGGGAGCGGCGCGTGTTATTCCCGATGATTTTCATCCGCAGGCCTGAATCTGGGAGACGAGGGGGGCTCTCGCGCTAGTGAGGCCTTTGTAGGCGGCGACTTCGGGGGACATGCTTCCCAGAGCACGGGCGAGGCGCGGAGCGAGTCCGGGGATCGGGACGAGGTGGTCGAGACGGTGGTTGGTGACGCGGATTCCGAAAAGAATCCCTCCGGTGGTGGGAAGGCGGGTGAGGAACTGCTGTTCGAGCCGAAGCCAGGCGGTTTCGAGGGTGGCAGAGGCGTCAAGTCGCCGAATGAGGAGCGCGGGGTGATGATTGAGTCCGGGATCGGCGCTGAGGCCCCAATTGTCGCGTTCCCAAGCCGCACCCGGGGCTAGGCGACTGAGAAAGGTGCTGATCCGGTCACCGAGAGCGGATTGAAGGCCGGGCACGGGAGCGTGAACTTCGTGCAGTGGTCTGCCTATTTTTTCATTGAGGGCCCAACTCGATGGAAAAACCACCGCCCCGCTGATGACGGGATGAGAGCGTGCGGCGTCGCCAGAGAGAACAATCCAGTCGGGTTCGAGCACTGCGGACGCTTGCTCGGGCGAACTCGCCCGAAGGTCGATCTGCGAGAGCATGAAGGCGATGGCTTCGGCAGTGGCGGCCTCGCCTTCAGGGAGCACGAGAAGGTGCCGCTCGGGGGCTTCCGTCAGCCAGCGACGGCGCTCGGCGAGCACCGTTGTCACTTCCGGCGAGTGCGCCCAATAGCGCCGGGCGTCGCCGGGGCGCAGGTTCATTTGCAGGCGATGATCTGCGGCAGGGAAAAGGCGGAGCCAGTCGGTCATGTGGCGGCTTCGGCGGCGGTTTCAGCCGGATTGAGCCGGACGAGTGCGAACAAGCGGCGCACCAGCCTCGTGATGTCGTCGAGCGCCAGGTAGCACATGGGGACGAGATAAAGCGTGATGACGGTGGCGAAGAGGCTGCCATAACCCATGGCGACGGACATGGGCGTGAGGAACTGGGCGCTGGTGGCCTGGGCGCTGCGGTTGTCGCCAAAGATCCATTCGAGGATCTGTTTGATGACGGGCGGCGAATTGTCCACGAGGGGACCGAAATTAAAGATGAGCGGCATGAGTCCAACGAACGTTGTGATCTGGGTGAGGAAGATGGCGCGGAAACGCGAGGTGCCGCCTTCGGTGGCGGCGTGACGCATGTCGCCGGTCTCGTCGCGGAGTTCGTTGATGCGATCGACGAGCACGAGTGTGTCATTCACGATGACGCCAGAGACGGCGAGGATGCCGCAGAGGCTCATGAGGCTGAGAGGCATGCCGTGAAAGACGTGGCCGAGTGTGGCGCCCACGACGCCAAAGGGGACGACGAGCAGCACAATGATGGGCTGCAGGTAGCTCTTGAAGGGAATGGCCATCAACCCATAGAGACCGAAGAGCACCATGATGGAGGAGACCCAGAGCGCGGCCTGGCTCTCGCGCTCGCTGCGAGCCTCTCCTTCGTAGCTCCAACTGATGTGGGGATGATCGGCGAGGATCTGATCGATGACAGGACGCACGGCTTCGCGGACGACGGCGGGGTTGGTGGTGAGTTTGTTGACGTCGGCGGAGATGTTCAAGGCCCGGCGGCGGTCCACACGCTTGATGGAGCTGAAACTCTTGCCGACCCTGGGTTCGGCGACGCGGGCGAGAGGCAGCTCAAGGCCGCTGCTGGTGCGGATGCGCAGGGTGTCGAGTGTGGCGAGGGATTTGCGGTCCGCCTGCGGGTAGCGGAGCATGACTTTCACCTCGTTGCGGCCACGCTGGATGCGCTGGACTTCATCGCCGAAGAAAACGGCGCGCACCTGGCGGGCGAGGTCATTGACGGTGAGGCCGAACTGCAGCGCTTCCGGCTTGAGGCGGAGCTGTATTTCGTTCCGGCCGGAGTCGAGGCTGTCGGAGATGTCAAAGACGCCGGAGATGGTGCCGAGGTGCTCCTTGATTTGCTCGGACATGGCGAGGAGCTCGTCAGGATTGGTGCCCGTGAGTTGGATGTCGATGGGATCCCCGCTGCGCATGATTTCCGCGCGGAAATTCATCTCCTCGGCTCCGGGGATGCTGCCATTGTAAGCGGCTTCGATGCGTTTGCGCCAGTCCGCAGCCATCGCGACCGTGCTCGCCTGAAGGGAGCGCTCTTCGGGGCCGTAAGTTTCCATGGTCACCTCCCCGCGGTGGCTGCCGCTGCCGCCGGAGCGACCGCGGGAACTGCTCGTCATGCCGGTGTTGGCGATGATGATGCGGATGACGGGTCGCCCGTCAGGACCGACGTATTCGCGACGCATCTGCTCGGCGAGTTCGTAGATTTTGGCGACGTGGGCGTCCGTGACTTCGAAGGGCGTGCCGTCGAGCATGACCAAACGGCATTCGATGCGCTCACTGGCCACGCGGGGAAAGAGGGAGGTGGGGATGCGGTCGCTGGCGTAAACGGAAAAAAGAATGCCGAGTCCGCCGAAGACGGCGGCGAGGACGCTGTAGCGGTGAGTCAGGCAGAAATTCAGCGAGGGGCGGTAAACGATCTCGACGAAGCGGGCGAGTTTCCGCTCAGAGAAACGATGGATGGGATCGAGCACGTCCGCCGCGCGACTGACGAAGGGGGTGCGATGGGCAAGGTGGCTGGGGAGGATGAGCTTTGTCTCCATCAGCGCCAAAAGCATTACGCAGATGAAGACGATGGAGATCGGCTGAAACATGACGCCGAAATCTCCGAAGCCCATCGCCATGGGCAGGAAGGCGACGATGGTGGTGAGCACGCCGAAGGTGATGGGGGCGGCCAGACGGCGTGTGCCCTCGATGGCGGCCTCCAGCGGCGGCAGGCCCTGCTGTCGCATGGTGTCCACCTGCTCGGAGGTCACAATGGCGTCGTCCACGACGATGCCGAGCACAAGGATGAAGCCGAAGACGGATGAGAGATTGATCGTGAGACCAAACATCGGCATGAGGGCGAAGGCGCCGAGGAAGGCCATGAACATGCCGACAGCCACCCAAAAAACGGCGTCGAGCCGGAGAAAGAGGCCGACGCAAATGAAGACGAGGATGAGGCTGCTGCGGGCGTTTTGCAGCAGCAGGCCGATGCGCCCCTGCACAATCTTGGAGCGGTCGCCCATGAACTCGAGTTGCACGCCGTCGGGGAAGCGCTTGTTCTTTTCAAGGATGTACTCTTTGACCTGCTCGGCGATGTGGATGGCGTTCTGGCTGCCCTCGCGCATGACGGTGATGTAAACGCAGCGTTTGCCGTTCAGACGCGAGATCATGGGGTTCTCGTTGAAGCCGTCGGTGAGGGTGGCGATCTCTCCGAGAGTGAGCTTGGTGCCATCCGGACGCGTGAGAATGACGATGCGGGCGTAGTCGGCGCCGCTGTAGGCGCGGCCGCGGGTGCGGATGGAGACATCGCCGGCCTCAGTCTGGACTACGCCGGCAGGCAGGTCGATGGCGCTGCTGCGGATGGCGGCACTGATTTGATCCAGTGTCAGGCCAAACTTCCGCAGTCGTGCTTCGGGCACCTCGATGCTGATCTCGTAGTCGCGAACGCCGCTGAGATTGGCATGGGAGATGCCGGGCAGGGCGGAGAGCTCGTCGCGAACCTGCTCCCCGAGGCGCCGCAGGTCGCGCTCGGCCATGTCAGCGGAAAGGATGACACTGATGACGGAGCTCATGAAGTCGTCGTGCTGGATCATGGGCCGCTCGGCGAGGGCGGGGAAATTTGGGATGGCGTCGACGCGGATTTTCACGTCGTCGATGATCTGCCGCGCCAGATCGGCGTCGTCGATTTCCAGCATCACATTCCCGCCGCTGGAGGATGCGGTGGAAACGATGCGCTTGATGCCGGCCACCTGCTGGATGGCATCCTCGATGCGCAGGACGATGGTTTCCTCCACTTCCTCAGGCGTGGCCCCCGGGTAGGGAACGTTGATGGAAATGTAGCGCGAGGGCATGTCCGGGAAGACCTCGGTGGGGATGCGCTCGGAAATGAGCGTCCATGCGCCGAAGCCCATGACGGCGATCATGAGGAGATTGGCGGCGACACCGTTGCGGGCAAACCAGGCGATCATGGAAGAGGTGGGGAAATCAGGCCGATGAATGTCAAAACGACTGTGACGGAGGAAAAACCGCACTCATTGCCACGAATCACGGCGGATGCGCACAAAAAAGCCGGGCTGATTTCTCAGCCCGGCCGCGGAATGGGGTGCTTGGAAGGAAAATCAATGCTCGTAGCCGGCTTCGCCATGCTCGGCGAGGTCGAGGCCCTGGCTTTCCACATCGGAATCGACACGGAGGCCCACGAGGATTTTGACGATCAAGGCGATGACCACTGTGGCGACAACGCTCCAGACGATGGTGAGGCCGACAGCCTTGAACTGTTCGACGAGGAGGCCCTCCTTGAGGTCGGCAACGACGGAGTTGGCTTTTTCATCGGCGAAAACGCCGGTGAGGATGGCTCCGAGGGTGCCACCGACGCCATGGACTCCAAAGGTGTCGAGGGCGTCGTCATAGCCGAGCGCACGCTTCAGATAGGCGACTGCGAGGAAGGGAATCACTCCGGCGAAAACGCCGATGATGACGGAAGACGTCGCGGTAACGAAGCCCGCTCCCGGCGTGATGACGACGAGTCCGGCGACTATACCGGAGCAGAAGCCCAGCACCGATGGCTTCCCGCGAAGAATCCATTCGCAGCAGGCCCAGACGAAGCCGGCGGTACCGGCGGCGAGGGTGGTGGTGGTGAAAGCGTTTGCAGCGATGCCATCCGCGCCGAGGGCGGAGCCTGCGTTGAAGCCATACCAGCCAACCCAGAGCATGCCGGTGCCAATGGCGCACATGACCATGCTGTGTGGGGGCATGTGGTCCTTGCCGTAGCCTTTGCGCTTGCCGAGGATGATGCAGAGAATGAGGGCACTCCAACCGGATGTCATGTGGACGACGGTGCCGCCCGCGAAGTCGATGGCCTTGATGCCTGCATCAGGATTGAGGGGGCCGCACATGAAGCCGGAGCCCGCCCAGACCATGTGTGCGAAGGGGAAATAGACCGCAAACATCCAGATGGCCGTGAACACAAGCACGGCGATAAATTTCATGCGCTCAGCAATCGCACCGACGATGAGGGCGGGGGTGATGATGGCGAAGGTGAGCTGGAACATGCACCACATGCTGTCGCTGATCCAATGGTAGCCAGCGCCGACGGCACCGGGCTCGACGCCTTCGAGGAATTTGTAGTCAAGGTCTCCCACGAAGGCGTTACCTGCGCCGAAGGAGAGGCTGTAGCCGCAAGCCCACCAGAGGATGGTGACGAGACCGGCGATGCCCATGCACTGGGCGATGACGGAGAGAATGTTCTTTTTCCGCACGAGACCTCCGTAAAAGAGGGCGAGACCGGGGAGCGTCATGAAGAGAACAAGGGCGGTGCTGACCATCTGCCATGCGTTGTGTCCCGGACCAGGACCCGGGATCTTGGATTTGCCGGCCTCGGTGACGCGCTCACCGTTGTTGATGTAGGCCTGGATGTCACCCAAGTCGGCAGCCAGCTCCTCCAAGGTTGGCGTTTGGGACGTTTCAGCAGCGGGCGGAGGTGCGGCGGCTGCCGTGTCCTGAGCGGAGAGGAGTGAGCCGCCGCAAAGGGTGGCCGAAGCGAGAATTCCGCACGCGAGCGTGCGCCAACAGTTCATCATGGAACGAGTCATTGCGTGGTTGGGTGGGTGGTCGGTGGTTCCGACGAAAAAGATTAAACTTTTCCGGCGGGTTGGCATCGGACGAAAGCAGGGGGCGTGCCAGCAGCAAAAAAAACTCCCCGGGCGAGACTGCCCGGGGAGTTTCTGTGTGAGACTTCAGACTGTCAGTGACAGCTCCGAATCAATGGTTCGACATGAAGTGGGGGTAGGCCACGTTGCCATGTTCTCCGATGTCGAGACCCTCGGATTCCTCCTCGGGAGCGACACGCAGTCCCATGATGATCTTCAGGATCAGGAAGAGGACGAAGGCAAAGACGAAGGTGAAGACACCGTAGGCGACAACACCCTTGATCTGGCTCATCAACTGGGCTCCGCCGGCGAGGTTGCCGAAGATGCCAACCGCGAGTGTGCCCCAGATACCGCACACCAAGTGAACGGAGATGGCGCCAACCGGATCGTCGATCTTGATCTTGTCGAAGAAGAGGACGGAGAGGACAACGAGCACGCCAGCGATGGCGCCGATGTAGATGGAAGTAAGGGGACCCATCTGATCAGCGCCGGCGGTGATACCGACGAGACCGGCGAGGATGCCGTTGAGGGCCATGGAGAGGTCAGGCTTGCGGATGAAGATCATCGAAGCGATGGCTGCGGCAACGCCACCAGCTGCAGCAGCGAGGCATGTGGTCATCAGGGTGAGGGAAACAAGGCCCGGATCGGCGGACAGAACGGAACCGCCGTTGAAACCAAACCAGCCGAGCCAGAGGAGGAAGACGCCAATCGTGGCAAGAGGCATGCTGTGGCCGAGGATCGGCTTGATCTTGCCATCGGAAGTGTATTTGCCAAGACGAGGTCCGAGAAGGAGCACACCAGCGAGGGCACCCCAACCACCGACAGAGTGGACGAGGGTGGAACCGGCGAAGTCGTAGAACGGAGTTTCGAGGCGGTTGAGCCAGCCGCCGCCCCACTTCCAGCTGCCTGCGATTGGGTAAGCAACAGCAACGAAAATGGTCGAGAACAGGAGGAAAGTGCCGAGTTTCACGCGCTCAGCGACGGCGCCGGAGACGATGGTGGCGGCGGTAGCTGCGAACATGGCTTGGAAGAGGAAGTCGGTCCAGTAGGTGTAACCGGGATTGTAAGCGGAAGTAAGTCCCGCTTCGTCGGTCATAACGCCGAATCCGGCAAACTTGAACCAGAACTGGGAATCGCCATCTTCAAAGCCTGGATACATCAGATTAAACCCGCACAGGGCATACGTGAGGAGGCCAATGCAGGGAATGAGCGTGTTTTTAAACAGGATGTTGACCGTGTTTTTGGACTGGGTGAGACCTGATTCCACACACGCGAAGCCAAGATGCATGATGAAGACGAGCGCTGCTGCGATCATCATCCAGAGGTTGTTCGTCGTGAACAACTCAATCGAAGGCCCCTCGTCTGCTGCTTCCTCCGCTGGAGCCGCTGGAGGTTCTGCGGCTGGTGCGGGAGCCGGAGCGGCCTCAGGTGCCGGGGCTGCGGCCGCGGTGGGGGCCGGGGCTGGTGCACTTGCATCCTGAGCGCGAAGATCGCCGAGACTGAATGCAAGAGAGGTGACTGCGGCGAGGGCTACGAGAGCAATGCCGCTCCTGTTTCTGGTGGGTGTGTGTTTGAGCATAATTCGGTAGTTGGATGGTCTCCGAATTGCTGACTAAGCATCGCCCGTGCCAAGTCCGTTTCTGATTTTTTCAGATGTTCGATTTTGCGGTGTGAAAACGGTGTATTTGCGAAGGAGAAATTCGTTTTTTTGGCGGGCATAAAAAAAGCGGATGGTTTGGCCATCCGCTTTCTTGAAGGTTGGGAATTGATTTATGAGTCCAAATTATTTTGTGAAGGGGCTGGCGGCCATCTTTTTGAAGCCTTCGGCAATCTTTGCGATGGCGTCCTTTGGACCAGCGAGCTTGATGAAGATATTGGAGTCTTCCGTGGGCACGATGGCGGCGAGGAGGGTGTAGTTCTCACGTGGCGTCTTGGCACCCATGGGCGGGCCGTCGTTGTAGGTGCCTGTGGCGGTGACCACAGTGATTTTTTTCCCGCCTGCTTCGATTTCTTCCGTCTTGGATTCGGGTTTCGAAGCGAACTGCCCCAGCCAGCGGTCGATGTTTGCCTGGACTCCGCCGCCACCACCAGGACCAGGGAAGTGGTAAAAGACGGCTTCAAGGGGCGCGTCCAATCCTTCCATTTTAGCGGCGAGAGTGCCAGCACGGAACATGCCGCTGGTGGGTGCCTCGGCCCAAGGGGCGGCAAATGCGAAGTTGAGGCCGGCGACTTCCAGTTTGCCTTCTTCCGCTCGGACGGCGGAAGCGAGGGTGAAAGCAGCCAAGAGGGTGTTGAGAATGCGATTCATGACGTGCGTGCGGTTGGAAGGAATTTACTGGGTGACGTGCATGACGCCGCGCATGAGGAGCCAGTGGCCGGGGAAGGTGCAGATGTAGGGGTAATCGCCAGCTTCAGCCGGGGCGGTGAATTCGATGGTTTCGCTCTGGTTCGGTTGAACGAGTTTGGTGTTGGCCAGGATGTCGGGTTTTGCGGCGTCGGGGATGTAGCTCTTAGCCATGCCCTGAGGGTCGGCGAGCATGGCGTTGGCTAGGGCGCCGACCGCGTCGAGTTTGCCGGGCTTCAGCAGGAGGAAATTGTGAGGCTGGGGAGCGATGCTGCCGGTGTTGTTCAGGGTTAATTTCACCTTTTGCCCAGCTTTTACCGTGAGTTCCGTTTGGTCGTAGCCGAGCGGGTTCTGCGCGTGAGGCTTGAGCTCAATCGTGGCGAGGTCAGCATCCTGCGCTGAGGCTGACAGGCAGAGGGCGGCAAGAAGGGTGAGGCGGAGGCAGATTTGCTTCATGTTGGATATTGAGATGGGGTTTGAATTGACGGAGCGCATAATCGGGGCGCTTGTCGACTGACTTTCAACTAGTTTTCCATACGCTGTTGTTCAGCCATTCGCTGAGGCAATGTTCGAAAACCAAGCTTTCCCAAGCTGCGCAATCTCGATGAAAAGCGTCGAATTCAACGGTAAACTCAGTTCGAAGAGACCAACCACAGCTCCCTCATTCTAGCGTCCTGCTGGGAGGGGGCGTTTGACGGTAGTGGGCAGGTCCGGAGACGTGCGGGAGATTCCTGGCGGAAAAGCAGGCTGGGTGCCATTGGCGCTAACACCGTTCTTGGTGATGCCAGGCGGCATTTCCCGCTCAGGCGCCTTCTGCGATGTCGATATCGGACGAGGGGATGTAGGAAGCGAGTACCAGTGCATTTGAGGTATGGCGGACAACTCGACCCACTGCTGGGTTCCCAGTTTTTTCCACTCGAGTTCGACCACGGCCCAAACGTGAGTTTCCCAGGGGAGTCGCGTGCGCAATTGTTCGGCGAGAGGAGATTCTTTGTCGAGGAACACAGATGCTTGGAAGGTGTTTGGCGGCGCGGGACTTACGCGGAAGGAGTACTTGCGGTCGATGTTAGGGACGTCGTCCTCAAAATAATGATGGCGGATGATGCCGACATGAAAGCGTGCGGCTCCCTCTTGGTAGCTTGCGAAGAACTTTTCCAGGAGCCGATCCTTAAACTCGACGAAGGCCAACCAGTCGACTTTAAAGCCATCCGGCTGTTCTTCGAGCATTACGGGAACGGGATACTCCCACGTCTTGTTTTCTAGGCTGAAAATGCAGTGTTTTCCTGAACCGAGTTCCGGATTGGGGTCCATTCGGACGAAGTCGATTCGGTCCACCATCACCGGTCCGTCGGAGGTGCGTGAGTAGTAGCGCTCCATGAGCGGCTTCATCACGTCAGATCCGAGGGTGTAGGCAAGTCTTTCGGAAACATTTGAGGACTGAAGGAATTGTTTCAAGGCGTTGACGGCGTCACGCGCTTCTTCCGGCACTTGTTCTTTGATCGTCTGCTGGGGAGTGGGTGAAACCGCTGGCGCTGTGGGTTGAGTAGAATTTGCAATGGCTCCTTCGATAGGAGTATCGAGAGTTGCAGTGGGGCGGATCATTCCTTCGGGTGCTGAGGATTCCCTCAGCAGGATGGGGGAATCAGACATGTTAGGTGTCGAAGATGCGGACCTGACTTCCTGAACTGTTTCGGCGGTCACAGGTTGGGTGTCAGGAGAAGCAGGCTCGACGGGGTCGAATCCGACAAGATTGGCCGTTCGCGTGGGCGGGTCTTTGAGGGGCGCTGGCTCAATGACAGGCATCGGCTGAGGAGCAGCGCTCTTTGAATTATCCACAATCGGGGGGGGGACGTTCATCTCGCCTGTTGGGAGAGTCTGAGGCATCTCGGATTCAGGGACGGGTTCCAAGTATCCGGCGAGACTTGGAAACATGCCAATCACATGTTCTTTGAGAAAGAATCCAACCAAGCCCAGGAATCCGAAAAGGAACAAAGCTGCAAAAGCAAGACGGATGAAGTTGGTACCCTTCGGAGTTCGGAGCTGCGAAAGATTTCTTCCTGGTGGAATTGGAGATGCAGCAGCAATGGGTGCTCCGGGGGGGCTTCCGAGGTTCAGCGAAGATGCGGCGCTCGCTCCCAGAACTTGAGTTACTGGGGACATCGGCGCGGCGGGCATATCACGGCCAAGTAAGGAGGATCCAGGAGGCGGCGATGGCATTCCCCCCTGCAGTCTTCTGGGGACACTCTCACCACCCGGTAACACAGGCGACCCAGGAATCAGGCGCGACTGGTTTGGCATGCCTGCTGTTTGCGTCTGCGGGGAGAACTGACTGGAAGCAGGGAAACCTGGATTTGTTCCCCAACCCGGCGCTTGAGTCGGTGGTGTCCCCAGCGAACTCGTAAGGGGGGGGGTGCCTGGGGCGCGTCGTGGTGGCAGACTGGTGGACTGGGAACCTTGGGGAGGCTGTTGGGGGAAAGGATTATTGAACTGCGGTTCGGCGGCAGCTTGCGGCTGAACAGTCGAAGTATGTGGCAGGTGTTGCGCTGGCGACGTTTGCTGATTGAAAAAAGCTTGAGCCGCCGCTTGAGGTGCAGGCGACGACGGAGAAGTAACGGTTTGTCCACAATTCGGACAGGGACCCGATACGCCAGCCATCTGAGCGGGAACCGTCAGGGTCGTTTTGCAATGATAGCACTGAAACTGGAGGACTTCGGGATTCATCCCTGAAAATTCACAAAGTAACGATTTTTATAGTCAATTCTGTTCATTATCATTCAATTCAGCAGTTTTGACAAATCGAAGTTGAGAACTCTCTAAAATCTTACCCAAGCTTCTAGTAACGAATCATGCCGCCTCCGCCGCCAGTGAAGGCCCCTCCCAGACGTGGAATGGTTTCAGGCTCAGGGAAATGCCAGACGTATTTCGCATGGTTGCCTAGTCGCCGTTTTACTCGCAGACGATGGATCACCAGAATGATGAGCGTCGAAGCAATGCACAAGGTCTTCCAGAGAAAGGCCGATGAATCCGAACTGGTGGCGATGTTTCTTTCCTCAGTCGACACCTGAGCCAGCAGTTGATTCGCATTGATTCCATTCGAGGCGGGAGCCAAGGCCTTTTGCAGCCAAAAGAGGCGAGTTGAGAGTTCCACCATGTATCGATGCATTTGATCATGTGTGTCACTCGTCTGGACAGCTGAATTCACGCATGCTTGCAGAGTTTCCCTCAGGAAGGCGTCGGAGGCTTTTCTGTGAACTCTTTCACTCAAAAACATCTGTGCACGCCATGGTTCCGACAAGGGGTATGCGACCAGACACGAGTCCCCGCCCATCAGGCTCCCTGAAGCGATATGCTCCAAGGTTGGTTCTCCCCACAGCTTTCGGTTTTTAGGCAGGACGAGAACACTCAGATGGATTCTCGCGTCCTTGGCGTGAAACTCCAAAAACTGTCTCATGGCCTGAGCTTGCATCTCAGGCAGAAGGAGTTCGGGGTCGATGAGGAATTCTCCTGGCGGTGCTTGTTCACACAAGGCCATGAACTCCGGAGTGACGTCCTGTAGTGCTGCGATGGGTGTCGGCGATGAATCGTGCTCAACGTGACGCGTTGTTGCTTGCCCCAAAAGAGCAGTGGGCAAAAAGAGCCGCATTTCCTCGGGCTTTAAGCGCGATGGCAGATCGGGAGCTTCTTTGAAGAGTTCCTCCAGTCGAGGCCCCGTCTCAGGTTTTAGGCCGGTCAAATCGGTCATTGTTGGTCCCATCCCGGGCAGCAGGGCTGCACCTGATGAATTGTGAAAGGTTTGGATTTCAGAATCGGTCCAGCGAGGAAGCGGCAGCAAGCTGTCTTCAGTCGAGTCTTGACAGGTAGGTGCATCCGCAGACAATGAGCAAACAGCTGCGGCGAAGGCCAAGACTAGGCAGGTGTGCAATCGATGACCAGTCGACCGTGAATGGAATCTTACGTCGTGAGTCATGCCGTGTTGAATTTTGTGGCGGACGTTGCTCGGGTGCTGACTTGGTGCCCTCCACGAAGAGGTTCGAGGCCCAGCTTTCCCAGTTTTTCTGTGCCAAGCACCGGAACCGGGGTCCAAACGCTGCGGTGTCCTTTTTTTCGCAAGTGGTGAGAACAGGCACCACAAATTCTGGCTATAGCCGTTGCGAATGCGCCTGCCGACAGATCTTTTGCGGCGGTTCTGAGCAACTTGAACACTTGTTCCTGGCGGAAGAGACTTTCCAAAGCATACCCGGTGGTCAGGGAAATCTGCTGCGAGACTGGATCGATCACCACCAACAAGCCAAAGTCATTACGTCGAACCAAAGACGGAGTCTCAAAAGCGCCTTGATTGAGCAGCCAGAAACCAAGCTCGGCAGCGGTTAATGAAGCAGGTAAAACGCCTAGGTAAGCGGCAAAAAATAGTTGCGGAAAGTTGCGTTCAAAATCGTTCAGCAGAATCTCCAGTTTTCGGTGATCTTCCAATCTCAAACATTGGGCCGTGTCAGTGACTCGTTGCAACCTAACCCATTGACTGCCAATTACCCGGTGCAGGTGACTTGCGTCAAATCCGCAGTGCTGACAACTATGTGTGTCAGATGCGACTGGGGTTGAGCAATGCGGGCAATACATTATTATAGAATATTCAGTTGTTACGAATAATCAACATTGATTTCTTCACTCCTGCTACAGAAAAAATGTTTACATCAAGAGGCGTTTGTGGTGTAAATATGTTCGTCTAGAAGGTAAAAAAGAAAAACACCCGAATTTGCCCGAAATCCAACCCTCAGCATTCCCGGTGCGCAATTTCACAACTATGAAGCTCATCTCCAATCTCGTATTACTCACCGTGTTGTTGTCAGCCACTTCGGTTGAGGCGAAATGGTCGCGTATCCCGATCATCAAGGAACGCCCCGTAGATCTTGCGGTGAAGGGGGCCTATAGTTCTGCCTCGTTGGATGGATCGTCAGGGTTTGGTCAGGTGGACGCTCTCCTCACGGATGACATCACCAAGGCTGCTAGTGTGTCTGCTGGTCGAAGCTTCGCTATCATCAATCTGGGAAAGCCTGTTTTGATTTCGCAGTCGTCTTTCATTAATGACGGCATAGAAGGGAAGGCAACCCTCTCAGCGAGTGCTGATAAAAACGGCTGGGCTGTCCTTGAAGAGAAAGTGTTCTCTGCCGCAGATCGCACGGTCGAATTCAAATTCGCCGGCATGCAAGCTAAATTCATCAAGTTAGAACTTGTCCTTTCGAAAGGAGGGTTGATTCGCAATCTGCTCTTTTATGGCGGTCAAACGGACCGCGGTTATGCCGTTAAACAGTCCAAAAACGGTCAGGAAGGGCAGCCGATGAACCTACTAGGCGGTCTCGGTGGTGCGCGCGTGATTTACGCTGCTCCGCGTCCTTCCAATGGAACAGATACCGCAGTCCTCTACAACAAGTTCTCATTCCCCGAATCCGATGAGAAGTATCGTACGATCATTTATGATTTTGGTCAGTTGCGTATTTTGAATGAATTTGCCTCCGTGCATTCTCCGCGCCCGGTGCGTTTTGAAGTATTTGCTTTCGATAATCTTCCGGAAAAAGAAGATTGGCGTGGTCGTTTGGCCTTTGACCCTGATGAATTTAATGCTGCCAATCCGGTGGCTGTTGCAGAAGACACCTTGGGAACAGGAAGCCTCACGGCTAAACCAGCCAAACAGGTGAAGACACGTTATTTGGCCCTTCGCTGGGAGCCTGAATTCAACCCGCCGGACTTTCAGGCTACAGGTTCGTCCATGGGTAATGTGATTAACATTGTCACAACCAACACCATAACGATTCAGAACGCGGATGGCTCCACTACAACGGTAACGATCGAAGTGGGTGACGCACATGGTGCCGGGGCAGCCACGAGCGACATTAGTCCTGACAACGCCCAGCAGCAGATTGCTGCAGGAACCGCAGTACAGAGTGACACCACAGTCATCACTACGACGGTCACGCAGCCTGACGGGACTAGCACGACGACAACTCAGCAGGGAACGACGCAGACATCGGTACAAACTGCGTCTGATGGCACAACGACCACTCAAACTGAGACCACGAACGCGGACGGTTCTACCACAACGATCACCGAAACCAAAGCGGCTGACGGCACGACGACTACCACCGTGACCAACACTGACAGCACCGGCCAGCAGACAGGTACGGCCACCACTACAGGTTCAAATGGCAACAACTCCCAGACGACAACCAACTCCGATGGTAATCTCGGTGGGGGCAGTTCGCCCGCTCCCAATAGCGGCGGATCTCAGGCTCAGGGTAACCAAGTGACAACGGGAGCCAATTCACCCTGATTGTTTTCTAGATGGCTTAAAAGTTCTTCTCTGAAGTCCCCCATGTCCCTAAAGGATTTGGGGGACTTTTTTGTGAACTTTAAACACACTCCGGACAGAGGCCGTAGAATTCCAGTTCGTGGTATAGTCGTCGAAAACCAGATTCCTTTTCGATCTGCTTTTCCAACGCTTCGACCGGGCAGGAAATGTCGAGGCGCTGAATCCGTCCGCATTGAGTGCAGATCAGATAGTCGTCATGGTGACCCGCCTGCACCAGTGTGTAATAAGTGCTGCGGTCATGGAGCCCAAGTCTGCGGATGAAGCCAAGCTCGGCAAGTTTGACCAACACGCGATAAACCGTGGCTTTGTCCGCGCCGCTGCTGAGATCCGGTGATTCAGCAATGTCCGCCAGGGAAAGCGGTTGATGGGCATGTACCAGAATGGAGAGTATGTTTTCCAATGCCTTGGTGCGGCGCAACCCTGCCTCTCTCGCTTTTTCAAGCATGGTCTTTGCCAGTTGGTGAGCAGTTTCCGCGTCGTGATGACGGCAGGTGGCTGAATGGTGATGGTGAAGCATGGGGGTGCCGAATTTTGAATCAGTCAGAGGCTGCTTGGGTTCGCTTCTGTTTGAAAAGCCACTCGTGGAGTTCTGGGCGGGGGTAAACCAACCCGGTGATACCGTGTCCAGCGCCCGCGAGCTCGGTGTAGTTCATCTTTTCTCCACCTATTTGCTTCACGGCTTCGACAATCGCTCGTGATCGCTCCACTGGCACCATGTCATCTTGGTCACCATGAAAGACCCAGAAGGGAATGTTCTTGAGCACCTCGGCCTTTTTGACATCCCCGCCACCACAGAGTGGAACGCATGCTGCAAAGACCTGGGGATATTTGGCGGCAATGCCAAAGGTGCCGAATCCGCCCATCGATGAACCCGTGAGATAGATGCGGCTTTCGTCTATCGGCAGGTGATCGGTGAGATCCGCAATGAGGGCCAGCAGTTTGTCCGCCGCCTCGTTTTTCCATCCGATGTCGGCGGAAGGGCACTGCGGTGCGAGCAGGAAACAAAGTCGGGTGCTCTGGTTGGCTTCGGTCGTCAAGACTTTCGGTGCACCACCGAGTTGGGACTGGTTGTCGTCTCCGCTTTGGCCTGATCCGTGCAGCCATATGACGATGGGATAACGTCCATCGGGCGCGAGGTTGGGATTTCCCCAGAGTTGGTAATTCAATCCCTGCTTAGACACGCCTTTGACGAATTCGCCCGTGACTTTTTCGGCGTACTGTCCCTGTTTGAGTCCTGCGTCACGGCGGCGCTCGCGAAGCAGGCCCTGAATGTAGTTCTGATCGTCCTTTGAGAGGCGATTCAGGGGGAGGCGAAATTGGTTGAAGTCGGATCTTCGGCGGATTTTGACCTCGGTTTCAGAGAATTCGACAAGGTCGCCAAGGAACTTGGATTGGCCGTCGCTGGATGTCCACTCGCGTGGTTCCTCAGCCCCCTGGACGAGGACCGTGAGCGCGGAAAAAGCAATGAACAGTCGAAGCAGAGACATTCCGCATGCTAAGCTGTCTGCAGCTTAAACCGCAAGAACTTTGCAAATCGCGTAACATCAGGGCGCGATGCGTGCGCCGGCTTTCTTCAACTGGTCCACAAGTGTCTTTGATCGTTCGTCAATGGGATTGCCCTCGATAAAAATCTGGCAGTAAGGTGCCCACTCGCGCTGGCCGTCGTTGTCCTTCTTCCACATTCGGTGCAGTGGAGAGATATCGGTGATCTTGTTGTTTTCGAGAAAAAGGAACTGCAACTCCGTGAGTGGCTCCAGTGGCGAGATGTCCGTCACGCCATTGCCCTTGAGGGAGAGCATCGAAAGCCACTTCATGCCCCCAATACCTGACAGGTCCGTCACTTGATTGCCTTCGAGGTACAAAGTCCATACCTTCGGCAGCTTAAACAATGGAGAGGCATCTTTGATCTGGTTTCCCGCCAAATACAACGAAGTAAGGGATTCGATGCCACCAAGGGCAGAAACGTCAGCCACCTTGTTTCCGGTGAGTTCGACATACTGCAGCCCTTTGCAAGTTGCCAAGGGGCTGATGTCGCTGATCTGGTTGTGGGAAACATCGAGAAACTGCAGGCGTTCCAAGCCCTTGATGGGAGCGAGATTGATGATTTGATTCCCTGGCAGAGTCAGCGAAGCCAGCGCCTTGCATTTTTCGAGGCCTGTAAGGTCTTTGATGCCGACTTTTTTTCCTTCAATGATTGAAACGGTCGCCACATCTTCCGCTGTCAGCACTTCTTGGCTGTCACGCTTGGCGTAGACCTGTTTTCGAACGGCGGCTTCGAGAGCTTTGTCACGAAAAATCGCCACAGGCTTGGGGGGCGGCGGTTTAGCAGCTGCGGGTGGTGGAGTGGCAGGCTTTTTCGGTTGAACTGGTTTTTTGGGAGCTTCAGGGGGCTTAGCCGGTGATTTGGGTGCAGTCGTAACCGCCTTGGGTTTCGGATCTGTCGGTGGTGCGGGTTTCGTGGACGCCGTCTCTGGCTGAGAGGCGGGCTTTTGGGTGGTGTCCTTCTTCGCAGGAGCTGAAGTGGCGGATTCTGCGCTCTGGTTGCCGAGGCTGAACGCACAGAATGCCGCGATGATAGCGATGCAGACTTTCATGATGGTCGGTGTTGGGCATAAGGATACGTGGAACACGGTTGCATGTTAATCGAAAATCGTCTTTCTCTTCCCTTCATGGTCAATGTCATCGTCATTCTCGAAATCGATCCCCTGAAAATCGACAAATTCCTAGCCGTCATGCTCGAAAATGCAGCGGCATCTCGTCTCGAGTCCGGTTGTCTGCGCTTCGAAGTGAGCCGCGACGCTTCACAGACCAATCTCTTCGCTTTGAGCGAGAGCTACGTTGATCAGGCGGCTCTGGATTTTCACAACTCGACTCCTCATGTTGCCGTTTGGCGCGAAAAGGCACCGTCTTTGGTTCTCCAGCGTTGGGCGGCGAAGGGCCCTGTCTGCCAGTGAGGGGGGGCACTGTTCTGGTTAAAGTATACGGCGGTTGCGTTCAACATCGAGATTTGTCACAAATGTCTCTGACTAGGCTAATGAGGCGCTGATGATGAGTCGAAGTGTAATTCTAGGTGCGGGAGTGTTGCTTGTGCTAGCTGCATGTGCCCGAAAACCCCTTCCTGAGCGTCCATTCGAGGCATTGGCAGCACACGGATACTTTGTGCAGTATCTGAAGCCCGTTCTCGAGACGCGCTGTCTTTACTGCCATCGTGGGGCTAATCCCCCTGGCGGTCTTTCACTCGTCCAGCGGAGTTCCCTGTTTGCTCCTCGGAGAAATGCGCGTGCCTTTGTCGTTCCCGGCGATCCAAATGCGAGCTTTCTTCTGACTGCGGTCTCTAGCACCAGTGGACATCCGCGAGTGAGTGCGGGACCTTTGTTGGACGAACGGCAGACCGCCATTCTTCACGAATGGATTGAAGACGGGGCGTTCTGGCCGGACTCCCCGGACGGCTTCTTGCAGCCACGCGTTCATTTACCTCGCAAGAAGGGGATATTGGAACGCTGAGTTGGTTGCTTGCGCTCCACCTTGCAGAAGGTTCAGCGATACATGGGCCTTGGAATCGATCCTTTCTTTGTTCGCTACAACAGCAAATTGCCCGTAGTCGATAGGTTCCAGAAGGAGCGGAGGTGCGAACTCGCCTATGACGCGATGACATGGAGGTGTAGCCAATGGATGATACTATCTAAGGTAGATGAACTCGTTGCTCATCATGAGTGCTTGGCAAAGAAGAGACCACGCTTCTTGTTCGCGCTTGGAGGAATTCTGCTGGCTGGAGTTCAACGCGGCGTCGGTGGTGACGAGATAGTTTTGTGCTCGGCGAAGGTCGTCATCAGTCGCCTCGCGGGCGAAGGCGAGGCGGTAGGCGGCGCGAAGACGGGCTGTGGTATCGCTTGAAACTTTGAAAAGTCTTTTGGCAAAGTCATGTGCAGCATCGGAAGCGAGGCTGCTATTCATAAGGAGCAGCGCCTGGGGGGATATCACGGAGCTGTGGCGCAGGCCGGTGGAGGTGGCGGGATCGGGATAGTCGAACTGCTGGAAGAGGTCGTAGAGATTGTTGCGGATGATGGGCAGATAGAGCGCGCGGCGCGTGCTGCCGTAGGTGGTGAAATCCTTGGAGGTGTGATTGAAGACGAACTCGCGGTTGCGGCGCGGGATGGTCTTGCCGCCGAAGGTGGTGTCGAGACTGCCGGCGACGGCGAGCAGCGTGTCGCGGATTTCCTCGGCTTCGAGGCGGCGCACGGGGAAGTGATGCAGCAGCAGGTTTTCAGGATCGGCTTCCGCGGCTCTGGCATCGACGGCGGAGCTTTGCTGATAGACCTGCGAGGTCATGATGAGACGGTGCATGTCCTTGAAGCTCCAGCCGTTGCTGGTGAACCAGCGGGCGAGCCAGTCGAGCAGTTCCGGATGCGTGGGCTTCTGGCCGAGCAGGCCGAAGTTGTCCGTGGTGGGGACGATGCCTTGATGGAAATGCCAGGACCAGATGCGGTTGGCGATGACGCGCGAGGTGAGGGGATGCTCCGGACTGGCGAGCCAGCGGGCGAGCTCCATGCGACCGCTCTGCCCGGCGGGGAACTGCGGCTTCGATTGGAGCGAGGCCTCGACGACCTGGATGAAACCGCGCTTCACCGGCTTGCCGAGGGCGAGGTGGTTGCCGCGGATGTGGATGGGGAGTTCGTTGAGAATCTTCGGCGCCTCGGACACGGCGAGCGCGGTGGGGAGGTCGGGCAGGTTGCTCTCCGTGGACATCATCGTGTCCTTCAGCGAGCGCACCTTGTCGGCGACGTCCTTCGAGTAGAGCACGATGGGCTCGGGCGGCAGGGCGAGGAAGCCGGCGGTCTTGTCGAGTTCGGCGCGGGCCTGATGCAGCAGGGAGTCTTCGACCTTTTCCTTCGGGTTGATCTTGATCTTCTCGGCGGCGGCGAAGATGGCGGTGAAGTAGTCGCGCAGGTTCGTCGCGGTGCCGCCGGTGCGCATCGAGTCCTGCCAGGGTTTGAAGAGCGGCAGGTTCTCGTTGGCGGCGAGATACACGCGGCAATTTAAGAGGATGTGCGCACGCAGGCCGTGCTTGGCGGCGACCGGTTTGACGCTGCTCAAGGTCGGCGTGGCGGGCAGTTCGCAGGCGGCCATGAGGTAGTCGACCGCATGGTCGCGCGCTTCTTTGCGCAGGGCGGCATTGGCCTCGCCTTCGGCTTTCGAAACGGCGCTCTTCTGCTGCTTGAGAATGCGTTCGGAGGACTTCACCGCGGCGAAGTCTTCAAAGGAGCCCATGGGCGCCTCATACGCGGTGCTGAGCGCGCCGATGCGGTCCACGCTGAAGCTCTGCGTGCTTTTGAAGATGGCGGCGAGCGCGTAGTAGTCGTCCTGCGGGATGGGATCGAACTTGTGATCGTGGCAGCGCACGCAGCCGAGCGTCATGCCCATGAAGGCGCGGCCCATGACGTCGATCTGCTCGTCGATGACATCCATGGCGAGCTTGTCCTTGTCCGGTTCCGCGAGGACCTTCGCGCCGAGATTGAGGAAGGCGGTGGCCGTCACGTGTTCCTGACGTGCAGGAATGTCCTTCGCCTCCATCAGATCACCGGCGAGCTGCTCGATGAGCAATTGGTCGAAAGGCTTGTCCGCATTGAAGGATTTCACCACGTAGTCGCGGTAACGCCAGGCGGTGCCGAGCGCGATGTTTTCATCGAGTCCGTTCGAATCCGAGTAGCGGGCGACATCGAGCCAGTGGCGTCCCCATTTTTCACCGTAGTGCGGCGAAAGCAGGAGGCGGTCGATGACTTTCGCGAAGGCATTGGGCGACTTGTCGGCGAGGAAAGCATCGACTTCGTCAGGCGTCGGCGGCAGGCCGGTGAGGTCGAAGGTGGCGCGGCGGATGAGCGTGCGCTTGTCCGCCTGCGGGGCGAGCGAGAGACCCTTCTCGGCGAGTTTTGCGCTGATGAAGGCGTCGATGGGGTTCTTCGCTTTCACCGCGGGGACGGCGGGCTTGGAGATCGGACGGAAGGCCCAGTGCTTGCTGCCTTCCTTGATGTCGATGACACGAGGCGCGGCGTGTTTGGCATCGGCCACGGCCTCACGCGGATCCGGCGCGCCCATAAGCACCCATTCCTCTAGCGCCTTCACTTCGGCGGCAGGCAGCGCGCCTTTCGGCGGCATCTGCAGGTCTTCGTTTTTGTAGCGGACGGATTCGATGATGTGGCTCTTGTCCGGATTGCCGGCGACGAGCGCGGGGCCGGTGTCGCCGCCCTTGAGGATGGCCTCGCGCGAATCGATGAGCAGGCCGCCCTTGCTCTTGCCCGACTCGACGGAATGGCATTCGTAGCAGCGCTTGATGAGGATGGGGCGGATCGTCTTCTCGAAGAACGCGATCTTCGCGTCGTCCGCAGGCGCGGCGGCGCCCGCGATGCCGGCATGCAGCGCGAGGGTCACGGAAATGAACGCGGGGGCCTTCATGGGTTTGGAAAAATACGCCGGGCGACGGGCCTTCTTGCCGTCACGAGGACGCCGGCTAGGCTGGGGCATGTCTCCTGTGATCCAGACCCTGGCCGACCTCGTGCGCATCAACAGCATCAACAGTGCCTATGAAGGCGGGCCGGGAGAAAAAGAAGCGGCGGCCTATGTGCGGCAGTTTTTCGAACAGCGCGGCATCGAGGTGTGGGAGCAGGAGGTGTTTCCGGGACGCAACAACGTGATCGCCCGCGTGCCCGGGCGGGACGCCTCACGACGCATCGTTTTCGAGGCGCACATGGACACCGTTTCGATCAAAGGCATGACGATCGATCCCTTCGATCCCGTCATTCAGGACGGCAAACTGCACGGTCGCGGCTCGGTCGATGACAAGGCCGGTCTGGCCGCCATGATGCATGCCGTGGCGGACATTCATGCGAGCGGCGAGCCGCCTCCCTGCGAACTCTGGCTCGCCGCCGTGGTGGACGAGGAGTTTTCGTTTCGTGGCGTGGTCAAAGTCTGCGAAGACCTCCAGGCAGACGCCGCCGTGGTGGCCGAGCCAACGGAGTTCAAATGCGTGATCGCGAGCAAGGGCGTGCTGCGCTGGCGCATTCGCACGGAGGGAAAGGCCGCGCACAGCTCGAAGCCGCATCTCGGCGTCAATGCGATCACAGCGATGTCGCGAGTGGTGCTGGCCTTGCAGGAAGATCACGAACGCATGCAGGCGGCACGGCATCCGTTGCTCGGCCCGGGCACGTGCAACGTGGGCGTCATCCACGGCGGCGTGCAGGTGAACTTTGTGCCGGACGAGGCGGTGATCGAGATCGACCGGCGATTGCTGCCCGGCGAGGAGGTGGAGGATGTGCTGGCGCATTATCAGTCGCTGCTCGATGACCTGATGAAGCTTCATCCCGAAGTCATCGCCGAAATGGAAAAACCGATGCTGCAGGACTGGGCGTTTCAGACGAACGAAGACACATCCTTGGTCCATCTCGCCCGTGGAGTGCTGCGTGAGATGAACCGGGACGATGGCGTGTGCGGCGTGCCGTTTGGAAGCGATGCGAGCAAGTTCTCGCGGCTGGGCATTCCGACGATTCTCTTCGGACCGGGCAGCATCGATCAGGCGCACGCGGCGGTGGAGTATGTCGAGTGCGCGGAAGTGGAGGCGGCGCTGGCCTTCTACACGCAGATTGCGCGGCGCTTCACAGGATCAGGAGAATGATTTGCGCAGGTGGCTGGGCAGGATGCCGAGCGCCTCGCGGTATTTTGCCACGGTGCGTCGCGCGACCTTGATGCCCTGACCGTCGAGCAGCTTCGCGAGTTTGTCGTCGCTCAGCGGCTTGTGCTTGGGCTCGTTCTTGATGAGATCGGCGATGGCGTTTTTGACGCTCGTGTTGCTGAGGTCGTCACCCGATTCTGTCTTCACCCCGTGGGAGAAGAAGAACTTCAAATCGAACACACCATGCGGTGTGGCGATGTATTTGCCGGCGATGGCGCGGCTGACGGTGGTTTCGTGCACGCCTACTTCATCGGCCACGGTGGCCATATTGAGCGGACGGAGAAAACTGGTGCCTTTCTCAAGGAATTCGCGCTGGTATTTGAGTATCTGCGTGGCGATGCGGTGGATCGTCTGCTGGCGCTGATGAATGGAGCGGATGAGAAACTTGCCGCTGCGGATCTTGTCACGCACGTAGTTGCGCACTTCGCCGTTGTTGCCCGTCTGCCCGAGCAGATCCTTGTAGGTGTTGCTGATACGCAGATGCGGCAGGTCGTCGTTCGTCATTACGGCGACCCACTCGCCTCCCTGGCGCTCGACGACCACGTCGGGGGAGACATAGTTGTTTGAGGTGATGGCGAAACGCTGCGCAGGACGTGGGTCAAGCGTGCTAATAAAGTCGGCGGCGCGGGAGATCTGTTCGAGGGGCACGCCGAGTTTGCGTGCGAGGATTGGGTAGCGCTTGTTGGCCAGATCATCGATGAACTGATCCACCAATCGCCACGCGAGGCTCTGTTTTTGTCCCAGGCGTTCGAGTTGGATGAGCAGGCACTCGCGCAGGTCCTCGGAGCCAACGCCGATCGGATCGAAGCTCTGAAGAACCAGTTTTGCTGCGAGAAGATCGTCGATGGGGAGGGCGTGCTGCAGACTGAGATCGTCGATCTTCGTGTTGAGAAAGCCGCGATCGTCGAGGTTGCCTATGAGAAATTCAACGTTCTCGGCAGTGTTTGCAGACACGTCTGCCGTGTGCAGTTGGGACAGCAGGTGCTCTTGCAGGGTCACCGGAGCCACGATCGAATCCATCATGAACTGCCAGCGCTCCTGATCGTCGCTGCGGCGTGTTGCAGTCTGCTGGCGGCTCTGCTGCCAGTATTCACGCCACTCTTCGTCCATTTGAGTCAGTGCGTCGATGTCACCGTCATCCACACTGCGATCATCAGGGTCATCGGGGATGGCATCCTCCAGAGATGTTTCGGGGGCGTCGAGTTCGAGCACTGGATTGATCTCGACCTCCTGCTGAATGATTTGCCTGAGCTCCAGAGTTGGGGCCTGCAGTATTTGCAGGCTCTGCTGCATCTGCGGCCCGATGGCGAGCTTTTGCGTCTGAATCTGCTGGAGTCCGTGTTCGGCCATGAATGGTTGGCGAGCATCGAAGCGCTGCTCATCCATTCAATCAAGCAAATATCGGGCCAGAGGCTTGTATATTTGAATAAATTCAAAAAAGAGCCAAAACTGGCACAAAAAAGCACGGTTTTGGCAGGGCTCCTGTGAGCTGAAGCGGAAGCGCATCAAGGCACTTCAAATACCTTTTGCGTGGTGGGGTCGAGCGCCAGCGAACCGCTGTCGAGACCGGTGACATCGAGTTCCTTGTAGGGCGGATAAGGGCTGGTCACACGTCCCGGCTTGGACGTCTTGCCACCTTTGGGGAAGGAACTGCTGCTGGAGGCGGTTTTGGGAGTCTGTGGCGGAGGGGTGGTTTCTGAGCGGCGTGTCGTGACGGTCGGTGGTGGTTGAGTCGGTGCGGAAGGTGTTGGAGCGGGGGCTGGTGCACTAGTCTTGGGTGCGCTCGTTTTCGGTGTGGATGAGGTGATCTTCGGGGGCGTGTATGTCTGGGTGGTTGAGCTTTTTGGCTGTGCAGGTGCCGGTGTGCTTGTTTTGCCGGAGGATGACGGCGTGGGTGGAGTCTGATTCGGGGGGTAACTGTAGCGCGGCTGCTGATAGGTGGGCTGTTGCGGATAGTAGCCTGCCGGAGGTTGGGCATAGCCGGGTTGTGCAGAGTAGCGCGGATTCGATTCGAGGCTGTAGCCCGGAGCGGGCGGTTGATCCCAGCCCGTGGGATTCTGTCCATAAAAAAGCCGCCGAGTCATCTCACTCAGCCGCCTGCCGAATTTCGGCAAAAATTCCAATGGGTTTTCAAACCGCTTCTGCGGCTGTTGCGGGTAAGCGTAACCAGGAGCGCCGTATGCGGCAGGTGGTGGTTGGTATCCCGCAGGCGGTTGACTGTATTGGGGCGGCGTCGAATAACCCGTGGGATTCTGAGGGTAGTAACGCTGGGTCTGCGCCTGCGCACTCGCGGTGTGCATCATGGCCACACACAAAATCACCCATCCATGAACTACGGAAGACGCGAGAATGTTTTGAGTTTTCATAATGCTTAACATTTATTAAGTTTCTGGTTTCTTCAAGGCGCATTTTCCCCGCATCGACTCGGATGAAAATGAAGCACAGGCCCAAAATAGACGAATGCGACTGAGGTTTGTTCAGCAGCATTCGCATTTGGCGCCCGATTCGACGCTGATGATTTTTATGAGTCAGTCGATCAAGCCAGACGCGCGTCGATGTCTTTCTCCAGCCAAGCCCACATGCTGGCAAGCCCCGCGCTGACCCGGGTTTTGGCGTCGACGAGTTCGTCGGCGCTGAGTTGCTTGCCGGTTTCTGGAACGCTGCGACCAAACATGTAGTATTTGATTTTCGGTTCCGTGCCGGACGGGCGGACGGCGAAACTGCGACCGTCGGCAAGGTCGACGAAGAGCATTTTCTCCTTTGCCACCACTTCGCCTTCTTCGTCCTTGATCTCGTCCTTGCGGAAATCACGCACCTTGATGACGGCGGAGCCGTCCACTTCCACGGGAGGATTGGATCCGTAGCTGTCTGCCAGTTTGGCGATTTGAGCGGCTCCAGAGGCGCCTTCAAAAACCTTGCTCTGGTTCACTTCGAGGAAATAGCCGATTTCGCAGTAAATCTCATCAAGGAGTCCGGCGACTGTGAGGCTGCAGCTGGCGGCGTAGGCGGCAAGTTCGGCAAACATCACCACCGCACCGTTGCCGTCCTTGTCACGGCTAAAGTCGTCGCCCATGTAGCCATAGCTTTCCTCGCCGCCGAATACGAGGAACTTGCTGTGCTGGAGTCTTGCTGCGCGGGATTCAGCGGCCGGAAGATCGCGATACTTGGCCAGAATGTCCGCAGGCAATGCGGCTTCGTATTTGGCCAGCTTGGAGCTGATCCATTTGAAACCAGTCAGAGTGTTCACGCAGCCGATGCCGTACTTGGCTGCGATGGCATCCTGCATCGGGCTGGTGACAAACGTTTTGAGGAATACCGCACGATGTTTGTTCGAGTCGTTCAGAATGCCGAGGTCAAACATCGTTTTGATGCGATACCACCCCATCAGACTGCCGGTCTGGTTGCCCGTGAGCAGCACCATTTCTCCCTGGGCATTGCGCACGCCCACGCCCATTCGGTCGCAGTCCGGGTCCGTGCCGATCACAATGTCCGCGCCTTCCTTGTTGGCGAGATCAACGGCCATCTTCAGGGCGGGCGCGTTTTCCGGGTTCGGTGATTTCACCGTTGGGAATCGGCCGTCACGGACATCTTGTTCCGGCACGGTGAGGAAATTGAAGCCAAGTTTTTTGAGCAGGACAGGAACCAGCACGCCACCCGTGCCGTGCAGGGCGGTGAAGACGATCTTGAGTTTCTTCGCTGCGGGTTGTTCGAGCAGTTGCGGCTGCAGCATCATGGTCTCCACCCGGGCGAGATACTGCTGGTCCATTTCATCACCGAGTGTGGTGAGTTTTCCGCGTTCGGATTCAGGCAAAGGTGTGTAATTTTCATCCTTGATGGCATTCACTTCCTTGATGATGCCCGTGGCATGCGGCTCCACGATACCCGCACCGTCATTGAAGTTCACTTTGTAGCCGTTGTCGTGCGACGGGTTGTGTGAGGCGGTCAACATTACCCCGGCGTCGGTGCGGAGTTGCCGAATCGCAAATGACATTTCCGGCGTGGCACGGCAGCCGTCGAAAAGATAAACATCCGCCCCGTGATCCATGGCAATCTGCGCGCAGCGCTGTGCGAATTCCGCGGAAAAGTGCCGGGTGTCGTGCGCGAAGACAATGCTCGGCTTGCCCCCCAATCCTGCATTGGTGCGGTAAGTCTTGATGTAGGCCACGAGACCACGGGTGGCGCGGCCTACGTTGTAATAGTTCATGGCATTCGTGCCGACGCATGGATGCTCCGGCCGCTGGTCCTCTGCCGCTGCCCCCCGTTCGGCTTTGGTCACGATTCTTGCGACGGTGCGTCCGCGCAGCCCGCCGGTGCCGAATTTCAGGGCCTGGAAAAACCGGTCGTTCAGCTCTGCCCATTGACCTGCTGCGGCGAGTTCCTCGATGCTGGCGCGATATACGGGATTGTCGCTCGCAGCTAGCAGGGCATTGATGTTTTCAAGGCTGGCGGGAAGGAGCTGACCTGAGTCGGCGGCGGATTTGAGTTGGTCTGCGAGGGACATAGAGGCCGCGAGCATAGCGGCACTGCCGGTTTTGGCAAATACCGCAGAGCTCCAGCGCTATGTCGTAGGCTGCGTCTGAGTTGTGGCGATCCGGGCTGCGTTTTCCGCAATCAGCTTCGTCAAGGTGGTTAGTTCGCGGCTGGGTTCGGTTTTCGGCAGCACCAGCAGAAGCTCGGTGGTGGGGGCTGGAGACGCCAAAGGCACGAAGACACAACCGGCGTGCGGCAGCTTGCTCGCATGTGCGGGAATGACGGCGACGCCTTCGCCGGCTGTGACGGCACCGAGCATCATGGAAAGCGAATCGACCTCGCTTCCGATCTGCGGCTCAAAACCCGCCTGCTGGCAGATGGCGCGGAGGAACTCGCGACGACCGGGAAAAAAAGCGTCGGAGAGCGAAACCCACGATTCGTTCTTCAATGCGGAAAGCTTGATCGACTTCTTATTTGCCAAGGAGTGATCCTCTGGCAGCACGGCGGCCATCTTGTGGCGCGAGAGCGTGCGGATGGTGAAGAAGGCACGGTCTGCTTCCGAGATGTTGCCGAGAATGGCTGCGTCGAGTTCGTGATTGCGGAGACGGTCGAGCTGGGCGCGCGGAGGCAGTTCAAACAGGCTCACCTGGGCCTTGGGATGACGTTGTCGGAACTCACGCACCGCCGGGGCGACGAGATCATCGAGAAACGGCGTGAGGAATCCCAGTCGCAACGTGCGCCGGGCCTTGCCAAACTGCTCGCGTAACTGCTGCGCGCCCGTTTCGGCATCGCAGACGATCTGACGCGCCTTCGGCAGGAAAAAGCGGCCTGCGTCGGTGAGGTGGATGCGTTTGCGAATGCGGTCAAACAACGCCACGCCCAGTTCCGCTTCCAGCACGGCGATCTGGCGACTCAAGGCCGGCTGCGTGACGTGCAGACGCTTCGCCGCGGCCGAAATGCTCAGTTCCTCGGCGGAGGCGATGAAATAGCGAAGCTGGTGAAATTCCACCCTCGACCAGACCACAGGCCGGCCCTTTGCGCAAATCGCCTGCAAAGTGACAAGGCGGGCGTTCGGAAGCCGTAGAAAGCAGGTCTCTTTTCATGTCCTCGCCGCTTTTCCGTCCCGCCATGGACCGTCGCGCCTTTCTCACGGCTTCGACGATGGGGCTGGCGTCCCTTGGATTCAAAGGTGGCGTGAGGGCTTCGACCGGGCCTGCGGTGGCGGCGCCGACGCTCGCGAAGCCGGCGAAATCGACGGTGCTGTTTTTCCTCTGCGGAGGTTCGTCGCACATCGACATGTGGGACATGAAGCCGGAGGCGCCGCTGGAGTATCGCGGTGAGTTCAAGCCGATCCGCACCACGGGCGATGACATCCGCCTGTGCGAGCATCTGCCTCTGCTGGCGAAGCAGGCGCATCGCTTCTCGATGATCCACGGCGTGACCGATGGCGGACGTGCCACGGGCGATCATCACGCGGGCTATTATTACAACCTCACCGGCCACGCGCCGGATCCGACCTTCAAGCAGCAAGGCAACGACCGCCGCCCGTATCCTGACGACTGGCCTTACATGGGAAGCGTGATCGGCATGAAGCGCCCGCAGCATCCGTCGCTGCCATCGTTGATCACGTTGCCGCACAAGCCGAGCAAGCTGCCGTTCACACGTCCGGGACAGTTCGCGGGTCGCATCGGCATGGAATACGATCCGTTTTTCCTGAATGGCCGTTTTGATGAGCCGCTGAAGTTTGCCGCGCCGACCATTTCTGTCGGCGGCGGCATGACGGCGTTGCGCATGCAGGATCGCAAGGCGCTTCTGGCTGCGATGAACGACGCGCGTCGTGAGCTGGATCACGAGACGGCGATTCAAAACTACGTGAAGCAGCAGGAGCGCGCGTTTGATCTGCTCTCTTCGAGCGGCACGGCGAACGCCTTCGACATCGAAAGCGAGCCGTTGAAGCTGCGCGATCGCTACGGTCAGGACATCAATGGCATGAGCCTGCTCATGGCACGTCGTCTGGTCGAGGCGGGCGTGCCGTTCATCACGGTGTTTTGGATGGGCGATGAAAGTCTCGCCAAGAAATGCCGCAGTGCTGGCAGCTGGGACACGCATGGCAACAACTTCAACTGCCTGAGGGAAAACCTCCTGCCGCAGTTCGACCGCTGCTTCTCCGCCTTCCTCGAAGATCTTTCCTCGCGCGGCCTGCTCGATGAAACGCTGGTGATGGTCACTAGCGAGATGGGTCGCATGCCCAAAGTCGGAGACCGTCGTTCCGGCGGCGTGGTGGGTGCGGGAAGAGATCACTGGACCGCATGCATGAGTGTGCTCATGGCCGGCGCTGGCATCCGCGGCGGTCAGGCCGTGGGTGAAACCGACGCGCGTGCTGAACTGCCGAAGGACAGGCCGATTTATCCCGAGGACGTCACGAAGACCGTTTATTATGCCATGGGCATCGGCGATCTCGAAGCTCACGACAAGCTCGGTCGCGCCTACAACCTGCTCGATGAAGGCAAGCCGCTGACCGAGCTGTTTGGCTGATCTTCTCACTTCATTATGCACCGACCGATCCTCGCCGTCCTGTCCTTTGCCGTTGCACTTCAAGCCGAGGACTGGGCGCAGTTCCGAGGGGCGAATGGCAGCGGTGTTTCGTCGTCCAAAGGAATACCTCAGGAGTTCTCGGAGGACAAAAACATCGCGTGGAAGGTAAAGATTGGCGACGGCATCGGGTCACCGATCATCAAAAACGGCCGTGTGTTCACCACGGCGATGCTGGGGGATCAAAAGCTGGGCGTGTTCAGTTTTGACGCCACGAGCGGGAAGCAACTCTGGCAAAGCGATTTCGACACCGGCACGTTGCCGCGGATCACACCGCCGAACAGTCATGCGTCCTCGACGCCCGCGACGGATGGCGAGCGGGTGTATGTCTATTTCAGCACAATCGGGCTGCTGGCGTTCGATTTCCAGACTGGCAAGGAGGTCTGGCGTCACACGTTGCCGCGTCCGGCTTATTTGATGGATTGGGGCGCGGCGTCATCGCCCATCGTCCACAATGGCATGGTGATCTTCTGTCAGGATGATGACCTTGCACCCTTCCTGGTCGCCGTGGATGCCAAAACGGGCGGGGAGAAGTGGCGGACGCCCCGCAAGGACATGCTTGCTGGATATGCGCTGCCGGTGCTGTGCGAGGCGAATGGCCGCACCGATCTCGTCATCGCCGGCAGTGGCAAGTTGAAGGGCTATGATCCGGCTACCGGCAAGGAACTCTGGACCTGCAACACGCTGCTGCGCACGATCATGACCTCGCCGGTGGTGCATGACGGTGTCATTTACATCGCCGTGCAGAGCTACGGCGATTCGACGCGCACGCTGAAATACGCGCTGCTGGAATGGCTCGACACAAACCAGGACAAGATCCTTTCGCGAGAAGAGACGCCGAAGGAGTTTCACGAGCGTTTCGACGCGTCCGACAAAAACAAGAACGGGCTCATTGATCCCGATGAAATCGACACGGCGTTTCAATCGCCTGACAACATGGCGGTCGGCGGCAACATCATCCAGGCGATCAAAGGAGGCGGCAGCGGCGATGTGACGAAGACGCACGTGTTGTGGAACCTCGATCACAAGACGCCGTCGAACATCGCCTCGCCGTTGTTCTTCAATGACCGTCTCTACCTCGTAAAAGGTGGCGGCATGTCGAGCTGCTACGATGCAAAGGACGGCAAAACGCTGTGGGATCGCAGCCGCCTCGGCAACTTCGGCGATTACTTCGCCTCGCCTGTCGCCGCGGACGGCAAGGTGTTCGTCGCGGGCAAGAACGGCTTCGTCGTCGTGCTCGAAGATGGCCCGGAGATGAAGGTGCTTGGCAAAAACGACATCGGCGAGGAGATCATCGCCACGCCGAGCATCGCAGACGGTCGCTTGTTCATCCGCACGCGGGAGAGCCTCGTTTGCGTGTCTGCCAGCGCTTCAACGCCAACACTGGCAGAGGTCGGAAAGGCAGCAGCCATGCCGACAGACGTCGTCGAAATCACCGCACAGCCTGCGCATGGATCGCGGGTGTGGAATGGCTACACCGGCAACGCGATGGGACAGGAGTCGTGGAGCACCGAGGAACTCGAGCAACTTCTCAAGCGTCTCCAGAAACTGAAATACACCACCATCGCCATTCCGGCGAAGATCGCGCCATTCACGCCGATCCGAGTCGATGGCGACACCGGAGGACGCAAAGCCTTTCACGGTGCATCCACGTTCGGAAATGCGGATGTGGCCGCCATCACGGCCCGTTTTCGTGAACATGCGGCCAAACTTGGTTTTGAAATCATCACAGCAGAGCCTGTCGCGGGTTCCGTGCTGCCCAAAAGCGACTTCGCCAGTCAAGAAGCGCTGAGTGATTTCGTCACACCGATGTGCGGCGAAGGCGTGGCCGAGCGCATGTGGCTGGGCTTCCAGGCCATCGACAAGGCCTCGCAGCTCATCGCACAGAACGATCCTGAACTCGGCATTCCTGCGCCGGACATGTTGCTGCGTCATTTGAACTCGAATAAGAGCCTACCCGAATGGCTCACGGAGGCGAAGACCTTCTACGCCACGGCCATGAACGAGATGTACCGCGCCAACACCCGCGCCCGCGAAGGCTCGCGCAGCTTCACGCTCTACAATGCGAAGCGGCTAGAATTCACCTTCCACTTCATGAGCGCCATCGAGGCGCTCTACAAGGCCCACGATCCCGCCGCCCGTGCTGAATCGCTCGAAGCCGCGATGGACAGCATCTACAGCGCGCTGAACTCCTGGTCGGACGTCGCCCGCGACTCGAGCGACCGCGGCGGCATCGCGCTGCTGAACGAATACGGCTATCGTCCGCTGGTGAAAGTGATCAAAGGCGTTCCGTGAGTTTGATTACCTGCCGGCATGAACTTGTGAAGCAAGTGGCATTGGAGGAATAACGGCGGATGCGCGAATGCATCGTCGTTATGAAACTCAAACTTCGCCTCTCTAACGAACGTGGTCATGCCAACCACGGCTGGCTCGATTCCTACCACACCTTCAGCTTTGCCGACTACTACGACCCGGCGCACATGGGCTTCCGCAGCCTGCGTGTCATCAACCAGGACGTGATCGCACCCGGCGCGGGATTTCCCACGCATCCGCATCGCGACATGGAAATCTTCAGCTACATCCTCTACGGAGCGCTGCAGCACAAGGACAGCATGGGCAACGGCCGCGTGCTCAAGCCCGGCCAGATCCAGCTCATGAGCGCCGGCAGCGGCGTGACGCACAGCGAGTTCAATCCTTCGCAAACCGAAGCCGGCAGCCTGCTGCAAATCTGGATCCGTCCGCGCCAGAGCGGGCTGAAACCCAGCTACACCGAATGGCATCCGAAACCGGAGCATGAGACCGCCGCCAAGGTGCTCGTCATCTCCTCCGACGGCCGTGAAGGCAGCGCCACCATCCATCAGGACGCCGATGTCTATCGTGTACGCCTGAAGGCCGGCGAATCCGTGACTCACGAAGTTCGTCCGGGCCGCGGGGCCTGGCTTCAGCTCATCCAAGGCAGCGTGAAGGCCAATGAAGCCACGCTGAATCCCGGCGACGCCGTCAGCACGGACGATACCGGCACGCTGACCATCACCGCGAGTGACAACGCCGAGGCTTTGCTCTTTGATCTCCAATAATCCCCTCAACATCCACCCCACACTCACAACATCATGAAAAACGCATCCAACGCCGCCGCAGCTTTTCTCGGCATCGGCTTCATCTTCTTCGGCACCATGTTCGTTCTGGGCAAAATGCCGCCACCACCGCCTGCCGGAACGCCTCCGGGTGATTTCTTCGCCGCAGTCGGCCCCACTGGCTACATGAGCTTTGTAAAGGTGCTCGAAATCCTCGGCGGTCTGCTCGTGGCGCTTCCGAAGACGCGAAACAACGGCCTGCTCATTCTTGGACCCATCATCGTGAACATTCTGTGCTTTCACATCTTCCTCGCGAAATGCGCCTACATTCTCGATCCCGTGCTCATCGCCGTCTGCGTGCTCGCCGCCTTCCTCCTCTTCACCGAACGCAAAGTGTGGCTCCGCCTCGTGAAGTAACTCACCACTCCAAACCCAAAGTACTCCATGAAACTCCTCTCCTCACTCACCGCTGGGGCTCTTCACCTGCCAAACCGCATCCTAATGGCTCCACTCACGCGCTGCCGTGCCGATGCAGACCATGTTCCCACGCCGTTGATGGCGGAATACTATGCCCAGCGCGCCAGCGCTGGACTCATCATCGCCGAAGCGACGATGGCGATGGAAGGGAACTCATCCTTCTGGATGGAGCCCGGCATCTATTCCGAGGCACAGGTCGCAGGCTGGAAGGACGTGACCGATGCCGTGCATGCCAAGGGCGGCCGGATCGTGCTGCAAATCTGGCACGGCGGCCGTGCCTGCCATCCGCTACTGAACAACGGCGCTCAACCCGTCGCACCGAGTGCCATCCCGATCACCGGTGATGAAGTTCACACGCCCGAAGGCAAGAAGCCTTACGTCACCCCGCGCGAACTCCGCGACGATGAAATCCCTGGCATCGTGGCAGGCTTCAAGAAAGCGGCGGAGAATGCCAAAGCGGCCGGGTTCGACGGTGTCGAAGTTCATGGAGCCAACGGCTACCTGCTCGATGAATTCCTGCGTGATGGCGCCAACAAGCGCAGCGGTCCCTACGGCGGTCCTATCGAGAATCGCGCCCGTTTGATGCTCGAAGTCGTCGATGCCGTCATCAGCGTCTCGGGCGCGGATCGTGTGGGCCTGCGCATCTCGCCGCTGAACAGCTACAACAGCATGATCGACAGCGATCCCGTGGCCATCACCGAATACATCGCCAAACAGGCGAGCGCACGGGGCCTCGCGTATCTGCACGTCATGCGCAGTGACTTTCTCCAGGCGCAAAGCGGTGATGTCATGACACCCGCCCGCGAGCACTTCAAAGGCGTGCTCATCGGCAACATGGGCTACACGGCGGATGAGGCAGAACAGGCCATCGCCGCAGGACAGCTCGACGCTGTCGCGTTCGGCACCAGTTTCCTCGCCAATCCTGACCTGCCGGCCCGTATCGCGGCAAAAGCCGAGCTCAATGCACCGAATCCGGCCGCGTTTTATTCGCCCGGCCCCGCCGGCTACACGGACTACCCCGCCATGGCGGTCGGATCATGAACAAGCCCATCCATCCAGGCGTCCGCATCGGCCACGTGCATCTGAAAGTCGCCGATCTGGAACGGGCGCTCGCATTCTACTGCGGTGTGCTTGGTTTCGAGATCACGCAACGCTACGGGCCGGGTGCGGCTTTCGTCTCGGCAGGGGGCTACCACCATCACATCGGCTTGAACACCTGGGAAAGCCGTGGTGGCAAGGCACCGCCACCGGGCAGCACGGGTTTGTATCATGTCGCTCTTCTCTATCCGGATCGCCAATCGCTCGCAGATGCCCTAAGACGGCTCATTGAGCACAAAGTGCCGCTTGATGGCGCGGCCGATCACGGCGTGAGCGAGGCGCTCTATCTCCGTGATCCGGATGGGAACGGCTTGGAACTCTACGTGGACCGTGACCCCGCCGAATGGCCGCGCGATGCAAAGGGAGAACTCGAGATGACCACGGGACCGCTTGATCTCGAGGAGTTGCTTGCGCAGGCGGCGTCTGATTCTTGAATGCGCCTACAGCCTTGTCCTGAGTTCAGTTTTCCTGTGCTTGTCTGGCCGCTGCCGCTGCTTTGGCGGCTTCAAGATCGAATCGCGGGCCGTTCCATTCGCGGATTGGTGCGGGCTTTTCGTCAGTGTCTTCGGGCCCCTCTGCCACAGGATTTGGAGCAGACGCAAGGATTGGCGTGACTTCAGTCGTGTAATCAAGGGGGCGGAGCACCGCTTTCTCACCGTTTCGGCTGATGACCACGCTGCACCGTGCGGGATCATCCGTGTTTTCCAGGGCTTCCAGTTTCAAGCCATTGTGGGGAGCTTCTCCCAGAGTCAGCGTCGTCACAGCGCCCGTGGTGGGATTGAAGAGATACACGCAGTGTTCGCCGTTGGTGGATGTGACACCGGAGAGTTGTAGCGACTGGCTCCATGCCGGACCTAATGAAACGGGTGGCTGGCCTGGTGGCATGTCCACTGCCTGGATGGATGGACTGAAGGCGCAGCTGGCGATGAAGAGCCATCGTGGGAAGGAGAACTGTCTCATGGTGGTCCAAATACACCGGCACACAGAACCGGAGGCAAGCGCAGGGGCGGATCCTGACAATCATCTTGCAAGTTGGAGTCTTAATTATGACAATAGTCTAATTTACAATAATTATATCCAGTTCAGTTTTGATAAATCATTCCCATTAAAACAACTGGTATGAAACACACACACCGAAATCAGACCCTTGCCGTCGCTCTTGCCGCCTGCCTCTCAGTGGGCCTGTCCCATGCACAGGATAAGGAGGCAAAAGCAGAGAAGCCTCCAAAACTTGAACCTCTCAGCAAGGTCAAGATTCCTGAACCTTCGAAGCTCAAAGAGTTCGTCGAAGACAAGGACGCTGCCATCGTGCTCGGCAAGGCTCTCTTTTGGGACATGCAGGTGGGCAGCGACAACCGCACCTCCTGCGCCACCTGCCATTTCCACGCCGGTGCCGACAATCGGGTCAAAAACCAGATCAGTCCCGGCCTGCTCCGGGTGGATGGATCCCACAACCCTGATCCTGACAACACATTCCAAGTCGGCGGCCCGAACTACACGATCAAGCCGGGCGACTACCCCTTCCACAAACTCTCAGACGTGGACAATCGCAAGTCGACGGTGATCTCCGACGTCAATGATGTCACCAGTTCCCAGGGCGTGACTTTGAAGCAGTTTGACGGCCTCGATCCGCTTGATCAGTCGGAAAAACTCACCGTCGTCCCGGATGACATCTTCCACGTGGGCGGCGTGAACACCCGCCGTGTCGAACCGCGCAACACACCGACCGTGATCAATGCGGTCTTCAATCTGCGGAATTTCTGGGATGGTCGCGCTCAAGATCACTTCAATGGCGTGAATCCATTCGGGCTGCGCGATGCCAACGCCTTCGTGTGGCGTGCCAAGAAGGTGGATGAAGTGGAGCAGGTCTCCATCGCCCTCGACGAGTCCAGCCTGGCCTCCCAGGCCGTCGGCCCTCCCCTGAGCGGCTTTGAAATGTCGGCGGTAGGCCGCTCCTTTCCTGAAATCGGTCGCAAACTCCTCGGTCGCCGTCCTTTGGCTCTCCAGGAAGTCCATGGCCAGGATGGCGTTCTCGGGTCGCTGAGCCGCAGCCCCGCCGCCGGTCTCTCGGTCGACTCTTACGCCGAACTCGTTCGCAAGGCTTTCAAGCGCGAGTGGTGGCAGGCCGATGCGGGTACCATGAACAAAAAGAAGAACCAGCCGGGACTGGACGATTTCAATCAGATGGAAGCCAACTTCAGCCTGTTTTTCGGTCTCGCGATTCAGCTGTATGAGGCCACGCTGGTGTCCGACCAGACCCCGTTTGACGAGTATGCGAAAGGCGACAAAAACGCGCTGACCGGGCAGCAGAAGCGTGGACTCGAACTGTTCTTCGGTGATGCGAAGTGCGCCAACTGCCATGGTGGTGCGGAGTTCACGAAGGCCACCGTCAGCCACATCAAGAAAGAGCGCATTGAGCGCATGATCATGGGTGACGGCGGCGAGGCCATCTACGACAACGCCTTCTACAACATCGGCGTCCGTCCCACCCACGAAGATCTCGGCGTCGGTGGCAAGGACGACTTCGGTCTTCCGCTCTCCGAATCGCGCCTCGCCCAGCAGTTTGGCGACAAGTTCTTCAAGGAGGTTGTTGGGGAAAAGCCGAGCGAAAAAGTGAAGAGCAACGACCGAGTCGCAGCCGACGGCGCTTTCAAGACGCCGACCCTGCGGAACATCGAACTCACCGCCCCCTACTTCCATAACGGCGGTCAGCGGACCCTGCGGCAGGTGGTGGAGTTCTACAATCGTGGCGGCGACTTCCACGAGCAGAACATCGACAACCTGGATCCCGACATCGAAAGCCTCGGCCTCGACGACGATGACAAGGATGCAATCGTCGCATTCCTGAAGTCCCTGACGGACGAGCGCGTGCGTTCCCGCTGCGCCCCCTTCGATCATCCACAGCTCATGGTTCCGAATGGTCATATCGGCGACGATTCGTCGGTCACCGACGACGGCTCCGGAAAGGCGGTGGACCAGATCCTCGTGATTCCGGCGACCGGACGCAATGGAGCGGCCCCGCTGCCGAACTTTCTCGAGTAGTCGCCTGTGAGTTCCCGCGCCCCCGGCATTCATTTGCCGGGGGCTTTTTTGTGATCTTCTGCGGCGGTGATTCATCGCCATCCCCCGGAGCTTGCCACCGCACGCATGCTCGGCGTATTGGGGACAATGTCCGCCATCACTCGTCTCTATCTGATTCGTCACGGAGCCACTGTTCTCACGGCCGAGGATCGCTTTGCCGGTTCCACCAACGTGCAACTTTCCGATGAAGGCCGTGCCCAGGCCGCGGCGCTGGCGGATCGCCTCTCGAACGTACCCATCAGCGCGGTGTATGCCTCGCCGATGGATCGCACGCTGGAAACCGCCGCCATCCTCGCGAAACCGCATGGTCTCGAACTCCGCCATCGCGAAGGCTTGAAGGAAATCTCTCACGGCCACTGGGAGGGCCTCACCCGGCAGGAAATGTCCGCCGCCTATCCGGAGGAGGCTGCCGCGTGGGACGAGGATCCCTACACCTTCGCCCCGAAGGGCGGAGAGACCGGGCTGCAGGTCACCGCGCGCGCCCTGCCGGTCATCATGGACATCTTTCAGGCGCATCGCGGGCAGCATGTCGCCATCGTTTCGCACAAGGCGACGATCCGCCTCGTTCTGAGTTCGCTGCTGGGTTTCGATCCCCGTCGCTACCGCGACAATCTCGATCAAAGCCCCTGCGCTTTGAATATTCTCGATGGCCGCAGTCCCACCTGTTTCCGGCTGGCTCTTTTCAACGACACCTCCCATTACTCGCGCTGGGATCAGGGAGACACGCCGCCGGTTTCCCTGCAGCGTCTTTCCTCCCGCTGGTCGGCTTGATGGCCGCGCAGCGTTCGCAATCAGCTGCATCTGAAAGTGCATGCGACGCGAACTTAGAGTTCCCGATTTAAACACTCAAAATCTTCCATGAACACTCTCGAAGCCATCAACACCCGTCGCGCCACCAAGCACTACGATCCCGCCCATGTCATGACCGACGCGGAGATCCGCCAGCTTCTCGAGGCCGCGATGCAGGCGCCCACCGCCTTCAACATCCAGCACTGGCGTTTCGTCACCGTCATCGATCCCGAGGTGAGAAAGCAAATCCGCGCTGTTGCCTGGGATCAGGCTCAGGTGACGGACGCCTCGCTGCTCATCGTTCTTTGCGCGGACAAGGACGCCTGGAAGAAGGATGCCGCCCGCTACTGGAAGGATGCACCGCAGCCGGTGCAGGATTTCCTCGTCCCCGCCATCGGCCAGTATTACGAAGGCAGGGAACAGGTGCAGCGTGACGAGTGCATGCGCTCCTGCGGTCTCGCGGGCATGACGATCATGCTCGCTGCTAAGGCCATGGGCTATGACTCCTGTCCCATGGACGGCTTCGACTTCGACGCCGTCGCCAAGATCATCAAACTTCCCGAAGACCACGTCATCTCCTTCATGATCGCCGTCGGCAAAGGCACGCAGCCCGCGTGGCCGAAGCCGGGCCAGCTTTCGTATGATGACGTGGTGATTCGGGATGCGTTCTGAGCCGCATACGCCAGCATGGGCTGAATGAGCCATGCACCGCCTCACACCACACGATGGTCTGCCGCCATCCCGTGGCTCTTCGTGCTGCTGTGGAGCAGCGGTTTCATCGGATCGAAGCTGGGGGTGCCGTACGCAGAGCCGTTCACGTTTTTGATGCTGCGTTACTGCATCGTGCTGGTGGTTCTGGTGCCGATTGCCCTCGTTTCACGGGCACCGTGGCCGCAGGGCAGGGGGCAGATGATGCATGTGGCCTTCGCGGGCCTCATGATTCATGCGTTGTATCTGAGCGGCTGTGTGTGGTCGTTGCGGCTGGGGCTGCCGGCGGGGATTGTGAGTTTGATCGTTTCCATGCAGCCGCTGTTCACGGCGGCGTTTGCCGGTGTGGCCCTGGGCGAGCGGGTGCTGCCGCGACAGTGGGCGGGTTTGGCGCTGGGATTCCTCGGCACGGCCCTGGTGGTGGCGCACAAGACGGGCAGCGGGCTGACCTTGGTGATGACGGTGCCCGCCATCCTGTCGCTGATCGGCATCACGGCGGGCACGATGTGGCAGAAGCGGCATTGCCCGGCGTTTGATCTGCGCACGAGTACGGTGGTGCAGTATGCGGCGAGTCTGGTGGTGACGGCGGTGCTCGCTTTCACCACGGAGACGATGCAGGTCGAATGGAGCGGGCAGTTTGTGTTTGCGCTGCTGTGGGTGGCGCTGGTGCTGTCCATCGGTGCAATCAGCCTGCTCAATCATCTCATTCGCAGCGGCACGGCGGTGAATGTGGCGAGCCTGTTTTACACCGTGCCTGCGGTGACGGCGCTGATGGCCTGGGGTATCTTTGGCGAGACGCTGCCCGGACTGTCACTCGTCGGCATGCTGGTGGCGGTGCTGGGTGTGTGGCTGGCGCGTGGGAGATGATTTGAGGTGCGCTTGAAGCTCGGATAAGCCAGCATCCGACCATGAGCGAAGACAGGCTGCATGAGACCGAAAAGTTCCTCCACGATCAGATCCCGCTGACGCGGGCGATGGGTGTGGAGGTGCGCCGATGGGACGGAAATGAACTCCTCCTCACCGCGCCGCTGGAGCCGAACCACAATCATCTCGGCACGGCCTTCGGCGGCAGTTTGAGCGCCCTGGCGACACTGGCGGGCTACAGTTTGCTCTGGCTGCTGCTGGGGGATCGCGAAGCGCACATCGTGATTCGGGAGAGTTCGATGCGCTATCGCCATCCGGTGCAGGGGGAGTTGCAGGCCGTGTGCCGCCATCCCGGGGAGGAGGCGTGGCGGCTGTTTCAGGAACAGTTCGCGTCGAGCGGAAAGGCTCGGTTGACGCTGCGTGTGGCCGTCATCGAGAACGACCGGGTTTGCGTGGAGTTCGAGGGTGTCTTTGTCGCGCTGCGATAGCCGGTCGAGGGCAGTTTTCCGCAATCATGGCCCGCTGCATGCGCTGAAAGGTGTTTTTCACCGAATCAACCATGTCAGAGACTTCCACCCGCCACTTCGACATTGCCATCATCGGAGGAGGTTTTGCCGGAGTTTATTGCGCCCAGCAGGTGTTAAAGCGACTGGCACCGACCCAGCTGCGCGTGGGGGTGATCGCCAGCGAGAATCACATGGTCTTTCAGCCGATGCTGCCGGAAGTGGTCGGCGGTTCGCTGTCCCCCCAGCATGTCGTGAATCCCATCCGAATGATCTGCAAGGGCGCCGACGTGCTCAAGGGCAGCGTGACGTCTCTCGATCTCGAAAACCGCGTGCTCACCCTGGATGGCGGGCGCTTTTCGTCGAACGTGAGCGTGACCTTCGACCACCTGATGCTGGCTCCCGGTGCGGGTGTGGATTTGAGCCGAATCCCCGGCATGTCGGAGCACGCCTACCTCATGCGTACGGTCGGTGATGCCATGAAGCTGCGCGCCGCCATCATCAGCCGCATGGAGGAGGCGAATCTGATCAGCAAAGCGCAGCAGCGGAAGGAGATGCTTTCCTTTGTGGTCGTCGGCGGCGGTTACTCCGGCGTGGAAACGGCCGGGCAGATCCAGGATCTCATCGCAGGCGTCCGCCGCTACTACGACAACATCGACGAAGGCGAGGCCACGGTGACACTCATCCACAGTGGCGACCGCCTGCTTGGCATGCTCGGTGAAAAACTAGGCAACTACACCGGCGACTGCCTCGCGAAGATGGGAGTGAACATCGTCTTCAACAAGCGCGTGCGGGCCGTGACGGCGCGCACAGTGCAGCTCAACGATGGCACCACGATCACGTCCCATCTGGTCGTCTGCACCGTCGGCAACGCTCCGCATCCGCTCATCAAGGAACTCGGCGCCACAGGTGCCGTGCCTCTGGAAAGAGGCAAGCTGGTCGTCGAGGCGACTGGGCGGGTGAAGGGGCTCGAAAAAGTGTGGTCCGCGGGTGATTGCGCCATTTTCCCCAAGGCGGACGGCGGCTGCTGCCCGGAGACGGCGCAGTTCGCGATGCGCCAGGGAGCACTCATCGGTGACAACATCGTGGCCAGTTTGCAGGACAAACCGCTCAAGTCCTTCACCTTCACTGGACTCGGTGAACTGGCGACCATTGGTCACCGCAAGGCCGTGGCCATGGTCATGGGCCTGCGCTTCTCGGGTCTGCTGGCCTGGTTCATGTGGCGCAGCGTCTATCTCATGAAACTCCCCGGCCTTGACCGCAAACTGCGCGTCATGGCGGAGTGGACTTTCGAGCTGTTTTTCCCGCGCGATATCAACCTGCTCACTCCCAGCTTCTCCTCACCTCTCGGCGAGATGCACTTGGAGGCGGGAGATTCGCTCTTCCGCTGCGGCGAGCCTGCGCAGTCGCTCTATGCGGTAAAAAAAGGCTGCGTGGATATTACCGATGCCCAGGGCCAGCTCGTGAAGGCAGCGGGCACGGGCGAGCACTTCGGCGAACGTGCGCTGATGGGCGACGGCATCTGGCGTTTCGACGCCACGGCCAGGGAACCCAGCGAGCTTGTTGCCATCGACGGCGGCACCTTCAAGACGCTGGTGAAGAGCATTGGTTCGCTGGAGGCGCTCTTCAAATCCACCGCCCAGCAGTATCACCTGCCGGAGGAGATTCAGCGGACGGTTGATGCGATTTCGGAGTCCACGCGCCAGTCGATGGCGGCCGATGTGATGACAAAAAACATCGCGTCGCTTGATGCCGGACTCTGCGTGCAGGATGCGGTGGAGGAGTTTCAGAGACATCCGCACAGCACCTATCCCGTCACCGAGGACGGGAAGGTCATTGGCCTGCTGCGTCGTTCCGTCGCCTACGACTGGCTCAAGAATCATGGCCTCACCTGCCGCGACGGTTTGAAGGACCTGCCGCTGACCACGCCCTTCTGCGTGCGTGGAGACGTGCCGGTTCCCGAGCTCATCCAGACCCTGATGCGCACCGGCGTTAGCAAGGCGGTCGTCGTCGATCCCGACAACCGCCTGCTTGGCATGGTCACGGTTTTCGACCTGCTCAAAGGACCGCGCTGATCTCTTAAATCGGATCTGGCAACTCCGGCGTATGGCATCAAAGTCCAGTCACGCGCATGCATGATCCAGGCTTCTTCCTTTCCGCTTTCGTCTATCTCGCCACGGCGGTGCTCATGGTGCCGTTGGCGCAGCGGCTGGGTTTGGGATCCGTGCTTGGCTATCTCATCGGCGGGGCGTTGATCGGACCGTTTCTGCTCGGCTGGGTCGGCGGCCGGGAAGGGGAGGAGGCGATGCACTTCGCGGAATTCGGCGTGGTGATCATGCTGTTCATGATCGGCCTCGAACTGGAGCCCTCACGGCTGTGGCGCATGCGCGGTCCGATCTTGGGCCTTGGCGGTATGCAGGTGGTCTTGACCGCGCTGGCAGTGATGGGCGTGGCGATGGCCTGCGGTCTGGGATTCAAACCGGCGCTCGCAACGGGCATGATTCTAGCATTGTCCTCGACCGCCATCGTGCTTCAGACGCTGCAGGAGAAGGCGCTCATGCGCACCGATGGCGGGGGCGATTCGTTCGCCGTGCTGCTGTTTCAAGATATCTCCGTCATTCCGATGCTGGCCGTGTTTCCGCTGCTCGCGGCGAGCGGCGTGAGCAGCGAGCATCACGGCTGGTTGCAAGACCTGCCGCACTGGGCCCAGCCGCTCGTCACACTCGGTGCGGTGGCGGCGATTGTGATCGCCGGACAGTTCATCGTGCCGCGTGGGTTTGCGATTCTGGCGAAAACGGGACTGCGGGAGCTGCTGACGGCGGCCGCGTTGCTGCTGATCGTCGGCGTGGCGTTGCTGATGGAGCAGGTGGGATTGTCGCCAGCCCTTGGTGCTTTCGTCGCAGGTGTGGTGCTCGCGGGAAGCCACTACCGGCATGAACTGGAGAGCAATTTGGAGCCGTTCAAAGGTTTGCTGCTCGGTTTGTTCTTCCTCGCCGTCGGCGCCTCATTGGATTTCAGCGTGATCGCTGCCAGGCCGGTGGTGATCGGACTGCTGGTGACCGGACTGATCGTGCTGAAGGCGGCGGTGATGTTTGCGATCGCTTCGGTGCTGAAGATTCGCGGCAGTCATCGCTGGCTTTTGTCACTAGCATTGGCGCAGGGTGGTGAATTTGCATTCGCGTTGCTATCCATGGCCATCCAGCAGCGCATTCTCGACGGGGAGACGTCCAAACTCCTCGTCGCCGTCGTGGCTCTCTCGATGGCGGTGACACCGCTGCTCTTCGTCCTCTATGAAAAGGTCATCGCGCCTCGCTTCACGGCGGTCGCGGTGGAGAAACGTGCGCCGGACACCATCGACGAGCACGCGCCGGTCATCATGGCCGGATTTGGCCGGTTTGGGAACTTCGTCGGCCGTTTCATGATGTCACAGGGCGTCAAAGTGACCGTGCTGGAGAGCGACCCTGATCACGTGGACATGCTGCGCAACTTTGGCTTCAAGGTGTTCTACGGCGATGCCACGCGCCTCGATCTGCTGCACGCGGCAGGCATCGCAGAGGCGCGGATGCTCATCATCTCTCTGGTCGATCGCGCAAAGGTGGCGCAGCTCGTAGGCGAGATTCGGGGGAAATTTCCAAACGTGCGCGTCCTGGCCCGCGCGTACGATTACGATCAGCGCTTCGAACTGCGAGAACTCGGCCTGAACGTGGAGGACGTCGTGCACGAGCAGATGCACAGCGCGCTCGAACTCGGCGTGAAGGCCTTGTGCGTGCTTGGCAAGCAGCGTGAGGAACTGGAGTGTGCCGCGAAGAAGTGGAAGGCCTACGACGAGGAGACCTTCCACATGCTCATCCCGGTTCAGGACGATGATGACGCCTATGCGAGCATCGTGCGTGAGCGTCGCATCGAGCTCACGCAGTTGTTCGAGCGTGACAAGACGGAGCCTACTTCGCCGTCAGCTTGATGTTGCGGAACCAGGTTTCGTCGCCGTGCTCGGTCAGCATGATCCTGCCGTGGCCGGGGGCGAAGCCCTCCTTGTTTTTGAACTTGCTCTTCGCGATCATTTCCTTCCACTCAGGCGCGTTGGTGTCCGCTTCGGAGGCGAGAGCGCCGTTGAGCCAGTGCTGGATCAGGCCGTCCTGCACAATGATCTTGCTCGTGTTCCATTCGCCCGCCGGTTTCACGCGCTTGTCACTCACAGGTTCCTTGATGTCGTAAATGGAAGCGGTGGTGTGCGAGCCGCCGCGCAGGCCGTCTGGATGGCCGCTGTCGTCGATCATTTGATATTCGATGCCGAGCCACTCCTTGCCGCCGATCTTGGCCACCCAGTACTTGATGCCGTTGTTGCCCTTCTCGTTGAGCTTCCATTCCCACTCGAGTTCGAAGTTCGTGTATTCGTTCTTGGAGATCAGCAGTCCCGCGCCTTTGCCGGAAAGGTGGATGGTGTTGTCGCCTTCCGTGGCCCAGCCTTCGCCGGGAGCTGCTCCGTCGGCCTTGGTGAAGTCGGCGAGCGTCAGTAAGATGGAAACGGAAGATGCCGCAGCAGGCTGGGATGCCTTCGGCCTGGCCAGAGCTGGCGATGGTTGTTTGTCGCATGATGCGAGTGAAACTGTGACGAGGATGGTGAGCAGCTTGCGCATGATGGTTGGGGCGAGTGGTGAGCCCATCAAACGCGGCGAGTGTGTCGTTACCAGCATCTTTTTTAACGGGGTGATATTCTGGAGGTGCTCTGGCGTTTCTTCACGCCTCATGAAATCCATCCTGCTTCTCGCCCTGTTCGCCGTGACGGCCGTTGCCGCCGATGCTCCCAAGCCCGCCCCGAAGGCCCCTGCAAAGCGCAAGCCGAGTCCCGCCTTTGCCAAGATCGAGGACGTGCCCGGCCTGCCTCGTGTGCTTCTCATTGGCGACTCCATTTCGATCGGCTACACGCTCAATGTGCGTGAGCTTTTGAAAGGCAAAGCCAACGTGCATCGCATCCCGACGAACGGCGGTCCGACGACGAACGGGCTTCAACATCTCAAGGAATGGCTTGGTGACTCGAAGTGGGACGTGATCCATTTCAACTGGGGGCTGCACGATCTGAAATACATCAGCGACAAGTCCCAGGGACTCGCCGATCCCAAGGCAGCGGACGCGCATCAGCAGGTCCTGCTGGCTGACTACGAAAAGAATCTGACTGAACTCGTCAAGACCATGCAGGACACCGGCGCTAAGCTGATCTGGTGCAGCACCACGCCGGTGCCGGAAGGAGCTGGCGGGCGCGTCAAAGGCGACGAACTCAAGTACAACGAAGCCGCGGCCCGAGTGATGAAGGCGGCAGGAGTGCCCACGGATGATCTGCATGCGCACGCCGCCGCCAAGCCGGATGCGCAGCTTCCTGCGAACGTGCACTACACCCCCGAGGGTTCCCGCTACCTCGCGGAGAAAGTATCTGCCGTGATCACCGAATATCTGCCGAAGAAGTGATCATGAAGCCGCTGGTTCTTCTCCTCCTCTCCACTGCGATCCTCAACGCGCAGGTCAAATCACAAAACGAACCCACGAACGCCGCCGAGGCCGCCGCTAAAAAAGCGGCGGAGGACAAGGCGGTCGATGAAAAGTATCAGGCGTGGAAAGCGACACTTCTGGCTGATCAGCAAGCATGGGAAACCGTGCTCGAGCAGAATCTCGGTGGCTTTTACCTGCCGATTCACAAGAAAGAGAAAGTCGCCGGGCGCTCGAACGCCTGGGACTTCGTTCAGGATGACCCCAAACTTCCTCGCGTGCTGCTGATCGGTGACTCGATCTCTCGTGGCTACACACTCGACACGCGCAAGACCCTCGCGGGCAAGGCGAACGTCCATCGTGCGCCAGAAAACTGCGGACCCACGGCGAATGGCGTGAAGAAGATCGACATCTGGCTCGGCGACGGCAAGTGGGACGTGATCCACTTCAACTTCGGCATTCACGACCGCAAAACGCCCGCCGCCGACTACGAGCAGCGTCTTGAGACACTTATCGCCCGCATGAAGCAAACCGGCGCGAAGCTCATCTTCGCCACCACCACTCCCGTGCCACCGGATACGAAGGACGGACCGGAACTCGTCACACAGATCGCCGAGAAGAATGAAATTGCCCTGCGTGTGATGAAGAAGCACGGCGTCGCCATTGACGATCTGTATTCCTTCCTCAAGCCACAGCTCGAAGGCATCGCCAACCCGAAAGATGTGCACTTCAACGCCAAGGGTTATGAACTTATGGGCCAGCAGGTGGCGAAGTCGATTGAGGCGGCGTTGAGGTAGTCGTAGTTCATTGCGTGAATCATGGCTGGTTAAAGCGATTCAGGCAATTAATCTGCCGAATTCGGGCAATTCGTCCAAGCTCGACTGCTGACAGTTGATGTTGCCCATACCAAAGTTTTTCAATGTGTCTCTGATCGTTGGGAGCATCCATGATGGGGAAGATGGCGCTAGGTAAACAGTGTCGATTAGGCGCTCGATATTTACCTGAATCTCAAGTCCTTTTTCGTCGGGAGCTGGTCCCAACAAGATGGTCTTACCGTTGGGTCGGTTCTTTGAGGGCACCGTAGGGAGTTCTTGTCGAATGACTCTGATTTCTTGTTCGAACCGGAATGCTTGCCGCTTATAACATAATGGGCCGGCTAGATCATTGAGATAAGGGTGCGCTGTTCGATAGTCGATGTATTGAACGCTTCGGATGCTTTGGTTCACGATCGAGTTGCCATGGCGCTCGATTTTGTCTGGGAAGCACTCTTTCAAAGCACGTATCGAACTTTTCATCGCAATGGCTCCATCAGACCCTGCGTAAATCTTCCAAAGAGCCGCCGATTCGACTGAAGACACATGCCAGCAGCTGACGTATGACCTGCAAACTATCCATCGGGCCATATCAACCAGTTCATCTGGGAACTTGGATCCGGACTCTATTTCCTGTTCTTGTAGGCTTCCTTTGGTAAACGTCCCTTCAAACACGTCGTCGAAAAGATCTGCGCGGCAGAGAAATATTGAGCGATTCCGCAAGAGGGAGAGGAATTTTGCCAAACTCAAATACCTCCAGATGGGAGTGCCTGGTGGAGGGAGAATCTCGTATGGCTGACAAGCTTTAGCCTCGGGTTGCATATTTTGAGCGCCTATGAAAACGCACGTTAGCGGATCAATTTGAGCAGGCAATAACTTCACACCAGCCGATCCTTGAGTGCACGCGCCACGGCGGCGGCGCGGCTGTGGACGCCGAGTTTGGTGAAGAGGTTGCGCGTGTGCGTGCTCGTGGTGTGAATGCTGACCTGCATGCGGTCGGCGATTTCCTTGGCGGTGAGTCCTTCAACGAGAAGCTTCAGAAGGTCGTGTTCGCGTGGGGAAAGCGAGACTGGCTCCGCAGCGGGTTTGGTGAGCTTCGCGAGCATCTGCACGACGCTGGCGGCGACTTTCGGTGACATCGGTGATCCGCCTTGCGCGGCTTCGAGAATGGCTTCGACGACGGTTTCGACGCGAGAGGTCTTTAACAAGTAGCCACTGGCACCCGCACTGATGGCGCGGCTGATTTTTCCCTCGTCCTCAAAGACGGTCAGAATGACGATGCGACAATCGGGTGCGAGTTTGTGAACGTCGCCGATGATTTCGAGGCCGCTGCGTCCGGGAAGGCCAACGTCGAGCAGCAGCACATCAGGTTTCTGGTTTTCGGGCGCGCTTTTGAGCGCGGTGAGCATCGTCTCGGCGTTCGCGAAGGCGGGTGCGACGGCCAGACCGCGCTCTGGCGTGCAGAGGCGCTGCAAGGATCGACGGAAGGTGTCGTGATCCTCGACGATCCAGGTTTGAACCAACGTTTCGGATTTCATGTGTCAGGTTTGCGCCAGCGGTGGCTACGAGGCAGATCGAGGATGACGTGTGTGCCCTTGCCGAGTTCGGAGGTGAGTTGCAATGCAGCGTGCATGGCGGCGGCACGTTCGCGCAAGTTGCCGAGACCGTGGCCGGCGGCTGGCGCGGAAGTGTCGAAGCCGGTGCCATTGTCGTCGATCTCGATGCGAAGCCCCTGCGACATGGGCGTGAGGTGAAAGCACACGTGCGTGGCCTGCGCATGCTTGGCGATGTTGTGGAGCACCTCTTTGCAGAAGAGATAAATCTCGCGCCGTGTCTCGATGTCGGGTTCGATGGTCAAGGGCGCTGCCGGAAGGGCGCAATTGATCTGTGCGCCGCGAAGCGAACGTTCAGTGAGGCGGTGGAGCACATCGAGCCAGTCGCTTTCCGCCTCGGTGCGGCGGGTGCTGATGAGATCGACCATGTCCCGCATGGAGTCGGCCGTTTCGGAGGCGACGCGCTCGATCTCAGTGATGTCGGTCTTCAGCGATTCAGGTGTGGCGTCAGGCTGGTTGGCGATGGAGCAGATGAGGGTGATGCTGCCGAGGTTGGAGCCGATCTCGTCGTGCAAATCACGCGCGAGCTTGTCGCGGAGGCGCTGGGTGTCGCGTTTGCGCTGCTGCTGCTGACGCCAGAGCAGCAGAACGGAGAGCAATGTGATCGCCGCGGTGCCGCTGACGCTTCCATAGATGAGTTGGTGCTGCGATCGTTCGATGAGCGCATCCCGGCGTGCGATGAGCATGTCGCGCTCCTGCTCGAGCCGCTGCCTGTTTTCGAGCTGTGTGAACCATTCGGGCAGTGAAATGAGTCTGCCTGCCTCGGTGAGTCCGTCGTTGAGGGCGGTGAGACTCCAATTGGCGGCATCTTCGCCGGTGAGCACGTCGCTCGCAGTGAATTTGCCCTGAAGAGCGACGTTTTTGCCGCCGCTGAAGGCTTGGAATTCAGCGAGGGCGAAGACGTGGTCGCTTTTGCGATACCAAAGCTGCTTCGTGGTGATGCGGATGTGCTTCGCCTGAATGCCATGTGCGGGGATGCACACCAGATTCATTCCGGGTGTGGGATGAAAGCGGTCGGTGACTTCCTGCAACAACGTCGCATCGCTGAAGTCGTCCTTTGTGGCGGCCTCGACCTTGTAGAGCACCGGGAAGCCGTAGTCGAACCACAGCGGCACCTCCTTGCGCCGCACGGGCACGAGACGGATTTCATCAAGCGGCGTGACTTCGGGCAAGGAAAGCGTGAGGGTTTTCTGCACGTCGGCCGTTTCAGAAACCGCGCTGTGAAAGCCGTTGGTGCCGCCGGTTTGCGGAACCACGGGCAGGCCGAGCGGCGTGATCATGTCGATGAGATTGGAGCGCGTCCAGGCACGTGGCGCGTTACGTGAGCTGGAACTGGTGACAGTGGCATCGAGTGCGAGGTTTCGGTCTTCCGCGAGCACCAGCATCTCGGCCATGGCGAGAATCTCGGGGCCGTCGACACTCCACGGTTCGGTGGCGGTGAAGCGCACGCGTTTGACTGTGCGCGGCTCAAATCTGGCAATGACCGGGAAGCACCCGGGATTGGGGAAATCGGCCGCGGTTTGATCCAGGACGACATGGGACCGGTCCTGTTCGTCGAAAACCTCCAGCTTGAAGCGAACCGGAAAGCCGAAGCCGGCGACAACGCCGTTGGCGCCCTTCGCCAGCGGTGGCACGAGAACGATGCTGTCCACCGGAGCTGCCTCCTTCAGCGCGACCTCGAACCAGCGCACGTCTTCCTCCGTGGTGTAGCCGGTTTTGAGGCCGATGCGGAGGCAGGAGTTGATGAGCATGAGCTCCGGCAGCGTGGCAAGCTGCTGCTCATGGGCACGAATGCCGGCGTTCAGATTCTCCAGCTCTCCCCATGACCAGAAGGCTAGCCGGTCCACCCAGCGGGAGTCGGCGGCACGAGCTTGCTGCAGTGACGAAATCAGAATGAGGAATGACGAAACAATCACGAATGACGGAGGACGGGTCCAGGCCCGGCTTGGTGCTGGAAAGGGTTTCGACATTCGACCTTCGATATTCATTCCTCATTCGGATTTCGCCATTTGTCATTTTCCCGGTCCGCCTCACCTATTTTGGTGAGATGACGGAGGGAAGGTTCCACAGATGATGGCCGTTGTTCTTTCCATGAAGCCGCTCTCATGCCTCCTGTTCGCACTCATTCTGGCCCCCCTCCTGCCTGGGCAGGAGAAGACGGCTGCTGAAACGAAAAAAGCCGCACCTGCGCCGAAGTTTGTGACGCCGCCGGACGTGAACGGCCACAAGACGATCATTGCGCTGCCGGAAAGCCGCAGGCCGATCAAGGTGGGCGTTTACAGTGGGCCGGGCGCGCCGCAGAGCAGCGTGGACGCGGTGGTGAAGGTGATGAAGCCTTTCACAGAGGCGACGACCGTCATTCTGAACGGCGAACAGGTTGCTACTGAGAATTTGGGTGCTTATGACGTGCTCGTCTTCCCGGGCGGCAGCGGCTCCGGGCAGTCGAAGGGCATCGGCGAGGCGGGGCTGAAAAACGTGCGCGAGTTTGTGGGCAACGGCGGCGGCTATGTGGGGATCTGTGCAGGGGCCTATCTGGCGTGCTCGAATTTTTCCTGGGGCCTGGGCATTTTGAATGCGGGCACGGTTTCCAGCAAATGGCGCCGCGGACAGGCGATCCTCGAACTGGAGATGACCGAGGCAGGCAAGCCACTGCTGGGGGAGGTGAAGGAAGTTTTCAAGGTGCGCTACAACAACGGCCCCATCTTGAAACCCTGGACGCGCACGGATCTGCCCGCCTACACGCCGCTCACTCTTTTTCGCACCGAGGTGGCAAAGAACGACACGCCTGTCGGTGTGCAGATCAATACGGCGGCACAGGCGGTCGGCACCTTCGGCAAAGGGCGCGTGTTTGTTTCCAGTCCGCACCCCGAGGGCACGCCGGGCCTCGAAAATCTCATCCCTCGAGGTGTGTTCTGGGCGGCGGGTGACAAAAAGGATAATCTGCTGCCATGATCCTGCGCGCGCTCTCCGGCCTGCTGGCACTGAGCACTGTGCTGCATGCACAGAACGGCTATCAGTCGCCCTGCAGCGTGACGTTTTCTTTTCCTGAGGAGGAACTGATCGGTGATCTGCTCAAGGGACCTCGCTCCGACTGGAAGGAGCATGCGAGCGTGTCCTATCGGGACTGGTACAATGCGCTGAATCACAAACGTTGGGGCTACTGGGGGCCGGCGATGAAGCATTTCAGCGCGCCTTCTGGTCTGGCAAAGCAGAGTCCGCAATGGTCGCGCGAGCGCGTGATCGCCACCGGGCTGCGCTACGCCGGTTACAGCTACCAGCATCATCATGTACCGGACTGGGAGCCGCCTGCGGACTGGCCGCGGGATCCCGAGCAAAAGACTGCGGTGGGGAAGGGCGTTGATTGCAGCAACTTCACCGCCTTTGTTTACAATCTGGCGTTGGGTATCAAACCGACCGGCGCAGTCAAAGACCAGTCCCAAATGACCGAGGTGGAGGGGCCGGGTGCGGGACGCCGCGTGCCGGTGAGGCGCATCGAACTGTCGGCAAGCTACGAGGATTATCCGAAAGTTCTGAAAACCGGAGATCTGCTGTTTGTGAAGAGCATGAGAGGCAATGTTTCCCATGTCGTGCTGTGGGTGGGCAAAATCGGTCAGTCACCCGATGGCCTGCCGCTCATCCTCGACAGCACGGGAACAGGAGCAAAGGATGCGAACGGGGAGGCGATTCCCGACGGCATCCAACTGCGTCCGTTTCGGCGCACGGCGTGGTATTTCACCCAGGCCAGCCATGTGCTGCGCATCATCCCGGAGGACGAGTAACGCATGCCAAGGCCATCCGCATGCCTGCTGCTCTGCCTCGTGGTGCTCCATGGCCATGCGGATGAACCGACGCCGGGCCGCAGCGTCTTCGGCCAGCGGCGGTTCATCGAATACATTCCCGGCGATCTGCCACTTGTCATCGCCGCGCCTCATGGCGGCAGGGAAAAGCCGGCCGACATCCCCGACAGAACTGGCGGAGTGACGGACATGGATGCGAATACGCAGGAGCTGGCGCGTGCGGTGGCTGAGGCCGTTCACGCCAGGACCGGTCGTCACGCCCATGTGATTCTCTGCCGGCTGCATCGCAGCAAGCTGGATGCCAATCGCGCGCTGCCGGAAGCGGCGCAAGGCAGCGCGACCGCAGCCAGGGCGTGGCATGAGCATCATGCCTTCATCGAACAAGCCTGCGCGACGGCGGTGAAGCGCTTCGGCGTGGCGTTTCTCATTGATCTGCACGGGCACGGCCACTCGGATCCGAGGGTGGAGCTGGGCTATGTGAAGTCGGCGCTCGACCTGGCGGACTGCGAAGAGGTTTTGAACGCAGCCCCGGCCATCCACGCCAGCAGTCTGCGCTGGATCGTGGAGCACAGCGATTTGAGCCATGTGGAACTGCTGCGCGGTCCGCAGAGCTTCGGTGCCATGCTGGAGAGATGTGGGTTTCCCGCCACGCCGAGTCCTTCAAAACCGGTGCCCGGGGAGCCTTTTTTCCGCGGCGGCTACACCATTCAGCGCCACTGCCGGAGTGAAGCATCCGTTACCGGACTTCAGATCGAGGCCAACCGCCCGCGCCTGCGCGACACGGCGGAAAACCGAACGCGATTCGCGCATGCTTTGGCGGACGTCCTGCATGAATTCTTTGCCCGGCACCTCGGGACGCCTCTGAATGGTGAGTTGCGGTCCTACCTCGGCAAAGGCAGTTGACGAAGGCGGGATGAGGGCCTCGCCGCTTCAGGCTCACCCATTTTGGCGATGCGCGGCTGCGCAGTGTGGCATCGTGGATGCTCAGGAGAAGGCTCCCCAAAAAGCCACATGCATTCTTCAAAAAAAACACCCCGGCATGGGGGCCGCATGGTCCCGTGCGCGATGCTCATGAGTGTCCTTTTCGCCTGCTGCGAAGAGGGACAGGCCCAAACGACAACCTACTGGGATGGCAACACCGGTGGATCGGGCAGCTCCTGGGCCACGTCTGCGAACTGGAACGGCGATGTCATTCCACCCAATGCCGCCGACTCCCATGTGGTCATTGATGATCGCAATGGCACAGGCACGATCTCAACACTGTCGATCAGCGCCAGCCGCACGCTCGGAACCATAACCTTCGACAACGTCAACGCAAAGCTGTCCTCGACTCTTAATGTAGACACCAACTTCTCGGGAACGTCGGACAGGACGCTTACGCTGCACGGCGGCATCGTGCTGCAAAACACGGACACCAGTGTCATTTTCCGAGGCAACAATGGAGCCCTGACCATCAGCCTGGCGGCGGACAATGTCTTCTCCACCTCGGCAGAATCGCTGCTGAGGATCAATGACGAAGTCGTCGTGACGGGCTCCGGCAAGATCACCAAGACGGGCTCCGGCACACTCTACATCGAAGGCGGCAGCACCTATGCAGGAGGTACGGACATCGAAAGCGGGACGGTGCAGGTCGGACGCTCGGCTGCGCTGGGAACGGGGGATGTGAAGCTGGGAAGCCTCGGTGGAGGAGACGCTTCCCTGATCGGCATTTACGCCGGTTACACTCACGCCAACAACATCGAGGTGGTGGCGGGCAGCGGTGGCACTCTCACGCTCGGCTACACGAGCACCTCGACGGATTTCACCACGAGTTTCACCGGTGACATCACGCTAAACGACGACCTGGTGCTTTTCGGAAACTCAGGCGCGGGCAACGGCTTTCGTCTGCGTGGCGAGATCACAGGTTCTTCAGGCATTACCAAGACCGGCAATGGCCGCATTCGCATCGAGGGGGGGAACTCCGGCTACACCGGCACCACCACCATCTCCGAGGGGATTCTGCAAGTGGGCAACGGAAGCACCACGGGGACACTGGGCAGCGGTAGTGTCATCAACGATGCTTCACTGATCTTGAACCGCAGCGATTCCTTTACCTTCAACAACATGATGAGCGGAGCTGGATCGTTGACCAAGGCGGGCGACGGTACCGTCACCATCAGCAACAATGCCAACACCTACTCCGGCGGCACGGTCGTGGCTTCCGGCACTCTTCGCATTGGTGCATCCAATTCGCTCGGCGCAGCCTCAGGAACGGTGACACTGGGAAGTGCTGGCGGTGGCAGTGCCTCGTTGGTCAGCTATCTTTCCGGGTGGACTTACGCACAGGACATCGTCGTGGCGGCCGGGAGCGGTGGCACGCTGACCCTGGGGCATTCCAGCAGTGCGAACTTCAGCTCTCGTTTCACTGGGGATGTCGAACTGAACGATGTCCTCGTGGTGGACAGCGTGGCGCCGGACGGCTTTGCCATGCGTCTTGAAGGGGTGATCTCAGGCACCGGCACCCTGACGAAGACGGGGGTGGGCATCACGCGTCTGGAGAATGCGAGCACCTACACCGGCGGCACCACGCTGAGCGAGGGGACGCTGATCGTGATCAATCCCGGCGGATCCGCCACCGGCAGCGGCACTGTGACAACGGCGGCCGGGACAATCCTGGGCGGCACCGGTGCGATTGCTCCGGATGGAGTGAACGGCGTCAACATCGGTGGCATGGTGACCCCGGGAGTTGATGGGACGGCAGGCACGCTGAATTTCACGCCTGTTGATGGCCATGTCGTCTTTCAAAGTGGCGGAGGTGTCGCGTTTGAACTGTTCGGAGATGGCAGCAATGACAAGGTTGCCTTCAATTCATCGGGCTCCGGCGTGCTCGACTTTTCCGGGCTTGCCGCTGGCAGCCTCGGCGTCACTTTCGCTACAGGCTATGTGCCGGAGTTGGGCCACTCATTCGATTTGCTCGACTGGTCGGCGGTTTCGGGAAGCGGCATCACCGGGTTGGGGGCCGGCCTGCTCAATCTGAGCACGGACGGCTTTGATCCGGGGTGGATGTGGGATGCTTCCTCCTTCGCCATGAACGGGGTGATCACCATCGTTCTCGTCCCGGAACCGGGACGGATGATTTTGCTCATCGTTGGCATGATCCCCGCGATCATTGGAAGGCGCCGGTAGTACAAGCGACGGGTTCGACAAAATATGCGACACATCGCGCATGGACATGCGGCACGAATCGGGCGTTGATGCAGCGGCATCAGCCACCAAGTTGTTATGAGCACGAAAACTCCCTCCTCGAAGCCCCTTAGTAAGAACATCCACCTCCAGCGCTGGGTCGCCAAAATGGCCGCGCTCTGCAAGCCGGACCGCATCCACTGGGTGGACGGCTCCAAGGCGGAATACGACCGCCTTTGCAATGAAATGGTCGATGCCGGCACCTTCGTCCGTCTGAACCAGAAGAAGTGGCCGGGCTGCTTCTACGCCAAATCCGATCCGAGCGACGTGGCGCGCGTCGAGGAACGTACCTTCATTTGCAGCAATTCGGAGGAGGGCGCAGGCCCCACCAACAACTGGATGAACCCCTTCGAAATGAAGGCGAAACTCCGCAAGCTCTTCAACGGCAGTATGAAGGGCCGGACCATGTATGTGCTGGCGTTCAGCATGGGCCCGGTGGGTTCACCCATGGCCCAGATCGGCGTGCAGCTCACCGATTCCCCCTACGTCGTGGTGAACATGCGCATCATGGCCCGCATCGGGAAGAAGGTGTTCGATTTGATCGACAAGACGAAGCAGCGCGTCGTCCCCTGCATGCATACCGTCGGCGCTCCGCTGAAACCCGGCCAGAAGGACGTGCCGTGGCCCTGCAACAAGGAGAAGTACATCGTGCACTTTCCGGAAACGCGCGAGATCTGGAGCTACGGCAGCGGCTACGGCGGCAATGCGCTGCTCGGCAAAAAGTGCTTTGCCCTGCGCATCGCCTCCGCCATGGCCCGCGACGAAGGCTGGATGGCCGAGCACATGCTCATCCTCGGTGTTGAGGACCCGAAAGGGAAGAAAACCTACGTTGCCGCCGCCTTCCCCAGCGCATGCGGGAAGACGAACTTCGCGATGCTCATTCCGCCGGATCATTTCGCGAACAAGGGCTGGAAAGTCTGGACCGTGGGAGACGACATCGCGTGGATCAAGCCGGGGGCCGACGGGCGTCTCTACGCCATCAATCCTGAAGCCGGCTTCTTCGGCGTGGCGCCGGGCACCAGCGACAAGACGAATCCGAACGCGATGGCCTCGCTGCGCAAGAACACCATCTTTACCAACGTCGCGCTCACACCCGACGGCGGTGTGTGGTGGGAGGGCATGACCGACGAGCCTCCCGCCAAATGCACCGACTGGCAGGGCAATCAGTGGACGCCCGCCATCGCGGCGGAGAAGGGAACAAAAGCGGCGCATCCGAATTCGCGCTTCACGGCGCCCGCTTCGCAGTGCCCCACGGTGGATCCCGACTGGGAGAAGCCGGAAGGCGTGCCGATCAGCGCCATCATCTTTGGCGGTCGTCGCGCCACGACCATGCCGCTCATCTACCAGGCCTTCAACTGGGTCAGCGGCGTCTATGCCGGCGCCACCATGGGCAGCGAAATGACCGCCGCCGCCGCGGGCACCATCGGCAAGGTGCGCCGCGACCCAATGGCGATGCTGCCGTTCTGCGGCTACAACATGGGCGACTATTTCCGCCATTGGATCAGCATGCAGCGCCGCATCACCGAGACACCGCGCATCTTCCATGTGAACTGGTTCCGCAAGGACAAGGACGGCAAATTCCTCTGGCCCGGCTTCAGTGAAAACATGCGCGTGCTGCAGTGGATCGTCGCGCGCGCGAACGGCCACGGCATCGCCAAGGAGACGCCGATCGGCTGGGTGCCGCACTACTCGGACATCGATTGGAAGGGACTCAACTTCCCGAAAGAGAAGTTTGACGAACTGCAGGAGTTCGATCGTGCCGCATGGCGCGCCGAGATCCTCTCCCACGAGGAACTCTTCCTCGATCTGAAGACCCATCTTCCGAAGGAACTCGTTTACGAGCGCGAGCTTCTCATCTGCCGGATGTGAGGCTGAACGGGTGCCGGCGGTCCGACACGGAAAAGTACGAGCTTTTGCGTCAGGAACCGCCGGTCGGGTGCGTTCAGGGGAACGTATGCATTTCGCCACCAAACGCCGTATCGACCGCCGCGCCTTCCTGCGCGGTTCCGGAGCCGTTCTGTCCCTGCCATTCTTGGAGGCGATGGTGCCTGCCTTTGCCACGCGGGCGCAGGCGGCGGTCGGCCAACCGCCACCGCGATTCATCGCGATGTGCGCTACGCTCGGCTTTCACACGCCGTTTTTGTTTCGGAGGAAACCGGTGCAGGCTTCTCGCTCGCTACCTGGAGCCCTTGAAGGATTTGCGCGGAGATTTTTCCGTCATCTCCGGCCTCCAGCACATGGAGCAAAACGGCGCCAACGGTCACACCTCGGAAATGACCTGGCTGACCTCGGCGAAGCATCCCGGGCTCGCCGGATTCAAGAACACCATTTCCATCGACCAGCTCATTGCCGAAAAGATTGGCACGCAGACACGCTTTCCGAGCCTGATCCTCGGCACGGGCAGTGAGTCGCTCTCATGGTCCTCCAGCGGCGTGCCGCTGCCGGCGGAGAACTCGCCCTCCCGGGCTTTTCAGCAGCTTTTTGTCGATGGCACTCCCGCTGAGATTCAGGCCCAGGTGCGCGGACTCAAGCGCGGGCGGAGCATTCTGGACACCGTCATGGGACAGGCGAAAAAGCTTCACGGCGAACTCGGCAAACGCGACCAGGAGAAGCTCGACGAATACTTCTCCGCCGTGCGCGATCTCGAAGGGCGTCTCGTTCAAAATGAAGAGTGGGCGCAGAAGCCGAAGCCAAAGATCGACGCCAAGCCGCCCACCGACATTCAGAGCCGCACCGACGCCATCGGAAAAATGAAGCTGCTGCAGGATCTTGTCGTGCTTGCCCTGCAAACCGACTCCACGCGCACCGTGACGATGCGTCTCAGCGGCATGAACGCCGTGCCGGAGATCGAAGGCGTCAAAAACGACTGGCACAACCTCTCCCACCACGGGCAGGACCCCGCGAAGATTGATGAGCTCAAGATCATCGAGAAGGCCGAGTTCACTGCCTTTGCTGACTTCCTCGCAAGGCTCAGGGCCACCCGGGAGAATGGCAGTTCCCTACTCGACGGCACCTCAGTGCTGTTCGGCTCGAACCTTGGCAACGCCAGCGCGCACCAAACCGTGAATCTGCCGATCATCCTCGCCGGCGGTGGCTTCAAACACGGCCGACACATCGCCATCGACAAGGAGAAGCATGTTTTCTCGAACCTCTTTGTTTCCCTCGCACAGCGCATGGGAGTCGAAGTCGGGAAGTTTGGCTTCAGCACCGGCGTGCTGGACATCAATCAGGCGTGAACATGAGGCGCCGAATCCTTTCCATCCTTTCGCTGCTTGCCGTAGCTGATGCGGACGCCGCCGCGTTGCCTGCGATCCAGCCTTTTCTGGATCAGCACTGCATGGACTGCCACGACGGTGATGTGAAGAAAGGCGATCTCGACCTTGCCGCCTTGTCCACCGATGGCTCGGACGCCGCCGCGTTGAAGAAATGGGTGCGCGTGTTTGATCGCGTGGCCGCAGGAGAAATGCCGCCGCCGAAAAAGAAGCAGCAGCCCTCGCAGGATGCCGTGCAGGATTTCATGGCCGCACTCGGAGGTGATCTCGTGGCGAAGTCGAATGCGCAAAAGGGCACCGTGTTGCGCCGGCTCAATCGCCGCGAATACCAGAACACGATCAACGACCTCCTCGGCGTCAGCGTGAACGTCATCGACATGCTGCCGGAAGACGGACGCGCCCAAGGCTTCGACAACATTGGCGAGGCGCTCTCCATTTCCGGCATGCAGATGCAGCGCTACATGGAGGCGGCGGAACTCGCCATCAACGCCGCGCTGATGCAGGGCGCGCCGCCGGAGGTCAAACTGGAACGCGCCACGCTCGAAAGCGACCGCAACAAGGACAACATCGGCAAGCACTGGCTCAAGCGCGACGACGGCGCAATCGTGGTCTTCAATGAAGGCGGTTTCCCCAGCACGGTCATTCCCAATCTGCGCGCTCGCGAAGCCGGCACCTACAAGCTGCGCGTGACCGGCTACGGTTACCAGATCGACGAACCCGTCGTCTTCGCGGTCCGCACCGGCAGCTTCAACTTCCGCAACACTGACACCGTCACTCGCAGCTACCACGAACTGCCCGTCGGCAAGTCAGCCACCGTCGAGATCACGCTGCACATGCCGCAGTATCACGGCATCTGGATCAGTGCGCAGGGGCTCAACGGCCCGGATGGTCACTCGGCGGTCAAAGATGGTCCTGCCAACTATCCTGGTGAAGGCCTCGCCCTTCAGGAAGTCACGCTCGAAGGACCGCTCGCCGTCGATTGGCCGCCCCGCGGTCAAAAGCTGCTGCTCGGCGATGCCAGACCCAAGGAGCTCCCGCCTGAAAAGCCCTGGATGAAAGGCAAGCCCGGCTACAAGCCGAACTTCACCGCCGAGAGTGCCGACCCGGTCGCCGATTCACGCCGGGCGCTTCCGGCCTTCGCCGCCGCCGCGTTTCGCCGTCCGGTGACCGCCGCCGAGGTCGAGCCTTACTTCAAGCTCTTCGACACCGAATTCGCCGAGAGTCACGACTTCTTCATCGCCCTCCGCACGGCCGCGATCGCCGTGCTCTGCTCCCCGGAGTTTCTGTATTTGAATGAGCCGGCCGGCAAACTGAACGACTCGCAACTCGCCTCACGCCTCGGTTACTTCCTCACGCGCAGCGCCCCGGATGAGGAACTCCTCACCGCCAAGCTGACCCGTCCGGACGTGCTGCGCGCGCAAACGGAGCGCCTGTTGAAAAGCCCCACGCTGGAACGATTCATCACCGACTTCACCGACGGCTGGCTCAACCTGCGCGAAATCGAATTCACCACGCCGGACAAACAGCTTTATCCCGAATACGACGGCCTGCTGCTCGACTCCATGCTGCGCGAAACACGCGCTTTCATGACGGAGCTCATTCAAAGCAACCTCAGTGCCGCCAACATCGTCCAGAGCGACTTCGCCATGCTCAATGCGCGTCTCGCCCGTCACTACGGCATTCCCGGCGTGACGGGTCTCGACCTGCGCAAGGTGGCGCTGCCGCCCGACAGCCATCGCGGCGGCGTTTTGACACAGGCCAGCGTGATGAAGGTCAGCGCGAACGGCACCAACACCTCGCCCGTGGTGCGCGGCGTCTTCGTGATGGACCGCATCCTCGGCATGGAACCCCCACCACCGCCACCGGGCGTGCCGGGTGTTGAACCCGACATCCGCGGCGCCACGACCCTGCGCGAACTCCTCGAAAAGCATCGCAGCATGGAAAGCTGCAACGGCTGCCACAAGGTCATCGACGCGCCCGGCTTCGCGCTCGAAAGCTACGACGTCATCGGCGGCTGGCGCGACCGCTTCCGCAGCATCGACCAAGGCGACAAGGTGGACCTGAAGATCGAAGGCCGACGTGTGCGCTACCGCCTCGGCCCGCCCGTCGATGCCACCGGCGAACTGCCGGATGGACGCACGTTCGCCAGCTTTGCCGACCTGCAAAAGCTTCTCCTCGCCGACCAGGACCGCGTCGCCCGCTGCATCATCGAAAAACTCCTCGTCTTCGCCACCGGCCGCCCCATGGGATTCTCCGACCGCGCCGAAATCGACCGCATCCTCACCGCTTCCAAGACGAAAGGCCACTCGATGCGTGATTTGATTCACGCCGTGGTTCAGAGCGAGGTTTTCCGGAGCAAATGACACACAGCCTTTGCGATTGACCAGCAGGCGATTGAGCGGCAAAGAACGCGGCCTTGGCGCGGCAGCCGCGCCAAACTTAACCCCTCACCCTTCACGCAATACACATGGAAACCGCCCCTACCGTCTCCGTCGGCGCGATCGTGCCCGACTTTGAAATGGAAACCTACGAGCCTGCCAAGGGCGACTTCGGCAAGGTTTCGATCGCCGACCTCAAGAAGGAAGGCAAGTGGACCGTCCTCGTCTTCTACCCGGCCGACTTCACCTTCGTCTGCCCCACCGAACTCGCCGACCTCGCGGCGCAGCAGGACAAGCTCGCCGAACTCGGCGCGCACGTGATCGCCGTCTCCACGGACACCAAGTTTGCTCACATGGTCTGGCGCAACACGGAAGGCCTGCTCAAGGACGTGAAGTACACCCTCGCCGCCGATCCGACCGGCACGGTGAGCCGTCTCTTCGGCGTGTATGACTCCGGCACCGGCCTCGCGCTGCGCGGCACCTTCATCATCAACCCCGAGGGCAAGCTCGTCTCCTCCGAGGTGAACTTCTACAACGTCGGCCGTGATGCCGCCGAACTCGTGCGCAAGATGGAAGCCAACGTCCATCTCATGGCGAACCCGAGCGAGGCCTGCCCTGCGAAGTGGACGCCCGGCGCGAAGACGCTGAGGCCCGGCAAGGACATCGTCGGCAACGTGGCCTCCGTGCTCGCGAACTGATCGGATCCATCGAATCGAGGGCCATGTGGAGGACTTTTCTCCACATGGCCCTTTTTCTTTTCGTGAAAACCTCAGCTCATCAGCCCATCGATGTTGATGAGGAATAGCTGGCGGCCGTTCGCGCCGTCGGGAGCATCGACGCAGACGAGTTTTTCATCCCGGCTGCTGCGCGGATGACAGTCCACGCGCCATTCCCCTTTGTATTCGGGGGGCTGGATGAAGTGGCCGAGGTCGATGCGCTTCTGCGACGCGATGTGGTACAGGTGCGGTGTCTGGATGCGACGGATGCCCTGAGGATAGGTGTCGTTGAGGATCCACTCGTTGTTGTGGAGGTAGGTGAGATGGCCGGCCTTGTCGAGCACGCCGTGGCCGATCTCCTCGACGATGCCGCTGTCCTTGTCCTCAAAGAGGAAATCCCCCCAGTCTTTGTTGCCAAGCCAGTCCTTCGCTTGCGAAAGGATGTGCGTGGCGTCGCGCCAGATGAAGTGTGAGGCGTAGCCGTTCGGAATGACGATGCGCAGATCGCTGCCGTCCATGTTCGCGGTGATGAGGCGCGTGAGGTGGCCGCCTTTTGGCTGGGTCCAGCGGTGCAGCATGATGAAGCGCTTGCCGTCCGGTCCGACGAGCAGGTGGTAGGCGTGATGCTTCGAGTCAGGATGGTTCTCCATGACTTCTCCGGTGTTCGCGAGGGTCTTGTGGCTGACGATGAGCTTCTCCTCTCCAGTTTCGAGATTGACGTGTGTCACGCCGCTGCCTTCCGGTGCCATCTCGTCAAAGAAGCGGTCCCTGATGCCGGCGTAGCCATAGCCGGGGCGGCAGTCCGCCACGCGCGAGAAGTCGCAGCTCACGGCTTCCTTGCCGTTCGGCGCCAGCGCATAAATGGGCGCTGGAATCGTGTGCTTCTCCATTGTCTTCACGTCGAGGATGTGGCTGACGAACTTGTCCTTCTCGCGGTCGTTCCAGATCACCTTCGATTCGGTGCCGGGAATCCATTGCAGCATGCAGCCCTGCTGCCAGCACCACGCGCTCGACTTGCCGAGCGGGATCCATTTGTCGCCGTCCTGAATGTCCACCATGCCGACTTCGATGACATCATCGGCCGTGGGCGAACGATGCTCGAAGGTGGCTTTGTTGCTCAGCACAAAGCGGTTGTCCGGGGAGAACTGGAGTTTGTCGTAATAGGCGAACCAGTGGAAGCCCGGGCCCCTGGTGATTTTGCGTGTCGGCGGGAAGTTGGGTGCGTCCTGGCCGCGAAGGGCAAGAGGCGCGAGGGCGAGAGTGGAGAGGAACTGACGGCGGCTGGGATGCGGTTTCATGAAGTGGGTCAAGGTTGGCTTGGCGCGGTCATTTGTCGACGACCGGAGCGGTCTGCTCTGGAGTTGCGCGACCGCCGGGCAGTTCGAGGATCTTGATGTTGCGAAAGTGGATCTCGGCGCCTTCGGATTCGAGGCAGAGGTAGCCTTTGCGAACGCTGGACTGGCCGATGCCGTTCACGAACTTGCCGTTGATCGAGAGCTTCACGGTGCCATCGACGCAAACGACGTCGTAGCTGTTCCACTCACCCTTGCCCTTGCAGCGAAACTCCCAGGACATGCTGCGGCTGCCACGGGGATTGTCGGGCACCGCCGTAAGACCGTTCGCGCCGAAGAGCTCGCCCGATACATAACCGGGATGATTCGGCTGGCCGTCCTTGGTCGGGTGCAGTTTCGGCCATTCGAGCTCCAGCATCTGCACCTCCATGCCCTTGGGCAGGTTCTTGTCCGGCGCCGCCGTGCCTTCGCTCCACACAAAGACGCCGCTGTTCCCACCCGCCTCGGTGTGTCTCCACTCGATGTGCAGAATGAAGTTTTCATACTGCTTTTCGCTGCGCATCACGCCGATCGGCAGTCCCTTGCATACTAGCAGGCCATCTTTGACGCTCCACGTATCCGGACCCGTGTTCACATCCACCCAGCCGGAAAGATCCCTGCCGTTGAAGAGATCCCGCCACTGCGGCACGTCGGCGGCGTGAGCGGTGGCGAGGAGTAGAAAGGTGGCGAGAAATCGGAGGTGAATCTTCATGCGTTGAGAGTGTACGCACTTCACGCTGTTCTTTAGCGTGTTCTTCCGGACAAGGGAAAGCGCGAACAACGCACAAAGTTCGGGCCGTCACCGGCGTATTCACAGGCCATGAAACGCTTCCTTCGCGCCCTTTGGCTCGTCCTCGCCTTGCAAGCCTCCGCCGAGGACTGGCCGCAGTTCATGTTCAACTCGGCGCACAGCGGCAACGCGGCGGATCGTGACATCGACGTGGAAAAACTCGGCCTGCAGGGAGCGGTGCCGATGACCGATGGCATTTACACATCGCCGGTGGTCGCGGGTGGCAAGGTGTATGTCGTGGACGGTTCCGGGGTGGCGGCGTGCTTTGATGCAGCGACTCTGAAGGAAGTCTGGCGTTTCCAAAGCAAGGGCGGCAAGCAGAACGTGAACAACGTCTCCTCGCCTGCTGTCGTCGGCGACCTTCTGCACTTCGGCACCACGGCGGGCATCTACTACGTGCTGGATCGGGAAACGGGGAAAGTGGTGAAGGAGATCGACTGCCGCGAGCCCATCTTCAGCACGCCGGTCGTCGGCAAGGACCGCGTCTACTTCGCCACGCTCGGCGCGCAGGTTTATGCAATCGCCAACGATGGCGACGTGAAGTGGACCTGGGACTTTGTGAAGGAGGTCGTCGGATTCGATGGCAACCGCTGGAGTGGCATGGACTGGGCGAAGTTTGGCGAGGAACGCATGATGAAGACGCTGAAGCCCGGCGCGAAACCCACCTCCAGCGACGGACGCGTGACCTGGCGCGATCACTTCGTCAGTTCGCGCGACATCTGTCTCATCCAAGGGAACGTCGTTGTGATGCCTGCGGGTGGCCGCACGGTGTTCATCGAAGACACTGGTGATGCCCCCAAACTGAAAGCCACGGGCGAGATTCCCGACTGGTCGGGCAAGGAATACCCCGCCACCTTCGGTCAAAGCGCGGATGACGACGGCAACGTCTATGTCCAGTGGCACCGACGCGACAACGCCGGCCGCGTGGACATCATGCGACTCGAAGGCGACGAGTTAAAAACGGGCGAGTTCGTTCCCGGGACCGTGACGAACATCCGCATGGACGGCCTCATGAGCTTCTCACCCGTGGCGATTCGCGGGAATGAAGTGTTTCGCGTGAAGCCGGAGGCGGGTCGCGGATTGATCCGGCATTTGATCGACAAGGAGGACTCGCAACTTGTAAACGGAGCAGGCGCCATCAGTCCGCCCGTGTTGACTGCAAGCCTCGTTGTTTATGCAACTCTGGATGGCAGCCTCGTCATCACGTCTCTTGAGGCGGCGCGAAACAGTTGGAAGGCCAGACGTGAAGGGAATTCTGACCTGGACTCCGCGTTGGAAACAGTGTTGCCGTTCCAGTATGTGAAGCTGTCCGATTCGCCGGTTTCTGCACCAGTTGCGATCTCGAATTCACGGATATTTGTGCCGAGTGAAGATGGACACCTATATGTGTGCGGTGAGACCAAGGGAATAGAGAAACCGGTGGTGAAAAACCTCGCTGCCTCAAGGCTCCGCTCTCCGCTCACCGGCCCGCTTGCCGATGCGAACTACGACTGGTACACGAATTATGGCAACTTTGCGGGGCAGAACGCGAACAACCAGGGGCTCGCTCCGCCGCTGCGCATGCGCTGGGCGCGACGCGTGGAAGGCACGGTGAAGCATCTGCCTGTCTGCGGCGGCGGGCGGGTTTACACCCACACAGCAGAAGGTCAGCTCATCGCATGCGAGCAGGACACCGGACGTCTTTTGTGGCGCCGCTGGTGGCCGGATGTGTACTTGAGCTTCACCTCGCCGCTTTACATCGACGGCAAACTTTTGGTGCCACAGGCCGGCATCAAGCGCGCCATGATGCGCTGCCTCGATGCTGCCACGGGCAAGCTGCTCTGGGAGGCGCCCTTCACGGGTTCGCCTGGTTGGAGCCGGCAGTTTCCGCCGGTGGTCAGCGGCAACATTGCCATCTATGCGTCTGCCTCAGGACGCTACGCGCCGCAGGGTTCGGAGAAGTGGTTCACCTTTGGCGGTGACCCCGTGAAGCCCGAGGATGGTGGCGAAGTGATGAGCTGGGTGTGGACGAACGAGAATCCGTATTACCCCAAGGATCAACGGCCGCACCTGTGGGCGTGGGACATGGAAACCGGCAAAGTCGTCTGGGAAAAAGACTTCTCCGACGAAGGCCGCGGTGGCAACGACTGCGGTCTCTGCCTGCTGGACGGCAAGCTCTACTACTCCGCGTTCTTTGGCTACGCCTCCAGCGAGCGTCGCCGTCGTGGATTGCCGGTGGAAAACAACGGCATGACCGCCTGCCTTGATCCGAACACCGGCAAGGTGCTGTGGAAGACGAACGACTACTACGTCACTGCCAAATGCACGCTCAGCGCACGCGACGGCAGGATCTTCATCGGCGGAAACAATCGCGCCAACGAAGGCACCGATGACCGCTTCGTCTGGTGCCTCGACGCGAAAGACGGATCGCTGCTGTGGAAATCGGACGCCGTCACCTCGGCACTCAATGTGGTGACTGTCGGCAGCCGCTACATCTTTTCCAATGCCCTGCGCGGCAAAGGCAACGTCTACGATCCCGCCACCGGCAAGGTCGTTTACAGCATCCAGACCAACTACGCCTGCTGCCGCTTCACGATGAGCGAGCCGTATGTGCTCGGCGCGAACATGGACATGATCGACCTCAGCCAGGAAGGCAAACTTGTCTCCACCGGCCCCGCGATTGATTCCCGCGAATGCCTCGGCGCTGTCGTCAGCAACGGCCGCATCTTCTACACATCACAAGCCAGCGGCTTTATTGTTTCGCAGACCTATGGCCCCGAGTCGAAAGACCTGCCGCCGGCGTGGGAGGTTCGAGAGGCGAAGTAGAAATCATTCCACCCAGCGAATGCACGACGGCATCGGCATTTCGACGGGATCGCCGTGAGGGGTGATCTTCCCGGTCGTCGCGTCGATTTGGAAAACCACCACGCTGTTGCCGGGCATGTTGGCGCAGAGCAGCCATCTGCCATCGGGCGTAATGAGCAGGTTCTGCGGACCTTTGCCGAGGCTGGGCTCGATGCCTATGAGGCTGAGCTTGCCATCGTCGGCGATGCGATACGCGGCGATGCTGTCGTGGCCGCGATTGGTGCCGTAGAGGTGCTTTCCATCCGGCGTGATCTTCAGGTCCGCTGTGTAGCTCTTGCCGGTGAAATCGGCGGGCAGTGTCGAGATGGTCTGTTTCTCGGTGAGTGTGCCCCCCGATGCGTTCCAGTCGAAAAACGTGACCGTGTTCACCAGTTCGTTGATCACATACACGCGTTTGCCGTCCGGATGAAACGTGAGGTGCCGCGGGCCTGAACCGAGCTGCATTTTGGCGAAGGGCTGGGCGTTATTCGGAGTGAGCGCGGCCTTGGCGGCGTCCAGCTTGTAGATCATGATCTTGTCGATGCCGAGATCGGCGGCGAGAGCGAAGCGGTTGTCGGGACTGATGACGATGCTGTGTGCATTCGGCCCTTTCTGACGCTCCGGATTGACGCTGGAACCGCTGTGTTGAATGAAGGAGACGGCTTCACCCAGCGATCCATCGGCCTTCACGGGAAGCGACGCCACGCTGCCGGTGGAATAGTTCGCCACGAGCACGGACTTGCCCGTCGCATCGACATCTAGATAGCAGGAGGCCGTTCCCCGGGCCGACTGCTCGTTTAACTTCTGCAACCTGCCCGTGCGACCTTCAAGGGCGAAGCCGGCCACTTTTTCATCTTCATCACCGCCGAACTTCTCGGCATCGATGGCATAGAGAAAGCGTTTGTCCGGCGAGACGACGAGGAAGAAAGGATTCTGGATCTCCGTCGTTCGATGCAACGGTTTGAGCGAACCCTTCTCCGAATCGAATGAGAATGCATGGACGCCAGCCTTGTCTCCCGACGCAAAAGCCGAGATGAAAACGAGAGGTTCGGCGGCGAATGAAGAAGAGGCGATCAAGGCGGTCAAAAGCAGGCGCATGAATGTCAAACGGTCGCCACGCCTGCGCCTTGCGCGGTCCACTTGCGTGAGAATACGAAATGGGCACCTAGGAGCGGCGCTTTCTCCGGGCGAACCAGCGTGCCATCAGCCAACCATTGATCAGCGTCCCAACGATGCCCCCCGCAACGGCCAAAACCAGCGCCTTTCGAGTGTCGTCGTCGGAGTTTGCTTGTTCTTCCCCGACGATTTTGACGGTCTCCACCACCTCCTTCGTAGCCACCGGGTCCCAGTCCGCCGTCATGAGCAGGTCGATGCCCGGATTCTGTTCCTTGATCTCGCATGAGCACGCGCCGCACAGGTAGGCGGACGCTTCGAGGATGTTGGCGGCGTGAATGCCTTTGCCGATCAGCGGTTCGATCGCCCGACCTCGGCCGAAAATCGGGAACACCATCGGCTCATTCACATATTCGCCGAGATCCGGCTCCAGATGCATCAGCATGGCGATCAGCGCCGACTCGTCCGCGTTCTGGCGGCTCAGATGCATGGTCGAAAAGGCAATCCTCAGCGGCAGATCCGACTGCAGCACATCGACATTTTCATGACGCTTCTTGGGATCGTCCGCCTCGTCCTGGGTGATCACGCCGTCCGGCAGCTTGAGTTCTTTCTGCGCCGCCAAAAGTCCATCTTCGATCGTTTTCGCCGCCGCATCGTCTTTGGCCGCATCACCACTTTCCAAAAGCAGCCAGACAGCTGACTCGCCTGCGAGCAGCCGCTTCTTCAATTCCTGTCGCACGGGCGAATCCAGCATCACACGTACGTTTTCATCGCTCATTGGCGCCGACCAGATCGGCGCGCCACCGGCCTGACGCAGCCGGGGCGGGAAAAAGAGTTCGAGTTGCGTGGCGCCCGCGGCCTTTTCGACTTCTGCATTCGCCAGCGCATCGATGACCACCTCGCCCGGAGCATGCACTCGATACAATCCCGGCTCCCAGCGCTCCAGCGCATAGCGAAACACCGGCACCTGGCAGGCCCAGGCGGTCGCGGTGACGAGAAGCATCAAGCTGGTGAGTTTTCGAACGGTCATCCCGTAGTGTAAGCCGCGTTTCTACTTGTCAGGCTATTCAGCCTGCCAATTGGCGAATGCCTTGGCCATCGAAGCAACACGATCGGGCTGCTCGGCTGCGAGATCGTGCAGTTCCGTCCGGTCTTTCGCGAGGTCGTAGAGTTCCCATTTGCCTCCTTTGGCCGCGACCAGCTTCCAGTTTCCTACACGCAACGCCTTTGAGCCTGAAGTGGCCCAGCCGAGGGTGGCATGGTCGTCCCGAGTGCCGCCCTTGAGCACGGGCAGCAGAGACTTGCCGGAGAGCGGAGTGACCGAGCGGCCAGCGAACGCCTCGGGGTAGGCAACGCCTGCGAGATCCAAAGCCGTCGCGGTGATGTCGGTCACGTGGCTGAGTTCGGTGCTGATTTTTCCACCTTCGATCACGCCCGGCCACCACGCGATCAGCGGTGAGGCGATGCCACCTTCGTAGTTCGTCTGCTTGTGTTCGCGAAAGGGCGCATTGGAGAGATTCGACCAGGCAGGTCCGGCGGTGACGAAGGTGTCGCTGGGTCCGGGTTGGATGTCGGGCTTGTTGCCCACTCGGGTCTTCTTGCCGTCAGCACGCCATGTTTGATTGGGCTTGTCGAGCGGACCCACGGCCTTGTCTGACGCGCCGTTGTCGCTCAGGAAAAAGACCAGCGTATTTTGGTCAGCACCCGTGCTGCGCAGCGTGTCCATCACGCGCCCCACGCTTTGGTCGAGACAGTCGATCTGCGCGGCAAAGACGGCCATTCGTTCGGCCTCCCAGTCGAGGAATTTGGCTTCGCTCCACGGGGTTGCATGCGAGTCGCGTGGCGACAACTGCGTGCCGGCTGGAAGGATTCCTTTTTCAATCAGTCTCTGCAGTCGCTGCTCACGTGCCACATCCCATCCCAGCTTTCGATACAGTGCGCGATACTTGGCAATGTCCTCCTCCTTCGCATGCAGCGGCCAGTGCGGAGCGTAGTGGGACATGTAGAGGAGGAAGGGTTTTGTTTTGTCGCGCTGCTGCAGAAACTCGATAGTGAAGTCGGTTATGAGATCCGTCTTGTAGCCACCCTCCGGAATCGTGTAGTCCTCGCCATCGCGGTAGAAGGCGGTGTTGCGCGTGTTGGCGAAGTAGTTCCCCGGCCCTTGATGGCCCGTGGTGCCGAAATAGCGGTCCACGTATCGTGCGATGTTCGCTGGTTCATGCCAGTTCTCGGCGGTGACCATGTCCAGTCTTCCCACGACACAGGTCGTGTAGCCGCCCTGCTTCAGCATCTCGAACATCGTGACGCAGCGGTTGTTGAGCAGTCCCGTCCAGCCGCTGATGCCCACCTGATGCGGATGCAGGCCCGTCATCAGTGCAGACCGTGTCGGACCACATAGCGCGCAATTGTAGAACTGCGAGAAGCGCATGCCCTCGGCGGCCAGTTTGTCGAGGTTGGGAGTCTGGATTTCGCCGCCGTAGCAACCGAGATCGGAGAATCCCATGTCATCCGCCATGATGATGACGATGTTCGGGCGTGTCTGCTCCGCCGAAAATGCCGGCGTAGTGAACAGCGTGAAAAGAACTCCGAGAAGAAGAAAGGATCGGTGCATCCCACTATTACGGACATGCGCCGGTCATTTTCCCGTCGGGGTATTGATCAGACCGTTTCCAGTCCGTGCATTTCGGTTTCGCTCGTGGCGAATCTCTCGTCCTGCAGGCCGAGGCGGTGAATCGCGCTCAGATAGAGGTTCGGCAGCGGGTAATTGTTCTTCTGGTCGAAGGCGAGGTGCTGGCCGTGCTTGAAGCCGCCACCGCCGAAGAGAACAGGCATGTTCTTGTTGTCGTGCGCGGAGGCGTTGCCGAGGTTGGAGGTCAGCAGGACCATGGTTTCATCGAGCAGCTTGTCCGTCTTGAGCTTGCGGAGGAAGCCGCCCCACTGGTTGATGACGCCCTGCTCGACGATCGCGAGCTGCGCGAGCTTTTCCTCGTCCATGCCGTGATGGCTGAGCGTGTGGTAGCTCTGTTCGACACCTTCCAGCCCCTGCACGGAATTGCCCGTGATGTGGAGGGTGACGAAGCGGGTACTGTCCGTGGCCAGTGCCATGTGGATGATGTCGAGAAAGATGCCGTCCACCGCGACTTCGTTGTCGCGCGGGATCTTGGTCGGTGGCTGCAGGGGCACCTTCGGCTTCGGCTTGTGCGTCCAGGTTTCGTTCAAGGCGAGGCGCTTCTCCAGATCGCGAACGCTGGTGAACCAGGAATCGAGCTTGTCGCGGTCTCCGGCGCCGAGTTCGCGCTGGAGGAGTTTGGCTTCTGCGCCGACGACGTCCATCACGCTGCGGCCGCTGCGGATCAGCTCCGCCTGACGTTCCTGCTCGGCGGGCGAGTCATTGACGAACAGGCGCGTGAACAAACGCATCGCGTTGTTTTCCGCAGGAATCATCGAGCCGTTTTCCGTGTATGACGGACTCGTCTGGCTGCCGGTGTTCAGCACCAGGGAGGGAAAGCGCGTTTCGTGGCCGAGTTGTCTCGCCATGAGCTGGTCGAGCGAGATGGTGTTGCGCGACGTGGCGCCGCGTGAATTCGGACAGGCGGAAAAGATGCTGCCTTCCGCCGTGTGACCGCCCGAAACGCCGGGGTGTGACGAGCCGGAGACGACAGTGAACTCCTCGCGCAGGTCCTGAAGACTCTTGAGGTAGCGTGAAGGCTTGTAGTCACGACCGGCACCCTGCGGGACGAGGTTCGGGTTGTGCAGGCCCAGAGCCATGCTCACGCCGACGAAGCGCTTTGCCTGCTTCGAGTCTTTGACGGCGGCAAAGGCAGGCGTCATGGCCTCCAGCAGAGGCAGGCCGAGCGAAATGCCTGCGCCACGCAGGACGGCGCGGCGGGAGACATGCGCGCCGAAGTTGAAATGGACGTTTTTCATGATGGGGGTGTTTTAAAAACGATTACTTGCTGAGGAATATCTCACTCTTCACGGCCGCCTGAATGAGGGAGCGCATTCCGTGCCTGTTTTCCTCGGTACTTGAAACGACCTGCTCCAGTGCAGTTTCATTGCTGAGCCGCAGCGGACCGCCGGTGGCGTAAGTCAGAAAGTGCGTGGCGAAACCGCGGGCGAGTTGGTCGGCGCGTTCGGAGTAGATGCGCTTCCACTCGGTCAGATTGGCGAAAGTGCCGCCGTCAGGAGTGCTGCCGGAGGGATCGACCTTCGCGCCGCGCCCGCCTTTTCCGTAACCGCTGCGCCAGACGCCGACGGGATCGTAGTTTTCGAGAACGAAGCCCGGCGGGTCGATGGTCTGATGGCAACTGGCGCAGGACTCGTTGTTGCGGTGCTTGTCGAGTTGATCGCGAATGGACGTCGCACCGCGGATATCGGGCTCGATGGCGGGGACACCGGGCGGCGGCGGCGGGATGTGCTCGCCAAGAATTCGCTCATTGATGAACACGCCGCGAACGACGGGGGAGGTGCTGGTGCCGTCGGCGGTGACTTTGAGCACTGCTCCCTGAGTCACGAGGCCGCCGCGTTTTGAGTTTGGATCGAGTTTGACCTTTTGCAGTCCCTCACCTGCGGCGAGATCAGAGACCATGAACCTGTCAGGCAATGAGACCGGGATCGCCTTGTCCTTCTGTTTCTTCCCCTTGTCTGAAGGTGCGCCTGTCTGAATGCCACCGGCATAGTGCCGCGCGAGACGTTCGTTGAGGAAGGCGAAATCGGAATCGACAAGATTCGTGATGCTGAGGTTCTTTTGAATCAGTTCCGCAAAGTAGGCGCGCGTTTCCTGCAGCATGGACTCCTGCACCACGACATCGAACTGGGGATACTGTCTCGTGTCGGGCGTTGTGAAATCGATCTCCTTGAGTTTGAGCCACTGGTCGGTGAAGCTTTCGATGAAGCGCCGGGCTTTCGGATGCGCCAGCATTCGGTCCACCTGTTCGGCTAGCACCTTCGGGTCGCTGAGCTTCTTTTCGTTCGCGAGTTGGATGAGGGTGTAGTCGGGCATGGAGACCCACAGGGCGTAACTGAGCCGCGAGGCGATGGCGTGGTCGTCGAGCGCCCCGGGTTCTTCGATGAAGGTGAGGAAGCGGGGGGAACAAAGAATAGCGCGATAGGCGACGCGGAGGGCTTCGGGCAAAGGGTCGCCTCCGGCCAGCGATTGGCGCGCGATCTCGCGATACGGGTTGATCTGCTCGTCGGTGACCGGACGGCGGAAGGCGCGTCTGGCAAAGCGGGTGACGAGCCTTTCGAGGTTTTCCGGTTTGATCGCTTCAGGCCCCATGTCGTCAAACAGCCGCTTCACCACGGTGGCGCGATCCGAGGTGGGATGGATGCGCTCGATGTCGATGCCGCTGTTGGCGATGCCCTCGAATCCCTGACGGGTCAGGTCGCGTCCCGCGAATGAAACGTTTCCGCCGGTGGCTCCCGACGGCGCCGGCTTGAGCGTGTTGTCGTTCGGTTTCAGCTCCAGCATGTGGCCACCCTGAATCCACGTCTCAAACACCATGTCACGCGGCTTGGCGGTGGCCTCGACGAGACCGACGAGAAAGAGCATGGGCGCCGCGGACGAGCACTCCCCGGAGCGCAGCGTTCCCCAGACGACTCCGTCAGCGCCGGGATTGATGGCGTGCACGTCGCGCAGCGTGATGCGGTACCAGCCGTCATCGCGCACCGTGGTGGCGGGCATGCGGCCGAAGAACTGCAGCTTGATCGGCCAAGAGATGCTCTTTCCGTCCCGGAGGTCGGGACCGCGGTAGTTGCCGTTGCTTCTTTTCGCCAAATCCTGCGGTGTCAGGTGCCGTTGAAACGGCTTTTCGGGTTTTAGCGCTCGATCAAAGGCTTCCGTGAGAGCGATGTCGGCCACGTCGAGGTAGCGCGCCAGCAGGTGCTGCGACATTTGCTGGCCGTCCGCGACGGTTTCAAAGCCATACGAGGCGCGATCTTCCGGCAGCAGTGTTTTCAAGGGGATGTCGATGCCGAGCAGATCGTGCAGGGTGTTTTCATACTCCGTGCGAGTGAGCCTGCGGCTGCGTACGCGCCCGTTGGCAGCGAGGTAGTCGGACTCCACTTTGACGAGTGGTGTCTTGAGTCCGGTCAGGAAAGTTTCCTTTTCAGCGGCTTCGGGCTGCGGCTTCTTTTTCGGCGGCATTTCGCCGTCACGCACGCGTTCGAAGACTTTCTGCCAGCTCTGAAAAGCGTGCGGGTCCTTCAGGTCAAAGCCGAGGGCGCTCAGGTCGAGGTCACCTTTGCTCACGTCCGCGTCGTGGCACTCGATGCAGTGCTGGTCGATAAAGGTGGCGACAGGCGGGGGCAGGGCGGCTGCGGCGTGGACGGACAGGCCGGCCGAAAGCGCGAGAAGTCCTGATAGGGGGGATGGACGAATCATTGGGGGAGGGGGGCGAACTCAAACGGCAACGTGACGGGTCACTTGCAAGGCATTTAATTCTAATACGCCCCGGCGACGCTCACGGCTTTCGGGTCTTCTTTTTGCCGACCTCGACCGGCACAAACTTTGGCAGTGCGTCACGCCTGGCGACCCAACCGGGTTGCTCGTCCGCCTTGATGCTCCAGAGGGTGACGTTGTCGATCTCAACGGTGCCATCCTTTGGACCCGCGATGCCGAGTCCGTTGCCGCCGCTTTCGGGCGCTTTGGCGAAGCTGGCGTGCTTCGCATGGAGGGTCGGTCCATCGGCAAATTGCACCACGAAGTCCTCCCCCTTCATCTCGGCGAGCACGTGATACCAGCGGCCGGGCTCAAACCTCAAATCTTCGGTCTGGGCGAGCTTCACTGATTCGTGATCCGCGAGGATTTCCGCGCCGTCTTTGAAAAGGCGGATGCGGCAGACGTGGTGGCCGAATTCGATGAAGGGGACGATGGCCGTCTCGCTGCCGCCGTCAAAGCACACCGAAAACCTTGCGATGAACTGAGCCGGTGTGACCGGGCACGACACGCGCGGCTCGTAGCCGAAGTGGTCCTTCTTCTTGGCTTGATATTCGGGCGTGGACGGCTTGCCGCGGAGCACGCCGTCGACAACGGACCACTGCGTGCCTTGGCGCGCTCCCCAGTGCTCTTTATTGACCGGCCCGGCCTCGGAAAAGTCATTCTCGAGGACGATCTGGTCGGGCTGGGCGAGCAACGGTGCCAGATCAGCGGCGCGGGTCGACAGGGCCGCGAGTGCGAGGAGAAGCAGGGAGTATTTCATCGCTGCGGGAAACGCGCGGCCGTTCGGCAACTTGCGGTCGAATGCGGGTGCTTGTCACACGACCTCGAATCGCTGCGTTTCGACGCCGTTCTTGCCCGCTTTAGCGATCGGACGGGGTTCGGGCTGGGCGAAGCCGTTGAGGTCGACGGCCCGTGCGTAAAACTGATAGTGACCCTTCGGCAGTTTTTTCAACGGAGCGGACCACGAGATCATGCTGTGGGGCAGGGGCCAGGAAAGGGGAAGTCCGGTGCGCTTGTCGAAACCTAGCACATTCTTTGAGGAGACTCCGGCGGGCAGGATCGTGCTCCAGTCCTTCGGTGCGGACTCGAGTTCGCACGGGAGCCAGCGGGCGGCCCGCCATTCGGGGGCGTCGTTTTTGAGGATCGGCGCGCCCGGCTGGACTTGTCGCAGCATGTATTCCACACGTTCGAGTCCGGAGCGTCCGGAGATAACGCGCCCGCTCATGAAGACAGTCTGGCCGACGGGGAATTTATCCGCGCTTTTGTCGATGTAGGCGGCGGTTTTGAGATGCGAGTCGGGATCGTTGTTTTTCTCCGCGTAGGTGTCGTTGGCGCGGTAGTCGTTGGTGACGGCGATGTGCCGCAGCCACTTGATCGATTTGAATCCGTGCGCCCAAGGGATGATCATGCGCACCGGGCCGCCGCGCTCCAGCGGGATGGGGGCGCCGTTGAGTTGGTAGGCGAGGAAGACAGGGAAGTCGCCGGGAGGTGCCTCCATGACCTCGGTGTAACTGAGGGAGGACTGGAAGAGCTGTTTGGGATCGTCATTGTGATAGCCCCAGAAATAGACGCGCCTCACATTGATCATCGGAGCGCAGAGACGCAGCACGTCGCGCAGCGGCACGCCCTCCCATAACCCCTGACCGAGCGGTTCGGCGATGTTCAGGCACTGCATGGCCTTCAGGTAGCGGACGCCGTGTGTGCGGCCCATTTTGACGAGGGAGGCAAAGTCCAGCGTGAGTGTTTTGGCGATCTTGGCAGGCTCCTTGATGACCTCGTTCGTGAAGGGATCCGCCACCACTTCGCAGCGCCATGTTTCGGGTGTGAGCTTCGCTCGGATCAAAGCTTCGCCGGTCAGCGTGTGTGGCTTTGGATTGCCACGCGAGACATCGTAGAAGTCGTCCGCCGCGGTCAGGAGTGAGTGCGGAGCGGGGCAGGAGCTTTCGGCCGCAGTGCCGCGGCCCGGAGCGGCGGCGGCCAGCGCCGCCAGCGTGGAGACACGGGCGAACTCGCGGCGGGACACGGATGAAGTTTCCTGAGGCATGAGTTTCGAACGTGCTGAACGCGGCGGAACTTGGACTCCTTCAAAAAGACTCGCGTCGCCATGCTGGGAGGCATTCGGATTGTGTTTACAAAAGCGTTCCACGATTTGGACTCGCCAATCGCGGACGCGGACTCTAAACTCGCGTTCGATCGTCTCCTAACCACACACACCAACACTCAACGCACTCACGACTATGGGCCTCATGGATTACCTCAAGGGACAGTTTTTGGAAATCATCCAGTGGACGGACGACTCGCGCGACACGCTCTCCTGGCGCTTCCCGGATGAGGACAAGGAAATCAAGCGCGGCGCCCAGCTCATCGTGCGCGAGTCGCAGGTGGCGCAGTTTGTTTATCTGGGGCAGTTCGGTGACACCTTTGGCCCCGGCAAACACGACCTTGTCACCGACAATATCCCGATCCTCTCCACGCTGAAGGGCTGGAAATACGGTTTCGAGAGTCCCTTCAAGGCGGACGTGTATTTCGTCACCACGCGCCTTTTCACGGGCAACAAATGGGGGACCAGCAATCCCATCATGATGCGCGATCAGGACTTTGGCATTGTGCGCGTGCGTGCTTTCGGCACCTTTGACTTCAAGATTGTCGATCCAAAACTCTTCCTCAAGGAAGTCGCCGGCTCAGATCACCACTTCCGTCTCGATGAATTTGCCGACACGATGCGCAGCCGCATCATCAGCGTGTTCTCCGATGCGCTCGCCACCGCCAAAGTGCCGGTGCTCGACCTCGCCACCCGCTACTCTGAGCTCGGAGACGCGCTGCTGCCCGTCATCAATCCAATCACCACCGGCAAATACGGCATCGAGATTGCCAGCTTCATCCTTGAGAACGCCAGCGTGCCGCCGGAAGTCGAGGCCGCGATCGACAAGCGCAGCAGCATGAGCGCAATCGGCAACCTGAACGACTACGTGAAGTTCCAGATGGCCGAAGGCATGGCCCAGGGCGGTGGCGGGCCCGCCGGTGCCGCCGCGGAGATCGCGATGGGTTTTGGCATGGCGCAGCAGATGATGGCGCAGGGCGCCTTCAACATGAATCCTGCTGCCGGTGGCGCTGCGCCGCCGCCGCTTCCGGGTGCGGCCGCAGTTGCGGCTCCGGCGGTCGACATCCTCACGCCCGCCCAGGTCGCTCAGACACTCGGCGTGTCCGAAGCGGATGTCATCGCCACGATTGAAGCCGGAGACCTGAAGGGGAAAAAGATCGGCAGCCAGTATCGCATCACCAAGGCCGCGCTGGACGAGTTCCTGGCGCAGTGAGGGCTTGCTGCTTGCAGACCGTGTGACGACGCCGCCAAGGCGGGAAAAGAGATTGCCGACGCTGGTCGAATCTTTAATCTCGTCGAATGGCTGGTTCGTCCAACAGTGGAGCCTCTCCGGGGCCATGGGTTCCTCCCACCGCGGAGGAATTGCAAAAGCTGTTGCCGGAATATGAGATCAGCGCCCAGCTCGGACGCGGTGGCATGGGGGCGGTGTACAAGGGGAGGCAGATTTCTTTGGACCGGCCGGTGGCCATCAAAATCCTCTCGGGTGCGCTTGAGGATGCCGACGCCAGCTTTGCCGAGCGCTTCAAGAACGAGGCGCGGGCGATGGGCCAGCTCAACCATCCCGGTATTGTCGCCGTGCATGACTTCGGCGAGGCGGAAGGCGGGCTGCTCTACATCGTGATGGAGTTCATCGAGGGCACGGATGTGTCCCGCATGCTCGCGAAAGAGGGCAGACTGCCGCCGGAGCATGCGCTGGCCATCACCGCTCATGTCTGCGATGCGCTGCAGTTTGCGCATGACCGGGGCATCATCCACCGGGACATCAAACCGGCGAACATCATGGTGGGCTACGACGGCGTGGTGAAGGTGGCGGACTTCGGGCTGGCGAAGATGACGAACAGCCAGAACACGGGGCTTACCCAGAGTGGCATGGCCATGGGCACACTGCACTACATGGCACCGGAGGCGCTGATGCTCGGCAACAGCGTGGACCACCGGGCGGACATCTATGCGGTGGGTGTGATGCTCTACCAGATGCTCACCGGCAAGCTGCCGCAGGGCATGTTTGACCCGCCATCCCAGCAGATCCCCGGCCTCGACCCGCGCTATGACGACGTCGTCAAACAGGCGATCCGCGACGACCGCGAGGTGCGCTACCAAAACGTGCTGGAGTTGCGCATGGCACTGGACGCCATCCTGACCCAGCCTGTAGCGCGTGTCGAAGCCTCAGAAGCGGGTGAGAAAGAGCCGCCTCCCGCCGCACTGCCCACGCAGGCGCGTCCGCACAGGACATCACCGCAAACCGCCCCGCAACCGCCCCGCGGTCGGACGTCCGTGCAGAAGTCAACAGGCGGGCTTTCCTCCCTCCTGTGGGTGGGCTTCGGCCTGTTGGTTTTGGCAGGAGTGTTGATCGTTTTGTTCACTCGATCAGAAACAGAAAAGACGACGACACCCGCAAAGGTGGCCGCGACTGCGTTCAAGAACACACTTTCGGGGCCGTCCAGTCTGCCGCCTTGGCCGACTGGTCCTCACTTTCAAAGCGCCGGGCGCTTCCGAGCCTGGTCATCAAATCCCAACGACAAAGCCATCGAGCTTTCGAAGCTTAAAGAGGTCAATGATGCCGTGCAGGTGCACGCGCTACACGGTGGATGGGTGGTGCTCCGCGCTTCTGGTCAAACCATCTCCTCCGATGGCAAAGCAAATCTTGCCAACATCGAGAGCATTCAGCCTGGCTTTCTCGACTGGTTTTGCCTGATCGAGCGCGACGGAACCCTCCACTTGTTCAATAAAGCGGGGGAGATTGATGACGTTCCCTCTGATCTCCCAGCTGTAAAAGATGCCTTTGCGGCTCCTTTTTTGAGGATAGCACTGTGCCGTGACGGAACCGTTCGATTGTGGGGAAAAGTGTTCGATGGAGTTACGGGACTTCCGGGCAACCCAGAATGGGGATTTCAACCGCAGTTTCCAGAAGATAAGAAGGTCGTTTCGATCTCAAGTTCCGACCATGCTTTTGCTCTTCTTTTTGAGGATGGTGAACTGCGTCTCTTCAATCATGCAGGAGAAATTCCAGTTCCCACCGAGCTTGGACCCGGCACGATCAAGCAGTTTGCACTGAATCGCAGTCGCCTCTTCGTTGTTCCACAAGGTGGCCAACGTGCACTGACATGGCAGTTCAATGAAGGCAGTCGCACTGTGGGAGCTTTTCTTCCCAGCCAATCGGTCGAAAAGTTTCTCGAATCCAATGGTGGAATCTTCTCAGTCGACAACTCGGGCGCATTCGCAGCAGATCAATCGCTGACAAAAGCGGTCGCTGGTTTGGATGACGTTTTGAAACTGGCACGTGTCCAAGAACCTCTACACGCGAGCCTTTCGGTGCAATTCGCCGAACCCTGCAACACCTACCTGATCTGGTATGACGCCACTGCGGACACCGAGCCAAGAGTCATCGCAAGCAAGGGGACGGAGCCAAGCGGAGGGATGCCCGCGCCGAATTCGGCAAAACCGGACGGCTCGTTCAAACCCATCACTCCAACCAAAGTCCCCTTCAAGGGCCAGGACTATTTCGCTTGGTCGGGAAGCCGGGTGCGCATCATGAGTCCCAGCGAAGATTTTTCACCGGATATCATGGGTGAGGTCCTTCACTACCTCGATCTGGTGATTGACCGGTTTGAGGAATTGTCGGGAATGGAACTTGCCTATCAGTACCAAATTCGCGGACTGGCCGAATACAAAGGAGGTATTGGTTGGGCCAATTCGGGCGTCAACATGTCTGCAAACCGCCTGCGCGGCATTCTGGGGGATTTTGCCAAAGGAAGCTCGTTCCGGGACTACGGTATCATGGATCTGGCCTGCTCCCATTTCATCAACACGCGACTTGGCCCCCCGTTTGTCAACGCGGAGGCTTCCCGCAACATCGTTTCCGGAGTCATGATGGCAGTATTCGTACTCACTTTTGGAGAAGCGGGTATTCCCATGCAATCTGGGTTGGAAGACTGGAAATCCCAATTTGCCGCTGCGGTGACCGAGTATTCGGCTTCGCCTCCCGGTTCCGTGCCAGAATGGTTTTCCGTGGGCGACCGCGGTGACATCAAGCGCAAGTACATCACTGCGGGGGTCCTGCTCCGTTTGTGTGAACAGCATGGTGGAATTGCCTTCCTTGAACGATGGTTTCAGAACGAAATTCCAAAACTGCAAAAGGCCAAGACCGGCCAGCAAGCGGCAGACAATTTCTATGTTTCCCTTTGCGGCGCTGCGCGAACCGATCTTCGCGAGTTTTTGATCACTCAGATGCGACTTTCCGTCTCTGAAGCCGCTATTGCTGAGGTCGCCAAAAGATTACCGTCCGTGTCGAATTGAGTCGTGTTTTGCTTCCGGGGGCAAGGGACTTGAGCGGTCCTTTAGGTCTCCGGGCAGCCCCGTGAAAACGGTTTGCTCATTGAAGGGGAAGTCTCTAGGATCGCCCCATGGCCAGCTCGTCACACAGCGGGAGTTCTTCGTTGAATTGGGTGCCCCCCACGGCGGAGGAGTTGCAGCAACTGCTGCCGCAGTATGAGATCACGGCCCAACTCGGGCGCGGTGGCATGGGGGCGGTTTACAGGGGGCGGCAGATCACACTGGACCGGCCAGTGGCCATCAAGATTCTCTCCAACGCGCTGGACGAGGCGGACGCCAGCTTTGCCGAGCGCTTCAAGAACGAGGCGCGCTCCATGGCGAAGCTCGCGCATCCGGGCATCGTCGGGGTATACGATTTCGGTGAGACTGCCAGCGGGCTGCTTTACATCGTGATGGAGTTCATCGAGGGCACCGACGTGGCGAAGATGATCGCAGAGCAGGGCCGCCTGCCCGTGGCACACGCGCTGGCGATCACGGCGCATGTGTGCGATGCGCTGCAGTTTGCGCACGACCGGAGCATCATCCACCGGGACATCAAGCCGGCGAACATCATGGTGGGCTACGATGGCGTGGTGAAGGTGGCGGACTTTGGACTGGCCAAGATGAACGCAGGCGGCGAGGCCGCCGGGCTGACGCAGAGCGGCATGGCGCTGGGCACGCTGCACTACATGGCGCCGGAGGCGCTGATGCTGGGCAGCTCCGCCGATCACCGCGCGGACATCTATGCGGTGGGCGTGATGCTTTACCAGATGCTCACGGGCAAGGTGCCGCACGGCATGTTTGAGTTGCCGTCCAAACGAGTCCCGGATCTCGATCCGCGCTACGACGACATCATCGCCCGCGCGATGAGGGAGGATCGAGACCTGCGCTACCAGCAGATTGGGGAGTTGCGTCGTGATCTCGACACGATCCTCACGCAGCCGGTGGTGAGGGTGGAGGAGGCGGCGGAGAAAGCGCCCGCCGCCCTGCCCACAAAAGCGCGCCCACAGAGACCTGTGGGAAGGCCCGTGACTCCGCCACATTCTGAATCTTCGTCAGAGCCTTCCGTCGGGTCCAAGTCATCGGGTAGTGGCATGATCTGGGCGGTGGTGGGAGGCGTTGTCGTGCTGGGTGTGCTGGCGGTCGTGCTCATGGGCGGTTCGAGGAAGGACGACTCCGGTGACAAAGCCGTGGCTGGAGCATCCCAACCACCTCCCGCTGAACCAAAACCCGTCACTGTGCCAAAACCTCCGGCTCCCAAGAAGGCCGATCCAGTCGTTGCGTCCAAAAGCCCGACACCCTCGCCCGTGCCGCCACCGCCGGTAAAGACTCCCGCACCCGCGATGAATTCGAAGCCGGTGGCTTCCCCATCGCCCGCTGCAACACCGCCATCGCCTGTTGTGGAACTCAAACCGGAAGATCCGCTCACCGTGCTGGCAAAACTTCAGGGCTTTCAAACGCGCGTGGCCAATTATCAAAAGGCGCGCGCCACCCAGCTTGGCGAGTTGACGGCGAAATATCGCAACGCCCTTGCCGCCGCCAAGCAGAGCGCCACCCAGAGTGGCAACCTCACCCATGTGGTGGCGATGGATCAGGCCATCCAGCGCGCCACCACCCACGCGAACACGCTCGAAAAGCTGCCCGCCCTCCTCAAGGTCGAGCCGTTGCCGCCGCTGCCCGCGCTCGATGACAGCACGCCAGACTCCCTGAAAAAGCTGCGGGGAATCTTCGACGGTGAAACCGTGAGGATCGAAGAGGAATTGAAAGTCGCGCTCGGGAAATCGCTCAATGCCCTCCAAGTCTCCCTCGTCAAATCCGGCGACCTTGACAGCGCGCGCGCGATCGACGCTTACCGAAAGCAACTTGATGGTGCAGCCGTCTTCGCACCCACGGGTCCGTTCACCAACAGTCTCGGCATGAAATTCGTGCCCGTGAAGATCGGCAGCGGTCCGAGTGCGGGAACGACGCTCTTTTTCAGCGTGTGGGAGACGCGGGTGGCGGACTATGCGGCCTTCGCGGCGGAAAACGACGTGCCGGGCAACTGGCGTGACGCCAATAACCAGGGAGTCGAACAGACCGCGGATCATCCCGCAATCCTGATCACCGCAGAGCTGGCCAACAAGTTCTGTGACTGGCTTTCCAAAAAGGAGAATATGAACTGCCGCCTGCCAACCTCCGAGGAGTGGGACTGGGCGGCAGGAATCCGCTGGGTGGGGCAGAGCGAGCAGGAATTGACGGCGAGACGAAATGAGAGGCCATGGAAGGGCGGACAAGCCTCCAAGGATGTCGGAAACTTTGGGCTTGGGTTGGTGGATGACTTCCCATTCACCGCACCGGTCGGATCCTACCCGCCCAATCAGAATGGTCTTTTCGACATTTTCGGCAATGTTTGGGAATGGGTAAAGACTGGCGAGAACCTCCATCTCTGCCGGGGGGGAGGCTGGGGTAACAACGCCTGGATGACTGAGGGAAAAGAAGAGCCACTTCCGGAATTTGCCGGCAAGGCAACAGCCATGGGTTTCCGCGTGGTGGTGGATCCATCCGCCAAGCAGTCGGCAGTGATTGTTGCCGCCACGACATCATCACCAATGCCTGCTCCCGCCCCTGCGCCGTCTCCTGCACCCGCTTCTGCTGCTGATCATTCGCTGATCAACGGTCGTGATCTGACCGGTTGGCAGACAGCCAATCCTGCTGCCTGGAAGGTGGAAAACGACACCCTCGTCTGCCGCGGTGCGGACAGCCTCCTCGCTCACCCGCTTTCCTCTCATAATGTCGATCTGCTAGGTGAGTTCCGCGTTTCCTCGAAGGCCAGCGGAGGCATGATTTTCTTCGCCACATCCTCCAGCCCTGACGAGGGATGGGAGGTGCCGATCGTGGGTTCCGGAGTGTCGGCACCCGTGCTCACGGGCGGTATAATCGATCACAAAACTGGCGCGAAAACACCGCCGGGTTCCACCCTGGCCAAGGATGGTGAATGGCAGCGTTTTCGTCTCGTGGGATCAAAGGTGCAGAGCACGGTCTTTCTCGCCAATCAATCCAACAACACCCATCGAATGGGTCGTCCCATCACATCACCCACTCACTTCATCCTGCGCGCTTCGGCCGCCGATGGTGAGATCGCGTTCCGCAATCTGGTTGTTCGGGACACGCTTGACTATCCCGGCATTAATCTGGGTGACCCCGGTAATGGCCCCGAGTGGACGCCTTTGTTGAACGATTCCAGCCTCAGCCAGTGGAAACTCCGCGGCAACCCGAAGGACTTTCAACTTAAGGGCGGCACGCTCCAAGTCGCTGTCACCGACAAGGGACCATCCTACCTGTTCCTCACCTTAGGGCAGGGCCGGCCTCCGCCCATCAAGAGCTTCGACCTCATGTTCAAAGCCCGTGCCACCGGCGATGCCAACTCCGGCATCTACTTCCACGTTGATCCCTCCCAGTGGCAGTCGCTCGGAAATCCTTCGACCGGCTACGAGGTGAACCTCGCCAACGAGGGCAAGTCGGAAAACTTGACTGGCGCCGTTTTCAACATCGCCCCGCCCCTCATTGATCTCCCCGACCAGAGCGACTGGTTCGATGTTCGCCTTTGCGTCAAAGACAACCGCGTCCTCTGCCTCATCAACGGCAAGATCGCCCAGGACTTCGTCGAACCCGCCGACCGCTCCACGCTCCGCACCAGCGCCAGTCAAAAGGACCGGGGGTTCCGCAAATCCGGCGGCGCCATCGCCATTCAGGCACTTTCCAAAAATGGCAGCTGGTTCATCAAGGACATGCGGTTCAAGAATCTGGACTGAGAACTCAGAGCGTCTGATGGATGCGGCCCAGCGCCATGAGGATGTAGCTGGTGGTGAGGACGGGATCGCTCTCCATCCAGTGGCCTGCCGTCACTCCCCGGTGCAGTCGAACCATTCGGGCCGGACGGCCTCGCTTCACGGGGAGTATGTCGGTCGATTCATGGTGTGTTTTCGTTGCTCGTATGGGGCATTGGGAGAAGGGGAGGCGGCGCTGCGAAGGGTTTCTGAATGGCAGAGGCATTGGTTCTGCAGGGCCATCGTCGACGGGTTCCGGCAAACAGGGGGCAGGGGAGCGATGACCGGGGCCGCCGCGCCGCTGTCCCACTCGCAGCGCTGAGAGGCTGGGAACATGGAGCGGATGAAAAGGGACATGCCCCCCGGCCATTCCGCGCCATGCACGGTCATCGCGCCAGTTTGTCCCGGACGATCACTCTTTGTCCCCGATCGTTGACTCCGGGGAGAGAACCGTTCTCTCCTCGTCCCCAAGCCCTGACCCTCTGTCCGCGATGACTTGCCCGCGCGCGCTGGGGCTCGAAGCGCCCGCGCGGGAGACTCTCGCCTTGTCTCTGATCACCCTGCGCCTGTCCCGGGTTGTCCACGCTTTGTCCCCGGACTTTCACTCCTTGTCCCCGGCTTCTGGGAGCGGACAAAAAGCGTTCCCGGTCGTCCGCACGGGCGCGGAATCATTCGCGACCGTCCCCAACCATTCATTTTCGAACCTGTTTTCATGCGGGGAGGCACGTCGTGCATCGCCCTGCCCGGGCATGGGCATGTCGAGTGTCAGCAGGCGTTCGGTGTCTCGTCTATTGCCCCGCACGAAGGATGTCGCAGGTGATGAAGATGGCCTGGAGGATGTCCTCCTTCTCGTACTCGGGTTTGCCCGTCGGCTTGTAGAGCGAGAGCAGTCGAGCGGTGCCGTCGGGCATGGTGATGCCGGTGGTGGTCTGGGCGACGATGTAATCCGTGAGCGGGAACTCGAGGCGGCGGCCTTGGGTGTCGAGGATGCGTTCGCGATGCTCAAAAGGCGGGGCGGTGTGGAACTCCGTGCCGATGACCAGATCTACCAACTGGCCGTCGTCGTTCACGGTGGGTTCGAGTTCGACCTTGAAGCCGACATTCCGTTCTTCGGTGATGATCTCGGGAACGCCTTCCTTGCTCATGGTCACGTCGGTGAGCGACCTGTGACTGGTCCCTTGTTGCCCGAATGCGCGGGTGCCGGGCTTGGACTCGATGCGATTCGCGCCGAGGGATCGCGCGTTACCTTTCTTCACGGCGGCGAGAAGTTCATCGAGTTCGGCGCGGTGGTTGTTTTTGCTGGCCGCTTGAGCGGTGAGGCGCCGCAGCAACGGCCCGGGAGCTTCGATCACTTGGGTGGTGATGGTGACGGTGTGTGGCAAAGACGCCATGATGCGCGCTACAAAAGCCTCAACCAACGCGTGATGCTTGCGGGTGTTGCGTACAATAAGCGTTGACGTGGCCGGGTTGTAGGACGCGCTTGATCCATCAGGAAAAGTGATGCCACTGGATTCGAGTATGCTCTGACGTCTTCGCTCAATCCTTGGTGGAGGTGGTGTTTCAAAAGGATCGACCTGATCAGAAGTCGGAGTCTCATCGCGAGCACCTATGTGCAGAAAATCAGGTGGCACCTTGTAGCTGCGAGTTATCAATCTCTCATCTTCGGAAATATCGGGCGGTTTCGATTCCGCATCACCGCCCAGCCCAACAAGGAAAAAGAAAACCTTCTCCAGATTCCATTGGGTGTTGCGGACAACGATCTGGCTGGTGGCGGGGCCGTAGTTGGCAGATGCACCATCGGGGAATTCGATGCCCGCTTCTTCGAAGACCTGTTTGGCGCTTTTGTTCGTTCCGGGATCTGGATGCATCAACTTGAGCAGGGCGGCTTGATCGACATGAAAGCTTTGAGTGAAAAGCCTGCTTGGTTTTTCTGCCACCTGCGGCACCACATCGCATTTCAGGAATGTGGCCCAGAGTTTGCCTTCGGCTTCGCGTCCTGTCGGTTTGTTAAGGGATATGAGTTTAGTGCCGCTTTGGGCCATGCTGAGGCCGCTGGTGGTTTTGACGACGTGGAAGTCGGTGGCGGGCATGGCGAGGGGTTTGCCAGAGCCAGGATCGCGGAAGTGTGCGCCGCGTGTCTCGGGAGGTGCGGGATGGAATTCGTGAGCGTAGTTGAGTTCCACGGTGCGGCCATCAGCGCTGAGACAAGGCTCGATCTCAAAGACGGAGCCTACTCTGCGCATGTCGAAGGTGGCTTCGTTCAGGTTGTGGGCATTGGGACCGAAGTCGGAGAGAAAGGAATGCTCACTCATGGACTCCTGTCTGGAGCGGATGCCGGATTTGGTCTCTATGAAGAGGGACTCGATGAAACGGGCCTCGCCGCGTGTGACGGCGGCATCTGCGGCGGCGAACACGGTGGTGTCATCCGCGCCTGCGGCACTGGCTTTACGGGAAAGATCGCGCAGGAGCGTCGCCGGTGCCTCGATGGTGTGCAGCGTGAAGGTGATGGTTTTCGGGGCGGAGGATTCGGCGTGGGTGATGAGAGCGCCGATGGCCTCGATCATTGCGGGAGTGTTGGTGACGTGAAGTTGGTCGCCCCTTTGTTTTAGCACGGCTCCTGGAGGGAAGGCGATGCCCTGCACCTTCTCCAGCCACTCACGCAACGGCATGGAGCTGGTTTCCATGAGGGATTCCAGCAGTCCGGGCGGTGAATGAAAGTCGATGGAGGTGAGTTCGGAGGTGTTGATTGCCACAGGTGGCGGAATGGGGACGAGTCGTGGATCAAGTCGCCGAATCGTGCTGGTGAGAAAGACAGCCAGGAGGACATCGGCTTTCTCATCGGCAAGGCCGGCAGGTTTGGAGACACCGATGAGCTTTGTGGCTCCGTTGGTGATGGAGAGAGAGGCCCTGAACTCGGCACCTGCGGCCATGGAGAAGGAAACTCCGCATCATGACCGCTGAGCGGCTCGGTGACGTTGAGCTGTTGGATGCGCGGCGTGAAGGGATGGAATTTGACTTCAAGGTTGCAGTCGATGGTGCTGCCATCGGGACCCAATGTGTGATCGATTTTAAAAGTGAGGCCGAGCGGAAGCAAGTCCCAGGAGGCGGTGGCGCGGCTTTGATTGTCGAGGCTGAGGCCAGTGGCTTGCATGTGCTCGCGCACGGCGGTGGTGCTGCAATGCATGCCTGATTTGCCTTCGAGGAACGAATCGGCGACGACGCGGACGTTGGAGCCAGATTTCTTCGAGTGATCGAGCAGTGTTTCGAGTTCAGCGCGGGCGTTGGCAGTGCGTGAGGACGCTGCGTTGGCGGCGCGGATGAGTTCGCCGGGACCTTCGAGGATGATGAGTTGGTGAGTGAGGGTGGCGGGATAATGGACCGACATCGTGCCGAAGAAGGCTTCCAGCAGATCGATGTTCGGCTGGGTGTTGGTGACCGTGAGCAGGCCGGTGACGGGATTGAAGTAGGCGCTGGAGCCTTCGGGGAAGGTGATGCCCTGGGCTTCGAGAACTTGTTTGGCGGATTGGCGCGGGATTTTCTCGCCGGGTTGCACTGGCGCCGATGGTTGTGCTGCGAATGGATCGGCAGGGGCGGCAGACGGGTCTTCAGCAGACATGCCAAGAGAGAGGAAGTCGCGGGGTGCCCAGAAGCTGCGGGTAATGCGTTCGCTGATGTCCACGGATAGCGGGACTACGAGAACAGAGTCGGCCTCCACCTTGAAGTGCAGTTGGGCCAGTTCGGTCACATAGCGCAGCGCCTCGGACATCGGCACGTCTTTCAAGTCGAGTGTGATCGAAGCGGTGCTGGAAACATCATCGCTGCGCAGGATGATCTTCACACCTTTCTCGTTTGTGGCCTTAGTCCCCGTGTCGAACTTGCGGCTTTCCTCGCTGAGGTGTTTGAGCGCTTCCTCCGCTGTCACCCCGTCAAAGTGGATCGTGGGGAAGATGATGTGGTTCATCTTCTCGGTCAGTCGGGATACTGGTTTTGAAATGGTGGCGTTTTGTTCATCAATGTATTTGCGGAGGCGTTCAAGATTGTCCTTCGTATTGCGGCAGACGATTTCGCCGAGGGCACCACGAGAGACGGATGATCCCTCGGAAAAACCAATGCCAGCTTCTTCGAGGAGTTGCCTGAGCGGTTTGTTTTGCCGCTGCCGGTATGCAAAGGGATCAGAGACAGAGTCCTTATCGAGTTCTGATTCGGCCAGGAAAGCCGGTGTCACTTTGAAGCTGCGCGTAAACATCTCCGGCTTCTCCGCATGCAACTCGAACGCGGAGAACAGTGCGATGACCAGGAGCAGGCGGAACAACATGCCGGTGAGACTACCGGAGAGGGCGGCTGCGTGTCGAGCGCTCCTTTCTCAGAACGGGCTGCTGCGAAGCCGCGAAGGGAACGACGAACTCAGAGCGTCTGATGAATGCGGCCCAGCGCCATGAGGATGTAGCTGGTGGTGAGGACGGGATCGCTTTCCATCCAGCGGCCTTCGGAGTTGGCCCAGGAGCCGTCGCCTTTTTGCAGGTTGAGGAGCTTCTGGGTGATGTCGGCGCGCCAGTCGACGGTCTTGCCGTCCTTGGTCTTGATGAAGTCGATCTGGGCGATGCTGAGGGCCTTGCTGAGGGTGTGGTAATAGTAGTAGAGGCCCTGGGCGCCGAGGCCGGGGTTTTGATCGGCGTCGTAGTGGGCGCTGATCCAGTCGATGACGGCCTTCACACGCGGGTCGTTCTTGTCGAGGCCGGCGTAGATGAAGCTCAGCAGGCCGGCGTAGCTGATGCTGCCGTAGCTGCGCAGGGAGATGGTGCCGTCGGGATTTTCGACCTTGGCGCCGCGGGTTTCGGTGGGGTTGTAGATGAAGCCGCCGGCGTCGTCGGGGTCCTTGCTGACCCATGAGGACTTGTTGCTCTCGGGGCGGTTCTGGCAGCGCTGGATGAAGTCGATGGCGGCGCCGAAGTTGAGCTGCGGTTCGTTCTTCGCAGCATCGCCTTTGTCGGCGAGGAGGGACTGCGCGTAGTAGATGGCCTCGAGGGCGAAGGTGGTGTTCGACATGTCGGCGTGGGTGGACTTCTCCTCGCCGTAGCCGATGCCGCCGTCGTTGGGATTGTCCTGCTTGCCCTTTTCATCGAGGTCGAGCTGGTGGGTGACGAGGTAGCGGCGGGCCTTGAGCATGACCTCCTCGTTTTCTGGCTTCTGATTCAAGAGCAGCGCGGTGAGGGCGATGGCGGTGTTGTAAGTGGCGCGGGCCTTGATGGTGATGGAGCCGTCGGGCTTCGCGTTGCTGACGAGATAGCGGGTGGCTTTCTCGACTTCCGGCGGCACGGGGTCGCCGGGCTTGCGGCTGGGATCCAGCAGGAAGGCGGTCATCGCCAGGCCGGTGAGAGCGACGGGTTCGGCCTCGCCCCACTGGCCGGTTTCCTTGTTCTGATGAGCGCGGAGGAAGTTCAGCCCGCGTTCGACGCTGAGGCGCAGCTCCTGTTTGAGCGATTCGTGACGCGGAGCCTGCGTGGCGGCCTGGCCAAAGGCGGACGCAGTGGCGAGGATGAAGATGGCTGGGAGTTTCATGGTGGAGGTAACTGGATGTCGAAAGGGGAGCCCGTCAACGATCAAGCGGTCAAGGCGGTGGGGATGGGGCGAATCTTGACCATGCCTTGACGGGCTTGACCACTTCTTGACCGGCCCCTACTTCGCGGGCGTGATGATGAGCGTCACCGCAGTGTTTTCGGCGGGGATGTTGTCCGGCATGCTGATCCAGAGTTCGTCGCGGTGGTTGCCTTTGGCGGCGGAGTTGATGATGGCGGTGCGGTCGACGTAGGTGGAGATGATGGAGCCGGTCAGCTCGGCGACGAAACCTTCGGCGTCGATGCGGGAGCCGTTGAAGATCCACGTGTCGAGGTCGTCGGGTGTTTTGCGCTTGTCGATGTCCTGGATGAAATCGGAGAGCGGCACGCGCTGGACCTTGTCGCCTTCCTTCCACTCGCAGTGAATGGCGAGACGGTTGGCGCCGGGTTTTTCGGGCGAGGTTTCCTGTTCGGCGGGGTAGGGGCGTTCCTCCTTGGGGTCGAGTGTGTCGAGGATGCCCTTGGTGCCGGGTTGGTAATTGGCGAGCAGGAGGGCAAGCTGGATCTCGATGGGCCGCACGGTGGTCTGCAGGATCGTCTCGTGTACTTTTTCACCCGTCTCATGGCAGAGAGCGTATTCGATGGGCAGTTTTTGATGCAGGATGGAGCAGGGGATGCGCAGCTCGCGGGTGGCCGCGGTGATCTGGATACCGTCAAGGTCGTAGACACCCGGGGAGACTTCCTTGAGCATCTTCTTCGCTTCTTCGAACTGAGCCTTTGCTGGTTCCTTGGAAGGCGCAGGCTCCTGTGCGGCTGCTGCAACGGTGAGTAGGAGACCGAGGTAGAGAAAATGTGAATAGCGAGCAGGCATGTCTGGAAGTCTGTCAGGGTGGAACGCAATGGCGGAGGGCATCTTTGAACTTTGGCATGTTTGTGAGGTTTTTTGAGCGAAGTCACAAGACCATGCGGAACGCTCATTGAAACCGCAGAAAGCCCGCATCATGGGTGCCGACGAGCAGGGCGGCGATTCACATGGAGCAATCGACGCAAACGAAGATCCCCGCCAAGCTGCCAGGGGTGCCGGCCTCGAAGGAGTGACTAGAGCCCGGGGAACTTGTAGGTTCCGACACGGAGCGCCTGCTCGACGTTCTTCGGCACGACAGCGAAGGGTTCGATCTCGTATGCGGGCTGCGGTTTGAAATCCTTCTCGTCGCGTATTTTCAAAACAATCTGCAGGGCGAAGTCGACCAGCGCCGGCTGAACGATGGTGGCGTCGATGTCCCCCATGCGAACGAGTTCCATTCCGCGCTTGGTGCCGGTCAGTCCATCCGTGCCGATGATGAAGATGTTTTCGCGCTCTCCGGCCTCGATGGCGGCCTTCGCGGCGCCCATGGCGAGGGCATCGTTGTGTGCGAAGATGACGTCGAACTGCCTTTGCAGGCGGAAGGCTTCGGTGGTGCGCGCAGAGGCGTTTTCAGGTTTCCAGTCGGCCGGCGCGTCATGGACGAGGATCACGCCGGATTCCTTTTTCAAAGCGTCCAAAAAACCTTCGGAAAGCTCATTGGTGGGGAAGCTGTCCTCGGCGCCGCGGATTTGCACGACGCGTCCCGTGGTTTCGGCAGCGCCCTCCTCTTCGGCCTTGCGCTTGAGGGCTTCGAGAACGGTTTCAGCAGCCATCCGACCGACACGGCGCTGATCGCTGAAGACGTTGCTGGTGCATCCTTCGTTCAGCATGCGTTTGTCGAGACCGATCACGCTGATACCCGCCGTCTTCGCTTCGATGATGAGCGCAGCGAGGGCGGGCGGGTCGATGGGACTGACAATGATGGCGGAGGGCTTGGCGGCGACAGCTGAGCGGAACTGCTCGACCTGTTGCGTCGAACTGCCCACCGCATCGTGGACGACGAGTTCGCATCCCTTCTGGCGACCGACTAGCATGGCGAGTCCGTCGCGTTGGAATTGCTGCAATGGTATGCGCGTATCCTTCAGCAGGAGAACGATGCTGGTTCTCTGTTTTGATTTGTCGGCTGCAGCAGACTCAGAGGTTCGGCCGACAACGAGTGGCGGCGGCGTTGATGGCTTGGCGGATTGCGAAGAGGGGGGGGGCGCTGATGTTTCCGAGGCTGGTTTTTCGGTGGGAGACTCTTCGCGGTCACAGGAGACCAGCAGGATACAGACGAGAAAAAGAAGGGCTCGAATCATGGTTGGGAGCGGATCATTGGCAGGAAAGGGCACCCAACACAAGCGGCGGAAACGTCAAACGCGGCCTTCATTGTTGTGGGGCGGGAGAGATCACAGACCATGCAGAGCAATAATTGTTCAGCGATGACTGGAGTTTGCCAGGTGTTAACAAATGAACTGGACGGCAGATGTTTGGTGGTTGGCGTCCAAAGCGCGGCGGGAGGCGGAAAATCTGCGACCAAGCGGTATTTTCGCGACAATATTCGAATCCCTGCTTGATGCGCGGGGTGTTTTGCTGATAAAACGCTTAAAATACTGCAACAACCACTCCCGAAATGAAATTCATCCTACTGGCAACAGCCATCTTGATCACTGCTCCGTTTGTTCGCGCTCAGGCTCCCGCCGGAGAGGCGGCTCCGGGAGTCAAAGCCAAGATCAAGAATGTCAAATTGGCCGAGCAGCAGACGCCGATGTTTAATGTGAATAATGTGCGGGACAAGCGCTGGCGACCGAAGAACTGGATCGAAGTGGACGTGGAATTCGAAATCGATCTCCCACAGAAGTCGGGCGGCAACAAGGGAACCTACCCGGCGATGACATTGAATGTCTACTTGGCGCTCAATCACAAGGACATCGACGGAAAGCGCACGGTGCTCGAAGGCTCCATGAATTTGGTCAATGTGCCTGCGGGTGAAGAGTGTCACGTGTTGGCTTATGTATCGCCCGCAACGATGAAATTGATCTTTCAGAAAGATAACGTGCTCGTGTCGACGGATGTGCAGGGTTTTGGGGTTGAACTTGTTGCTGAAGGTCAGCGGATTGCGGGTGAATCAAAGCCGGTCAGTGGTCCTTGGTGGGAGTCGGCAGAACAGTTGGCAATTCAGCAGGGTTCAATTCTCCACAAATCGCAAACACCATTTGGGACATTGTGGGGCGATTACGATGTGCCCGTGCGTCCGAAATGAGCGGTCAGAAGCATTGAATCCCGACAGCGAACCCATTTTATAATAGCATGGCAGACTCAAGCAATACCGTCGTCATCAACCTCGGCTCCCAGCGCGTTGGAGGAGCCGTGTTTGGAAAAACTTCCGCAGGCGATCTCATTTTGAAGAGATACGCTATCGTGGACATGGACGGTGATCCCTCCGTGGACGTCAGCCGCCTACCCCAGTTAAAGGTGGCTTTGGATGAACTCGTGGCGAAGCTCAAGATTCGCGGGCAAAGTGCCTGGGTTACCGTTCCCGGACATCCGGTGTTCAGTCGGTTTGTCAAATTGCCCCCTGTGCAGGGTGACAAGCTGGCGCAGATCGTCGAGTTTGAAGCCCGTCAGAATGTGCCTTGGCAGTTGGACGAAGTTTCATGGGATTACGAGGTTGTGGGAGACTCCGACGCTTTGGAAGTCGAAGTCGTGCTTGCGGCGATGAAGCGTGAGCCTCTCAACGAGATGCACGAGCAGGTGACGCTTTGCGGGCTCAAGACGAATGGGGTGGATGTGGGGCCTCTGGCGTTGTTCAACGCGTTTCGTTACAGCTATCCCGATGTAGGCGAACCTGCTCTGGTGATCGATTTGGGGGCTCGTTCGACAAATTTGATTTTCGTAGAGGAGGGGCGCTTCTTCACTCGCAATCTGCTCATCGGTGGAGCAGCCGTGAGCAACGCCATTGCCAAGGAATTCGGAGTCTCCTTTGCCGAGGCGGAGGCGCAAAAATGCAGTCAGGGATTTGTGGCTCTTGGTGGTGCAGTAGAGGATCACCCCGACGAAGGCGTGAATGCCATGTCGAAGGTGATGAGGAATTCCATGACGCGGCTTCATTCCGAAGTGATGCGGACCATCACTTTCTATCGAAGCCAGCAGGGCGGCAGTGCTCCCCAGCGTGTGTTTCTGGCCGGTGGCGGGTCGGGCATGGGTTATATTGCCGAGTTTTTCTCCGAAAAGCTTAAGATGCCTGTCGAGGTATTCAACGGCATGCGTGGTGTCCAGCCGGATCGCGGAGTCAATGTGGAGAATGTGCAACTCGATGCCCCTGTGATAGGGGAGTTGGTTGGGTTGGCCCTGCGAAATATGGGTGCTTGTCCTTGCGAGATTGAACTGGTCCCGGATGCCGTGGCCGCTGCTCGTGATTCGGCTCGTCGCGCGCCAGCGCTGGTTCTCGCAGGCTTGTGCATCGTAGCCGCATTAGCCGCCGCCCTGTTCTGGTTCAACCAGGCGGACAGCGCTCTGCAAAATCGCATGACGGCTCTGCAAACCGAGAGCGCCAAGCTCACCGGTATTTCGAATCAAATTCGTGGGCTCGAAGCGCGCCAGGAGGAACTCCGGTTGCGCAGCCTGCAGCTTGAGAATGCAGTGACGGAGAGATCGTGGTGGGTTCGCCTGCTGAACGAGATAAATCAGCAGTTTGACAATGATTTGCTGTGGCTGACGACAATTGAGCCTCTGCAGGACGGAGAATCAATGACGGCGTCCCTCTGGGGCAATGACAACAGCTCTCCCCGGAGGAAGTCCGCAGCCAACTCAGGTGGGCGGACGCCTGCTCAGCCGGTGTTTGAACTGCGCATGCAGGGCCTCTATCGGAGCAACAGTGAAGGGGAACAAAAGGTCGTTTATGATTTCGCCTCCAAGTTGGCAAAACTTCAGTCATTTGACGCGCCCGAGTTTGAAACTAACCGCGACAAATATGTAAAAGTCGACAGTGGCGTTGAAGGGGATCGCTACGCCTATCAATTTGAAATCAAAATGCCCCTGCGCAGCCCCATTAAATTCAAGTAAACCCTCATGGACTGGATTCGAGACAACAAACCTCTGGCCGCAATCATCGGCGTCTTCCTGGCGATTTCTGCAGGACTTGGCTACATGGCCTTTGACGCATGGACCCGTTTTACAACCAGCAAGGAGACTTATCAGTCTCTTGGAGCACAAATAGCTGGCCTGCAGAGCGCCCGCCTTGCTCCCACTGAGGAGAACGTGAAGAAGAAGCAAGCCGATGTGGAAGCATACGCCGCCACTGTCAACAAGTTGGGTGGCGCGCTGCTCATCCTTCAGCAACCGCTGAAGCCGGTCAAAGACATTGAGTTTCAAACCAATCTGAAGGCAAAGATCGCGGACGCCCGGAAAAAGGCCAAGATTTACAAAATGGGCCTTCCGCCTGAGTTCGCTTTCGGTTTCGATGAATATACAAAAAGCCTGCCAAAGTCAGCCGAGGCGGCTGCTGAGTTGGCTCTCTATTTGGACGCAATGAACGAGTTGCTCAATTTGTTCATGAAGTCTGGTGTCTCGTCAGTTGATCTGTTTGAGCGCTCAACGCTGCCCGTTGAGAGCGCACAGGCTCCCGTAGGTGGCATTCGTCCGGGAATGAACCGTGCTCCCGTGCCAGCCTCCATCACTTCCTCTCGTCAGGCCTCAGTCATATTGACGGTTGATCAAGGAGCGTTGCAATTGGTGATAAGCCGTCTGGCAAACCCGTCGGACATGCCCTTTTTCAGCAGCGTGCGCTTAGTTAGAATCGAGAACCAGCGTTCTGAAGGCCCCCTTCGATCCGAAGTGATGTTGCCCGAAAGTGCTCCTGACATTGAGGGGAGTGGCGCGGGTGGAGCTGTTGTAGGTGCAACAACGGCAGGGACAGCGGCTGCAGCGAATGAAATCAAGCCGCCAGATCCCGCTGCACCGGACTCGGTGCCCGTTATTGGGGAGGAGAAACTCAAAGTTCGTCTCGACATCGATTTCCTCAGATTTGACGAAGCCGCTAAAGGTGTGGTCATGGCTCCTGGGCGTTAACCCACCCAGATTCAAATTCATATTTTAAAAGCAATTACTAACTACCATGCAGAACAGCCAGGGCAGCTACGAAAAAACAATCCTGATTCTTTGCTCTCTTGCAGCGCTTGGAGCCGCCGTTTTTCTGGTGCTTCAATCACAAGGGTTTGAGGAAAGCCTCGCGTTGCCGAGTGGTGCGTCGGCAAACAATCCCAATCCTCCGAATATCGAAGCCGTCCAAGCCGCGATTGATACTATCAAAAAGAAATATACCTGGGTTTCACCCGAACGGAATGGAAAACCCGTGCCGCTCAACAAGTCCGTGTTGTTAGTGATGAAAGAGGGGCAACTTTTTGACCTCACGCTTCCTACACCGCAGTTTCGTGAACCGATGACTAATGTGTTCCTTGTAGGCGACCGGAGCAAGACTCCGCCTGAAGAACAGCTGCCACATTTGTTTTCTCCAAATGTGGGTGACTTGGATGCAGACGATGATGGGTTTTCCAATTTGGAAGAATTCAATGCCAAAACGGATCCTCGTAAAGCCGATTCTATGCCGCCTTTGACGGATAAATTATTCCTTATTCAGCGCATCAGTCATGACTACACCGTCAAATTAGTCAGTGGTGATGGAAAAACTTTCCAAGTCCAACGTCTCGAACCCCAGCCGCGAGCCAGTAAATTTGTGGCAGTGGGTGAAGAGTTTGGTTTTGAAAAGGGAGTGACACGATTCAAGGTGCTGTCCGCACGGAAAGAGCAGATCCAGCATCCTACGCTTGGCCTGATGGATGCCCAGATTCTCAAAATCAAAGATCTCTCCACCAACAAAGAGTTCGAGCTTACGGAAAAGGGGGATGAAGTCAATTTGGCCGAATACGAGGCTGTATTTGAGTTCCGTTGGAAGAAACTCAGTAAAATCGCGGGTGTTCGGGAAGGTAAGACTTTTGTCCTGCCCGGACTCGCAAAGACATACCACATCCTGAAATTGGAAGACTCCAAGGCTGTTATCGCGCCGGATGATAAGGGGAAGCCATCTTCCCAAACCATTGAAATCAAACAAGGATGATACTTTCAGCTTTTTTCCCAAGATCACAAAAAATAGCTCGCCAAAGTTCCTGTCGCTCTGTTAAACACTCTCTTTCGCCACAAAATACTCTGTTAGTTATGACCCTCCAATCCCGTCTGGTCTTTTCTCTCGTCGCCCTGACCTCACTTCCTGCCTCTCTCTGTGCTCAGAGTAGCACGGTGTCCAATATGGCTAATCGTGAAATTGCACGTCGTTATGCCAGAATTGAAGATGCTCGGACGGCCATGGACCGCGGAGACAAGTCCTACAGCGAAGGGGATTACGAATCTGCTTTGGGTTCATATAAAGCGGCGATCGATGCGCTGCCCGCTGCGCCGCTGACACGGGATTGGCTTGATCTTGCCAAACTGAAACATGCGGATTGCAGTGTCATGGTAGCTCGTGAGCGTGCCAAGGCGGGAAATTACGACGAAGCACGACAGCTGTTGGATGGAGCGCTTGAAGCTGTTCCCGGTCATCAGGGAGCGACTCTGTTTCTTTCCCATCTCAATGATCCTGATCGCTGGCCACCAGCATTGACACCTCAGCACATTGAGAACGTAGGAAAAGTTCAAAAAGGATTGGTTCTCGCCAATAGCTCGATCGAACTCGGCAACTACGACACTGCAATCAGCCAGTATCAGGACGTTCTGCGCACGGACCCCTATAACAGCGCTGCTCGCAGAGGGATGGAGACTGCTGAACGCAAACGGATGGAATATTTTAAGGCAGCATATGACCACCAGCGTGCCAAGATGCTGGCTCAAGTGGACGAAGCATGGGAGGACAAAGTTCCGGTCAGTGGGGCCGAGATCAAATTCGACTACGGTGCGGGACGCAGCCCTGGAGCCTTTTTGACCGAGAAAATGAATCGTATCATTTTCCCTTCGGTGAACTTCGCCGGTGCCACTATTGAAGAAGCCATCGAGTACCTGCGTGTCAAAAGTCGCGATCTTGACACATCGCCCGACGCTGCTGGGGTTAAAGGTGTCAATATCATCCTTCGGACAGGGGATGCGCCAAATAACGCATCGATCAGTCTCGATCTGACCGATGTCCCCATGTCAGAGGCCCTGCGTTATGTTACCGAACTTGCCCAGATGAAGTTTAAGGTTGAAGCTCACGCGGTATTGGTGGTGCCCCTCTCGGAAGATGCGAGTCAGCAATACACTCGGAGCTATCGTGTGCCGCCGGATTTCCTCACAATCGGTGGTGGGGACGCCGGCGGTGGTGGTGCTCCCGCTGCCCCTGCGGATCCGTTTGCCGCGCAGCCAGCCGGCGGTGCAAACAGTGGGCTCATTGCGAGAAAGAATGCGAAGCAGATTCTCGAGGCTCAGGGCATTACCTTCCCTGAAGGTTCATCCGCCAGCTTCAATCCCGCGACTTCCCAGCTTGTGGTGCGCAATACGCAGCCGAACATGGATCTTGTCGAAGCCTTTGTAGACACCATCATTCAAAACGCTCCAAAGATGGTGGTCATCACGTCGAAGTTTGTTGAGGTCACACAGAAAAACACCGAGGAGCTTGGTTTTGATTGGCTGCTGGGTAGTGTTGGAACCAACGGAAACAATCTATTTTTTGGAGGGGGAAGTACAGGCACAGGAAATGCTTTCAGTAACACAGCATATCCATTCACCAGCAATTTTGTAACGCCACCCTATAGTGTTCAAGTTCCGCCTGCTGTTGCGCCAACCCAAGTATTCCCAGCGATTCCCATTGCAGGAGCCTTCGCAGGACCCGTTCCGCTCGGTGCGGGCACTGCACCTAATGGAACACCCATCTTTCCTACCGGTGGGGGGCCGATCACATCTGGATTGCGCTCTGGAAACTACGCCATCACTAATAATAGTATCGACAATCTGCTGTCGAGTGGATCAACGACCGGAACTCAAACTGTAGCTCCCGGCATTTTCTCGGCGGCGGGTATTTTCACGGATCCTCAGTTCCAGACGGTTATTCGTGGGTTGAGTCAGAAAAAAGGAGTCGATTTGATGAGTGCTCCGAGTGTTACAACAAAGAGTGGCACTCGTGCCACTATGGAAGTTACTCGCGAATTCATATATCCAACCGAGTTTGATCCTCCGCAGCTGCCTCAGGGACAGGGAGGCGGACTTAATATCGGAGGTTCAGGTGGTGGAGGCCAGCAGATTGCTACTCCCACGACACCCACGGCATTCGAAATGCGTCAAACAGGGGTTCGACTGGAGGCAGAACCTACAGTTGGTGCCGATGGAAATACGATTGAATTAACCTTGGCACCAGAAGTGGTCGAATTCGATGGATTTATCAACTACGGATCACCAATTCTATCCCCCTCGAGTCAATCGGTGTTGCCAATTCAGATTGTAGGCACGCAATCAGTTGGAAACGCAGCTTATATTCCGATTAGCCAGCCTGAACGACTGATCACACCTAACATTATCAACCAGCCTGTGTTTTCTGTTCGTAAGGTAACGACGGGGGTTTCAATTTGGGATGGCCAGACAGTTGCTCTTGGTGGATTGATTCGTGAGGACGTTCAAGATGTGGAGGACAAAGTTCCCGTGCTTGGTGATCTGCCATTTGTTGGCCGTCTTTTCCGCACGGAGTCCGAACAACACTTCAAACGCAATCTCATGATTTTTGTGACTGCCCATTTGATTGATCCGTCCGGTCAGAGGGTGAAGTCCAGTGAACCTGTTGGTGGAGCTTCCGCTGACGCCGTTCCCGGCAATCCGCTCCTTCCAGCGGTTAATCCTTGATTCACAGTAGGAAATTAATAACGGGCGGGTGGATTCCAGTAATCCACCCGCTTTTTATTTGGTTATGATATCTTGGGTTATTACCGGTGGTCTGGGCTGTGGGAAAAGCACAGCCGCAAGTCTTTTGAAGGTCATCTTGGGCGACAAAATGGAGGTTTTCTCGTCTGATGACGTGGTGCGTGTGTCTTTCGAAAGCCCCGAGCTAAAAAACAAGCTCCGGGTGGAGTTCGGCCCGTTAGGGCTGCCTGAAGGAGACACTGAATCAACTCGAGCTTGGCTTCGTCAGAATATCCTGCCGCATTTAAGCCTGCGCGAGCGTTTGGAAGCCATTATTCACCCCAAGGTCTTTGCTGGCTTGGAGGAGGCTAGAATAGCCGCCCGGCTTGCAGGAGTGAATCTTTTCCTTGCGGAAGTGCCCCTGCACTATGAGACTGGAAGCGCAGTTTCAGCAGACTTCGTCATCGTGGTGGCTTCCAGCCGGTCGGTGCAGGTCAGGCGAATGATGGAAACCCGGGGGCTGAATGAACTGAACGTTCAACAGTTTCTGGATGCCCAATGGCCCATCGAAGCCAAGGTCGAAAGAGCGGATGCGGTCATTTGGAATGATGGCAGCGTCGCCTCTCTTGAAGCCCAATTGCTGACGCTGGCAAGTCCACTCTTGCAAGCATGAACGAACAATCACCCGAATCCTCAGCCGCAACTGCGGTCGTGCAATCCGAAGAACAGGCATCAACTTTAGACGCTGTTGCACAGTCTTCCGAAACGACCACCGAATCCTCCTTGGTACCCGCTCCCGAACCGGTAAAAATTGAGGGGGCTCAACCGCCGTTCCCTCAGGAAATCTCCATCAATCAGCTTCAGGAGTCCTCTCTCTCAGAATTGCAGACTTTGGCCGAAGCCGTTGGTTTCAGGCTCAACGCAAGCCGCTCCAAGCACCAGATTATTTACGATCTGTGTGCATGGCTGGCGGAGCATAAAACCCGGCTCGTTGTCGAAGGCATTCTGGAGGTCGGGCCGGATAACTTTGGTCTTATTCGTTATCCAAAGTACAGCTTCACACCGCTCCCCGAAGACGTGTTCGTACCGCTGTTTCTGGTCCGAAAATTCAATCTTCGTCCCAGTCAAAAAATCACCGGTATCGCAAAAGCTCCGAAAGACCGTGACAAGTACCTTGCCATCGACCGCATCACCGAGGTTGAAGGCGTGCCGATCGAGCAATGGGAGCCTCCCGTTGAGTTTGACAAACTCACGGCCACGTTTCCCAATCAGCGCATCATTCTGGAGACTGCAAGGCCATGTCCCGTCAGCGCCAGGATACTGGATCTTGTAGCGCCTTTGGGGAAAGGGCAGAGGGGACTCATTTGCGCTCCTCCGCGTTCGGGCAAGACGGTTATTCTCAAAGACATTGCGAAATCGATCGTCAAGAATCACAAGGAAATAACTCTCATCATTCTGCTGCTTGACGAGCGTCCGGAGGAAGTGACTGATTTCGAAGAGAGCGTTGATGGGTGCGAGATTTACAGCTCCACATTTGATGAAAGCTCGAAGCGTCACAGCCAGGTTGCCGAGTTGGTTCGCGAACGCGCCTGCCGTCTTGTGGAGATGAAAAAAGATGTGGTCATCCTTCTCGACAGCATCACTCGTCTGGCGCGAGGCTACAATTCAATGCAGGGCGGCAAAGAAGCCCGCATGTCTGGAGGCATGAGTGCTAAGGCACTTCTAAAGCCGAAAAAGTTCTTCGGGGCCGCTCGCAATGTCGAGGAAGGTGGCAGCCTCACGATCATCGCCACGGCGCTGATTGAAACCGAGAGCCGGATGGACGAATTGATTTTTGAAGAGTTCAAGGGCACCGGCAACATGGAGGCTACTCTGGACCGTGAAATATCCGAACGCCGGATTTTCCCCGCTCTGCATGTGCTTAAGTCGGGCACTCGTCGCGATGATCTGCTCTATCACCCTGATGAATTCCGGCGCATTACGCAAGTCAGGAAGCAATTGGCCGCCGTTCCAGCTGTGGATGCGCTCGAAACGCTCATTCGCAATATCAATAAGACCAGCAACAACGCTGAAATCCTGATCATGGGACTTAAATGAGCTCTCCCGGACAGGTTGCCTCGGACTACGAGTTTATTGACACGCCCGCCCACCTGGAGCGTTGGATTGACGGTGCGCGTCTTCATCTCGCATCGGGAAGTGACAAACGCTGCTGCCTGGACACTGAGGCTGACAGTCTGCACCATTATCATGAGAAGCTTTGTCTTCTTCAGGTTAATTGCGCCGGTCACTACGCGTTGGTCGATCCGCTAGCAATCGCGGATGTTTCCATCCTGCTGGAACTGCTCGATGATCATGAGCTTTGGTTTCACGGGGCCGACTATGACCTAACCATGCTGCGTCGCACTTACGGTTGGAGTCCCCAGACCATTCGGGACACCCAGATCGCTGCCCGCCTTTTGGGGGCTCGTCAGTTTGGGCTCGCGGCGCTGGTTAAGAATCATTTCGATATTGAGCTCTGCAAGGCCTCCCAAAAAGCCGATTGGAGCCGTCGGCCGCTGCCCGGGAACATGCTTTCTTACGCGGTGGATGACGTGCGCTACCTGTTGCCTCTAGCGGACAATCTTGTCGCCGGATTGCGCGAAAAGGGGCGTGAGGAATGGTTTCACCAAAGCTGTCTCGCGTTGCAGGATGACGTGGCCGCGCGCGACAGTGCCCCACGTCAGGATCCTTGGAGGGTTCAGGGCTGTGGTCGGCTGCATCCACGGGGGCTGGCTTTTTTGAAGGGGATGTGGGAATGGCGTGAGAGCATTGCGAAGGAGCGCGACCTCCCATGTTTTAAAATCATGTCGAACAAGCAGATGGTCGCCTATGCGGAGCAGTATGAGGCGGGTCAACCGCTTAGTCCTCCCAACGGTTGGCGCCCTCGCTGGAAAAAAGAGCTGCTGGACATCGCGGCGGACTCTGCGGCGTCGGATCCGGCCAGTTGGCCCGGTCGTCCCAAAAAGACCAAGGGACGTCTCAATGACCAGCAGCGCGACATGATTGACAAGCTCTGCGCTCACAGGGACGCAGTGGCGTCACGCCTTGAGATCGAGCCGTCATTGCTGGGTTCGCGAAGCACGATGGAGGATCTCGTTGTTGACGGTCGGGTGGATGATCATCTCATGGACTGGCAGCATTCGCTTCTCGCCACGGGAATTGAACTGATTCAACCGTGAGAGGACTGACGTCCTCACTGCTTCTGCTTCAGCCAGTCGGGCAGGATGATCTCTGCGCTCTTGACTGGTGCGGTTTCACCTTTCCAAACGAATCCGGCTTCTTCAAAACTGGAGCGATTCTCGCGCAGGAATGCCAGCAGGCGGCGTCCGAGTTGCTGGTGGGGGGAGTCGGTGCGCACGGCAAAGGGCTGCACAGCCTTGGACTTGTCAGCCGGCAGTGAGACGGCGTCGAAATGATCCATCGCATTCTGAATGTTGATTTTGTAAACCACGGCGGCATCCAGGGATCCGGTGCGCATCTGGTTCACTAGAAAGTCGCCGGTGGGCACCTGCGAAGACGCGTTTTTGCTCACACCTTCCCAAAGGTTCATCGATTTCAGCATTGAACTGGTGAGAAACCCCAGAGTGGACTGTTCCGCATTGCAGAGGCCCACTCGCAGGCCGGGACGCGCCAGATCGGCCAGCGTACGGATGTTCTGAGGATTGCCTTTTGGCACAGCGATCACGATCTCGGCTTCTGTCAGCATCACTGCCTCAGGGAAGTGCTGGGCGACCGGGGGCACAAAACAAACGTCGCAGGCATAGTAAACATCGGGAAATTTTGGGTCGCTGCTGTCCTGCATGGTCTTCATCGCCGCGCAGAGGATGCCGCAGCCGTTGTAGGTGGTCGTAATGTCGATGCCTTCCCTCGTGGCGAATTGAAGAAGCACCTTTTCGATTGCCGGTCGGTTGACACCGCCGCTGTAGAGAATGAGCTCGGGGCGAGGAGTCCACTTGTCCCCGGCAACGGCTGTGAAACCATGCTTCTCCAGAACGGGGCAGCCATTCTCCGGAGCCGTCAGGTAGCGTGCAAATTTCATCGCCTCCGAAGGTTGCTCGCATGAGGACAAAACCGTCGCGGTGACAAACTCGTCGTGTTTGTCGAGTTCGGGCACTGTCAGCGCTTCAATGTTGGCAAACTGCGGCACCGTGGCATCCCAAAGGATCGCGGCATCCACGGCTCCCAAGGACAAATCCGCCGCGATTTCCGTTACCGTCGGTTTCGTCACCGCCGCCTTCTTCTTCAGGGCGTCCCACTCCGCTCCCAGCAGTTTTTTCGTTACGCGGCCAATGCTCGCAGCTTCGGGATTGGGTAAAGCGAGTTTGATTCCCTCTCTCTTCACGTCTGCGAGGTTGGTGATTTTTTTCGGATTTCCTTTTGCGACAGCCAGCACTGGCTTTTGTTTCGCCAGTTGAAATTCTTCCTGGGTCACGCCCATTTTCTTCGCATCGACGAGCGATCCATCGTCGGCTGCGATGAAAAGGTCTCCTTGCTTCGCGACTCGGATCTGGCTGAGCAGAGTGCCTGTGCCGCCGTATTGCAGCAATACTTCCTTGCCGGTCTCTTTTATGTAGGCCTGGGCGATCTCTTCGACGGGCTTTTTCAAGCCGGCGGCGCAGAAGACCGTCAGCGGCTTGCTGTTGCTTTTTGCGGGTTTGAGGGAAATCCACGCAGCAACGGTAAGCACGCCAAGACACAGGAGGATGGCAAACTTTTTCATGGCACAAGGGAACGTCTTGAACGGCGCTCTTCGCGCACCTTTTATCCGCGTCGTTCAACGGAATACCTAACAGGCGAACAGCCAGCGGCGGGCAATGCCGTGAACTCTACCGCTTGAGATGTGCAGCGAAGAATCTCTCGCATTCGGCCAGACAGATATCGAAGAAAGCCTGTTTGCCGACGAATCCGTGAGGTGCCTCAGGAATGATCGTCAGGCCGGTGGGAATGCCCATGCGTTTCATGTCGGCGCGTGCATCGTCTCCGTGTGTGCTGGGATCATCGAGTTCGCCAGCCATGAAGGCCAGCGGTGGGTCGGTCTTGTCCAAATGATGACGGGGAGATGCGAGCGCGTAGGTCTGTGGAATCTTTGCCTGCGAATCTCCAAGGAAGGTCCGGTAAAAGGGATCGTCGGCCTCGTTGCTGAGTTGGCCGATGCGGGCGCTTTCCAGATCGCTTTGTGCCCCCATCGCCATGCAGGCCTGGATCGCGCTGGATTGTCCGGCGTTTCCACCCTCTCCCTCGAGTTCGCTGACCCCGTCGCTGGTCGCCAGTAGAGCGACGAGATGGCCGCCCGCAGAAAGCCCGGTGGCGCCGATCGCATCGCTCTTAATCCCATATTCGGCGGCATTCGCCCGGAGAAAGCGCACGGCGGCCTTGCAGTCTTGGATCGCGGCGGGGAACATGGCTTCGCCGCTGAGTCGATAGCTGATGGTGACCGCTACATAGCCCTTCGACGCCAGAGCTTGTACCAGGTTAGCCATGGAATTGCGGTCTCCCTTGTACCATCCGCCACCATGCACACAAACGATCGCTGGAAGCGGTTGAGAGGCCGACTTAGGCCTCCACAGATCCAGCTGCATTTCGCGCTCACCGTAACGGGCGTATGTAATTCCCGGATGGGCTTCGAGTGAGGCGAGCAGTTCAGGCGGGAGCTTTGTGGCGGTCTGTTTAGGCTGCTGGGCGATGGCCGTCGCGGCCATGAGGAGGAAAAGGAGGTGCTGAAAACGTGGCATGATGAAAGGGGGAACGTAATGGCGACGAACGCACTTTCGTCACACTGACTTCAGCGTGGTGCCGTGGAGCGCCGCCACCATGCGGCCAGGGCGCTGCCGATGATGCAGTGGCAAACGGCGGAGAGCGCGGCCGGAACGGGGATGAGTGGATTGGTGAAGTGCGTTGCGGCCAGCTTCGCGCCAAGACCTGAATTCTGCATGCCCACCTCTATGGAGACAGTGCGCGCATCCCGAGCGCCCAGTCCGCAGAGCCGTGCCACAAAGTATCCCATGGCGAACCCGATGCCGTGCACGATGAACACCGCCAGCAGCAGGGTGCCGACAGCATCAGAGACTGCCTTTTTCTGTCCGCCCACAATCGCGCCAACGATCAGGATGATGAAAAAAATGCTCACCAGCGGGGTGGCTGGCGCGATCTTTTTCATCGATGCGCCGAGGAAGTGATTGGCTACCAGCCCGGCCAGGATTGGCAGAATGACCACCGTGGCCATGTCCAGCAGCATATCGCCGACCGGCACGGGCACCTGGGCTCCTGCAAAGAGGTCCGTGAGCAGAGGCGTCAGTCCCACGGCGGCAAAAGTCGAGCACGTCGTCATGAGCACCGAAAGAGGCAGATTTCCGCCGGCGAGATGGGTGATAACGTTCGACGCGGTGCCCCCCGGGCAGCAGGCCACCAGGATCAAACCCACGGCCATCGGTGGTGGGAGTTGCATCCATCGCGCCACCGCCCACCCCGCGGCGGGCATGATCACAAACTGCGCTATGATTCCCATGAGTGCGATCCACGGGGTCTTGAGTGCGGCACGGAAGTCCGCGAATCGCAGCGTCAACCCCATGCCAAGCATGATGATGCCGAGTCCGAGCGGAATGTGCGCACGAAACCAGATGAAGTGTGACGGGACGAACCATGCCCATGCCAGTCCGATGGCGAGCCAAAGCGCGAATGCGTTGTTGATGCGTGATAACATGACGTGACTGCGGGTGTCGTAGGCCAATCCGAATCAAGGTGCCAGCCTGGATTCGAGCAGAGACAACAACTCGGTGGCTGCAGGGGAGGGAACCGCGCCTTTCGACCAGATGGCAGCGATCTGTCGTTGCATTTTGGGATCCCTGATGGCGATGGCCTGAATACTTGCAGGCAGGTTGCCCGCCGCGAGCCGCGGCACGATGGCAAGACCCAGGCCTGCGGCGACCAGAGCGCGCACCGTTTCGAGTTCGCCGCTTTCGCAGGCGATGCGCGGTTCGAAGCCCGACTTGCGGCAGCCTTCCAGCGCGGTGTCACGGGCGCGACCTTTGTAGAAGATGAAGGATTCACCCGCCAACTGCCTGAGCAACACCGCCGGCTGTCTGGCGGCCGGATGTTTTTTGGCTGCCAGCAGGACGAAAGGCTCGGTGACGATCATTTGCAGGTTGAAAGCCGCCTTGCTGGCCGGCAGTTGCAAAAAGCCGATGTCGGCCTGCCCGGATTCAACGCTTTCGGCCACGCGCTCGGAACTGCTTTCGATCAATTGCAGCTCCACTTTGCGATGAAGGCGGCTGAATTCGCGAACGACGGTCGGCAGCAGGCAGGCGATCACGCTCGGGATGGCCGCGATGACCAGTCGTCCGCCGCGCAGCCCCGCCACATCGGAAACGACCGCCTTGGCCGCCTCCGCCTGCGCCAGCAGCGCTTCCGCACGGGGGAGCAGTGCCTTTCCCGCAGCAGTCAGCTGCGTTTCCTTGCGGCCGCGAATCAGCAGTTCCGTGCCCAGTTCAGCCTCGAGATTCTTCATCTGCTGGCTGAGTGCCGGCTGCGCCATCCGCAGACGCTCTGCAGCGCGGGTGAAACTGCGTTGGCGGGCGATCTCGATGAAGTAGCCGATTTGATAGAGCTCCATGGTTCGTATTGGTATTTCTGATGCTCGGGATCGTAAAATGATCTTTTTCTTATCGGCGCCGAGTGTCACTGTTCGACCATGCAGCGTCTTTGCGTTCACACCATCACCACCAAGCCACTCAGCATCGAGGAATGCCTCACCGAATTCCCGAAGCGCGGCGTGAGCGGCATCACGATCTGGCGTCAGGCGCTCGAAGGACGTGATCTGGCCACGGTGAAGCGCCAGACGGCGGATTCGGGCATGGAAGTGGTTAGCTTGTGCCGTGGGGGCTTTTTTCCGGCGCAATCGGCTGCGGATCGTCAGAAGTCCATCGACGACAACCTGCTCGCCATCGAGCAGGCGCATGCCATTGGCGCGCCGCTCATCGTTTTGGTCTGTGGAGCTGTTCCAGGCCAGCCGTTGACTGAATCGCGCAAACAGATCACGGATGGCATCGCGGCTTGTTTGCCTGCGGCGGAGAAAGCGGGCGTGAAACTCGCCATCGAGCCGCTGCATCCGATGTATGCCGATGACCGCAGCGCGGTGAATACGATGCGGCAGGCACACGAGATTTGCGATGCGCTCGGCTCGCCGAAGTCGGTCGGTATCGCAGTGGATGTGTACCATGTCTGGTGGGACTCGGAGTTGAAGTCGCAGATTGATCTCGCGGGTCAAACAGGCCGCCTGCATGCTTTCCACATCTGCGATTGGAAGACGCCGACCACCGACCTCCTCAACGACCGCGGCCTGATGGGAGAAGGCTGCATCAACATCCGCGAAATCAGCAATTGGGTGGACGCTACCGGCTTCACCGGCCATCGCGAAGTCGAAATTTTCTCCAACCGCTTGTGGAGCGGCGATCAGGGCGAGTTCCTCGACAAGATCGCGGCAAGCTATTCCAACCTCTATTCTTAACACCATGAAAACACGCAGAATCGGCATCCTCATGAACGGCGTCACCGGACGCATGGGCACGAACCAGCACCTTATTCGCTCCATCAAGGCGATCCGCGACCAAGGCGGACTCAAGGTGGGCGATGACCTCGTCATCATGCCCGATCCGATCCTCACCGGCCGTAATCACGACAAGCTTAAGGCGCTCGCCGAGCGCACGGGCGTGACGCGCTTCACCACGGATGTCGATGCGGCTCTCGCGAACCCAGAGGACGAGATCTTTTTCGATGCCAGTGGCACTCTGCAACGTGCGGGCTTCATCGAGAAGGCCGTGAAGGCGAAGAAGGCCATCTACTGCGAGAAACCGACCGCGGTGGAGACCTCGGAGGCGCTGCGTCTTGCCAAGCTGTGCGAGGACGCAGGCGTGAAGAACGGCGTTGTGCAGGACAAGCTGTGGCTGAGCGGCATCCGTAAGTTCAAGCTGCTGAAGGACCAAGGCTTCTTTGGACGCATCCTCAGCGTGCGCGGCGAGTTCGGCTACTGGGTCTTTACGGGACTCGATGCGGATCAACCTGCGCAGCGCCCGTCATGGAACTACCGCAAGGAGGACGGCGGCGGCATCATTGTGGACATGCTCTGCCACTGGCGCTACGTGATCGACAATCTGTTTGGAAAGGTGAAGGCCGTGAGTTGCATGGGAGCCACGCACATCCCGCAGCGCGTCGATGAGCGCGGCAAGAAATACGACTGCACCAGCGACGACGCCTGTTACGCCACCTTTGAATGCGAGGGCGGCGTGATCTGCCAGTTCAACAGCTCCTGGACCGTGCGCGTGCGCCGCGATGACCTGCTGACGATGCAGGTCGATGGCACGCATGGCAGTGCCATCGTTGGTTTGCGTGATTGCTGGGTGCAGAGCAGTGGCGTCACGCCGCGACCGATCTGGAACCCTGACATCCAGCAGCCGATCAATTTCTTTGAAGGCTGGCAGAAGGTTCCCGATGCCACGACTTACGACAACGCGTTCAAAATCCAGTGGGAGGACTTCCTGCGTCATGCTGTGTGCGATGCGCCGTTCCCTTGGACGTTGCGCGAAGGCGCCAAAGGCGTGCAGCTTGCCGAACTCGGTCTGCAAAGCTGGGCGGAGCGGAAGTGGCTGCCGGTCACGGAGCTTTAGCCGCCGAGGTGATTGAAAATGGCGAATGACTTTCCGTCTTGGAAAGCCATGGTCGGTTCATGGCCCAATACTCTGTCCAGCCCGGCGACAATCCCTCCAAGATCGCGAAGAAATTCGGCATGCCCCTTGCCCAGTTTCAAAAGATCAATCCAGACCTGGTTGAATGGGGCACGGGGAATTGGAAAGTGTTGTTTCCCGGCCAGATCGTGAACGTGAACGGTGTGGTGACAGGATTGCCTCCTGAGACTGCGGCAAGCGCACCGACGAGCTTTGCCGCGCCACCACCCTGGATGCAAATCGCCATCATGGAGGTGGGCGTGCAGGAGTGGTCGCAGGGGGACAACCCGCGCATCCTCGAGTATCTGAAAAGCTGCGGCATCAGCGGCAGTCTTTTGCATGATGAGACGGCGTGGTGTGCCGCTTTCGTGAACTGGTGCATCCGCCGCGCGGGCTATCAGCCGCAGGGCAGCGCCAAGGTCTCCAACTGGTGGGGGTGGGGTCGCCCGGTGGCCGCCACCTATGGCGCCATTTGCATCCTCCAGCCGCTCACTACGGATCAGGCAAGCAGCGGACACATCGGATTCGTGCACGCATTGGATGCGACGAACGTCTGGCTGCTGAGCGGCAACTCCAAGAACCAGGTGCGCATCGCGCCGTATCCAAGGAAGAAGCTGATCCACAACGCGCCCTACCGGTGGCCGTTCTGAAAACTGGAGCGCGGATTACTTCCCGCTGCGCAGGTAGGCCACCACATCCGCCACGTCCTGGGCGGTGAGGCCGAGCTGCGTGGCGCTCAACATCATGCTGCGGTCGAGCTTGCGGCGGCTCTTGATGCGTGACTTGGCCACATACTGGTTCATGCCGCCGAGGCTGCGGATGATAAGGATGTCTCCCTCCGTCAAAATCATGCCGTGGATGGTTACGCCGTCCTTTGTCACGATTTCCTGGCCGTCGTAGCCGTGAGCGATGTCCTTGCTGGGATCGATCAACGCCTGCGCGATGATATCCGTGGGTTGGCCGCGTCCCCAGCCGTCGAGGTTCGGGCCGAACTCCACGCCGAGGCTGTTGATCTGGTGGCACATAATGCATCGCGTGACGATCTGCGCGCCGTTCTTCGAGTTGCCGTTGAGCTTCATCACCTCCTCCAGCGTGATGTTGCTTGGGACGGCGGGCGGTGTGACGACCTCGACGAGCTTTGAGCTCTCCGGATCGAAGATGCCCTCCTTCTTCAATTCCTCGGCGATGCCAAACTCGCTCCACTCGTCGGTGCTGCGCTTGATGAGCCACCACATGATGTCGCCATGCAGCGGGGAGTCCTTGTCTTTGGCGAGCGCGAGCACGGCCTTCGCGGCGCTGGCCTCGGGGATGAAGACGAGTGTTTCAAGGGCGAGCTTCCGCTGCTCCGGAGTGAGCTTCGCATTGGCCACGCGCTTTTGCAGTTCCTCCACGGCGGCGACGGGATGCAAACGCCAGGTCAGATGGGCAAAGCCGTTGCTCCAATCGTCGTGCTGCGTGTGCAGGTGAGTCCAGACGAGTTCTTCCTTGCCTTCGCAGCCGATGCCCCACGCTTCGAGCATGGAACGGTCGCTGCCGTCGATGTGGCGCGCGAGGCGGGCGAGGATGGGCACGCTCAGCTTGGCCGGTACATCGCGCAGAGCCACAGCGACCTCACGGCGCACCATGGGCGACTGATCGGCCGCCATGGTGGCGATCAATTCCAGGCCGTCATTCGTGGCCGCACGAATGGCACGCAGAGCCACGAGGCGCTTCATGGCGTCGTCACTCTCCAGCCAGCTTCTCGCGGCAATGAGACCCTGTTCGCCGAGTTGGGCAGCCAGCCACACCGCACGCGCCGCGATGTAGGGATTCGTGGCGCGGTCGCGCAGTTCCAGCACCTGCGGCAGCACTTTCTCACCCGCTTCCTTCAAGCGGGTGAAGGCCGCATGGCGGATGTTTGTGGCAGGGGATTGCAGCGCGGCGATCTGGCCTTCCACCGTGTCCAGATTGAAGCCCGGCACCTGCGGCTTGAAACCCTTCGGCGCGATGCGGTAGATCGTGCCGCTGCAGGTCTCGTCGGTGTCCTGATGACCGCCGGTGCGCTTGTCGAACCAATCGCTGATGTAGATCGCACCGTCGGGGCCCACACACACATCGCTGGGGCGGAAGAGCGTGCTGCGTTCATCGGAGAGATTGTTCGCACCGCCCACGAAATCGCTGCCCTTAAAGACGCCACTTGTGTTGCTGGTGCAGAAGTTGAAGCGCTCCAGCTTGAAGCCGGCACCGTCCGGCACGGGCAGGTAGCCGAAGACCACATTGCGTCCCGTTTCGCAACTCAGCAGCAGGCCGTCCCACTTGTCGCCGAGTGCGCCGTTTTCATAAAAGCACATGCCGGTCGGTGCACCGCCGCCGTACACGTCACCTGCGGGAATGCTGCCCGGATCTTCCTGCCGCCATTCGGCTGTGGGAATGCTCTGTCCGGGGCGCTTGTCGGCACGCCACTGGCGTTTGCCGTCGCGTGAGAAGAAACCAAAGCTGCCGCCCTCAATGAGATGGCTCACACGGCAGGCGGGAGGATCGTCGTTATCGTTGAGGAACATGTCGCCGAAGCTCGTGCGCACGCCTTCGTAGCTGTTGCGGTAGTTGTAGCCGAGGATCTTCGCGTTGTGGCCGCTCGGGTCGATGCTCGCGGTGAAACCACCGACATAGACATGACCGTCGTCGCTCTTCTCGCCCGCGTAGTCATTGTTCAGATAAGCGCCGCCGATGCGGAAGGTGTTGCCGCTTTTGTCGCTGAAAAGAGCGCCACAATTCCCGTTGCTGAAATACAAGCGGCCGTCCGGTCCGGCATACACGCTGTGCAGGCTGTGGTCGTGCTGCGGCTGCTCGAAGCCGGTGAGGAAGATCTCCCGCTTGTCCACGGCGGGGTCGAACTTCAGGTCGCGGTTCACGTCCGTGTACTTGATGATGTTTGGCGTGTTGGAGACGTAGATCACATTGTCGAACACAGCCACGCCCAGCGGGCACTCGAGTTCCTTTTCCCGCACAAAGACATGACTGCTGTCGCACTTGCCGTCGCCGTCCGTGTCCTGCAGCACGCGCACGCAGTCGCCCTCGTGGCTGCGGCCAGAATGACGGCGGTAATTCACTCCCTCGGTGACCCAGATGCGACCGGCGGCGTCCACGTCCATGTTCGCCGGATTGAAAAGCTGTGGGGACGTGGCCCACACGGTGATCTCAAGACCCTCCGGCACTTTGAAGGCCGCCGGTTCGAGATGGTCGGGAGTCACCTTCGCGGGATCGAAGTCCGGGGCTTCGTAGTTCGGCGTAAAGGCTGGCTTGCCAGCGACGAAGGGACCCTTCTCTTTTTTGGCTTTTGGCGCATCCGGCTTGGCGGCGATAAACGCGAGCGGGGAGAGCAGGGCAAGGGAGAGGAGGAGGCTTTTGCGGTGCGGCATGATTGGGAGCGATTTGAACGGGACGAATCCGGTGATCTTGCCTCGTCTTCAGCGCTTCTTCGGTGTCGTGATGAAGGCCTCGGCAAGGTAATGCGGAATGAGCGGTAGCGTGGCGAGTTCCGCGATCTCCGAATCCGGCAGCATTTGCACGACACGGGCGAGCTTGGCCGCATCCGGACGTGCGGGGAGGACGCTTTCGAGGTCGAGCGGGATCTTGGTATCGAAGCTGAGCCACACTCCGCCTGCTGCGACGCGCTCGCGTGCAGCGTCGGCCCCCACGATATCGAGTTCCTGGAGCAGCCTGCCATTCTCGACTTTTGCCAGATAAAAACTCTGCCGCCGCGCGTCGCCGATGACATGGTATTCCGCAGGCGCATCGCTGTCTGGAGCCGTGAGCGAAGACCAACCGATGCACCACACGCCCCGTGAAAGTGCGATTCCCTGTGCTGCTGCGATCGCAATGCGCACGCCGGTGTAGGAACCGGGACCGTTGCCGATGACGATGCCCGCCAGGTCATCGCCAGCGGCGGCGAGAGCGTCACGCAGTGGCGCGAACACCTGCGCATTGTGCGAGCGCTCGGACTGAAACGACGATCGAAACAGCACGTCCTCTCCGCGCACGACGGCAATGCTGCCGTGGGCGGTGGAAAGATCGAGAGCGAGGAGAGTCGGCGTCATGGAGCGGGCGGCCTTTCCGTGACACGGCGCGAGCCATCCGGCAAGGCTTCGATGTGAAACCAGCGCGTGTGTGGCGGCATCAAATCGGGAAACATGTCTGCCCACTCGACCACCACGACACCGGGCTCCTCCAGGATGTCGTCCCAGCCAATGCCGATGACCTCCGCTGCGCTTTCCATGCGGTAGAAGTCAAAATGGAAGACCGGCAGGCGACCATCGAGGTATTCGTGAACCAGCGTGAAGGTGGGGCTCGTCACATCTGCCTTGGATTCTATTCCAGCAACGATGCCGCGCGTGATCTGCGTCTTTCCCGCACCGAGATTTCCGACCAGTGCGATGACGTCACCAGCGACGAGCGTCGGCGCCAGTTGCATGCCCCAAGCGTGGGCGTCGTCGGCGGTGGGGAGGGTGATCATGCGTCGGCACTGAGCGCAAAGTGGTCCCAGCCGTTGCTTTCAAAATCGGGAGGGCGGCCTTCGCCGGGAGGAACGAGTTTGCCGATGATGGTGAGAGGGAGTTTGGGAAAGGCTTCGCGCCACTTCGGCAGCAGGGACTTCACGCTGCGCGGATTGACCGCGAGGAGGAGTTCGTAGTCTTCGCCGTCGCCCCACGCCTGGTCGAAGGTGCAGCCGGGATTGCAGGGCAGGGAGGCGACATTGACCTGATAGTGCGTGCCGCTGGCGAGAGCGAGGCGCGGCAGGTCTTTGGCGAGGCCGTCGCTGATGTCCATGATGGCATGCGGATGGGCGTTTTCGGAGAGCCATCGGCCTTCTTCGAGACGGGGTTCGAATTTGAGGTGCTTGCCGGAGATGGAGCCACCGAGGCGGCCAGTGACGAGCAGAATGTCTCCCGCCTTGCCCTCGCTGCGGGAGAGCCAGCGCTTCGACGGCACGGTGCCGGTCATGGAAACGGAGAGCATGAGTACGAGGCCGCGCGAGGTCTCCCCACCGACGATGTTGATGCCGTACTGTTTCGCGACGGCACGCATGCCGCGATAGACGTCGCTCAAAAACTCGACCTCCATGTTTGGCGGTGCGACCAAGGTGATCATGGCGTGCCGCGGGGTTCCGCCCATGGCGGCAAAGTCGCTGACGACCCGGGCGATGGCTTTTCTGCCGATGAGCTTCGGTGGGGTTTCGAGCGTGAAATGCACGTCCTGCACCAGTGCGTCGGTTTTGAGCAGGGTGTGCTCGTTTTTCGTGCTGCGAACCACGGCGCAGTCGTCACCGGCGCCGGCGATAACATCGCGGTCGAGCTTCACGCCGCGCATGAGGCGGCGGATGAGCTTGTCTTCTCCGATGTCGGCGAGTGTGGGCATGGGGATGGAATCGTCCTCGGTTTACTGCTTCACCAGCACCTTCTGCCCGTCAAAGTGCAGCAGACGGTTCTTGAGGCCGCGCAGGGCCTGGCGGTGGATGTAGATCTCCACGCCGCCGATTTGATGGCGGGAATGGGTGGGGGCCTGGGAGCCGCTGATCCAGGTGAGCTGACACCATTCCTGACCGGCCATGTCTCCCTGGCCGCAGCGAACGTAGTCGAGATGCAGGATGTCCCCGGGATGGCCGATGTGCTCGGTGCCGTAGCGTGATTCGAGGTAGTCGGCGAAGTCCTGCGAATAGATCAGGCCGGCGCGGAGTCGATGGAGGACGAGGGCCAAGGGAATGAAGACGAAGGGCTTGAATGACAAAGCGCGGTACGGGGTGGCCGTGCCGCGCTTTGCGAGAGACGAAGTTCGTCAGGAGCGGGGATTAGCCAATAGCGGCGGCGTAGTTGGCGGCGACGGCGTCCCAGTTCACCGTGTTCCACCAGGCGGCAATGTAGTCGGGACGCTTGTTCTGATACTTCAGGTAGTAGGCGTGCTCCCAGACGTCGCAGCCGAGGATGGGAGTGCCGGAGCCGTCCATGAGCGGGTTGTCCTGGTTCGGGGTGGAGGTGACGGCGAGCTTGCCATCCTTCACGACGAGCCAGGCCCAGCCGGAGCCGAAGCGAGTTGCGCCTGCCTTGGCGAAGGCTTCCTTGAAGGCGTCAAAGCTGCCGAAGGCGGCGGTGATGGCATCGGCGAGGGCACCGGTGGGGGCTCCTCCGGCGTTCGGTCCCATGACCGTCCAGAAGAGGGAGTGGTTGTAGTGGCCACCGCCGTTGTTGCGCACGGCGCCCTGAATGTCAGCTGGCACGCTGGAGATGTTCTTGCACAGGTCCTCGATGGAAAGCGCTTCCAGATCAGCCTTGCCGGCGATGGCGTTGTTCAGATTGGTGACGTAGGCGTTGTGATGACGACCGTGATGGATCTCCATCGTGGTCGCGTCGATGTGGGGCTCGAGGGCTGCCTTGTCGTAGGGAAGGGCGGGGAGGGTATGGGCCATGGTGGTGCGTGTGGGTTCAGGTTTAGATCAAGAGCTAAGTAGAGCGGAGAAGGGCAGGGGCAAGGAGGGAAATGGGGCGGGATGGCGAAATCAGAATGACATGTAACGAACGAAAAAACCGTGCGCCGGGATGCGTTCGATGGAAACCGCCATGAAATCCCTCCCACGGCTCCGATCCGTCGCCTTCCTGTTTTTGCTGGTCGTCCTGTCATCATGCAACGGCGCATTTCGAAAAGCCTGGAATAGCGCATCCGCCTCTGACGGTGTGGCCGGAAAGTGGGAGGGCACCTGGCTGAGCGCCGAGAACGGGCACCATGGGACGCTGCGTTGCGTGGTCAGCCAGCCGACGAATGACAAAGGCGATCGCGACTTTTTCTACCGCGCCACCTGGAAATCCATCCTTAGCGGCAGCTACAAGGCCGTGCACCAGGTGCAGTCGAAGAAGGATGGAACCTACATTTTCAAGGGAGACCACCAGATGCCGGAGTGGGCGGGTGGGAAGTATCACTACGAGGGCGCGGTCAAGGGGGACGAGTTCGACGCATTTTACAAATGCGCGATCGATCACGGCACCTTCACCATGAAACGCGTGCGCTGAGCAACCAACAGGCTCGACCAGGGGTTCATTCCCGGTCACTCTGGTGGCGTATTTGCATGAAGTGGCTCTCCAGTTTTCGCGTTCGGCTTATCCTCACGGTCTTTCCCGTGGTGGCGGGCATTACCATCGCCACGCTGGTGCTGGCCGAATGGAAGTTCGTGGGCGCCTACAAGCGTCTTTTCGCCGAGCAGTTCGAAGCTCAGATCGGCACCTACACTGCCGCGAAAAAGAAGCGCACCGAGTCCTTGTCAGTCGTGCTGGGCCGGTTGGCTGAGAATCCGGAGTTGCTGAAGCACGTCACGCAGAACGACTTCCCTGCGGCCATCCAATTGCTGCGGCCGGAGCTTGAAGCCCTGGCTGGCCAGGGCCAGGCGGGCGAGGGACCCGGTGGTGGCCGGAACGGTGGTTTGGGGGCGGGCTTCATCGGTGCCGGCAGTCATTTCGGGCAACGCGGCACGCAGGGGCCAAATCCGCGCGGTGCAGCAGGGAGTAACAAGCCGGGACAGGAGTCGGACCGCAGCGGTGGTGGTGCCCGACTCTCACCCGCTCAGATGCCCTATGTGGCGATGATCGACCCGGAGGGAAATTTTGTGACGACAGCGAAAAAGGGGCCTCCATCTGGTCGCGGGGGCGCCTCCCGTAGAGAAGGGGAGAATGACCGGAGCGCTGAATTTCGTCGCAAAACGGGGCAGTTGCAGTGGCTGGGCGGCAGGAAGCTGGAGGACATCCTTCAAAACCAGCAGATCGGCTACCTGCGTGTGGAGTATGGTGAAGACAGCCGCAACGAGCAGGTGAGGGAGGTCTTCATCACGCCGCTGCATGATCCGGATTCGGGGAAATTCCTCGGCGCTTTTCTCTTCGGTTTGCCGCTTCAAATGCTGGCCGAGCGAATGCTCTACGAGCAGACGAAGCGCTCCGAATTTGGCGAGATCATGAGTGGGGTTTGGGTGGAGCAGGGCCTGGTGAGCACGACGATTCCAAAGGAAAGCCGGGAGGAGATCGCGTCACAGGTGGCGGAGGCGATTCAACGATCGCAAAAGTCCCAGCGCGAAATCACCGTCAGTGTGAATGGAGTGAAGCACCAGCTCTTCTACAGGGTGCTGAATCCCGATTCCCCCTTTCCGCTCGCGGCGCAGGTGAATCTCTACCCGCTGGGAGCGATGAATCGCGAACTGGCCGAACTGCGCCGCGAGGTGGGCGGGCTGGGGCTTGTCGCGCTGCTGCTGGCCCTGCTCGTGGTGCTGTGGATCTCGCATGGTCTTTCCGGACCGATCCGGGAACTCGTTGAGGGGACTCACGAGGTCGAGCAGGGAAACTTCGACGTGCGAGTGCCGGTCCGTAAAAATGACGAACTGGGCCGGTTGGCAGCCTCGTTCAATAAAATGACCTCAGGTCTCGCCCTGCAGGAAAAGTACCGCAGTGTGCTCAATGCGGTGGCGGATCGCACCGTGGCGCAGCAGTTGATCGAGCAGAGCGGGAACCTGGGCGGTGAGATCCGCCACGTTTCCATGCTCTTCTGCGACATCCGCGGATTCACCGCGCTGACGGAAAACATGGAGCCGCCCGAGGTCATCGAGTTGCTCAACGAGCACATGACCGCGCTCACCAGCGTCGCCTACGAGCATGGCGGCATCGTGGACAAGTTTGTGGGGGATTTGATCATGGTGCTCTTCGGCGCCCCCGTCAGCACGGGGCAGGACGCGCTGCGATCCGTCGAATGCGCATTGAAGATGCTGGAGGTGCGGCGGAGTTTGAATCAAACCGCCAAGCACTCGCTGGAAGTCGGCATTGGCATCGCGACCGGCTCGGTCGTGGCAGGATGCATGGGTTCCGACCAGAGGCTGAGCTACACGGTGCTCGGTCACAGCGTGAACCTCGCCTCCCGGCTGTGCAGCGTGGCCCAGGCCGGGGAGATTGTGATGGATGCGGAGACGCATGAGGCGGCGCGGGAGTTGATTCAGGCGGATCCGATGCCACCCATGCAGCTCAAGGGCATCTCCGAAGCGGTTCATCCGTGGCGGGTGGTGGCCGCGTAACCTTCCTGAATGTCCACGCCGCGTCAGAAACCCGACCTCGTCGCCAAGCTCCGAGATGTCCCGCACACACCGGGCGTTTATGTCATGCGCGACCGTCTGAACCGCGTCATCTACGTCGGCAAGGCGCGGGATTTGCGGAAGCGGCTCTCCAACTATTTCACGCCCGCCCGTTCGAAGCTGGCGGACATCAAGACGCGGGCGCTGATCGCCAGCATCTGGGATTTTGACCTGCATACCGTGCGCAACGAAACCGAGGCGCTGCTGCTCGAGGGCCAGCTCATCAAGGACTTCCGCCCGCGTTACAACGTCAGCTTCCGTGACGACAAGCGCTTCTTCCTCGTTCGCGTCCAGTTCTCTGACGAGCTGCCGCGTCTGTCGCTCACACGCTTGAAAAAAGACGACGGCGCCCGCTACTTCGGCCCCTTTGCGCACAGCGGGGCTCTGCGGACCACCCTGAACTGGCTGAACAAAAAATTCGGCCTGCGCGTCTGCCGCCCACTGCGCCCCGGCGAGCAGGACTACAAGCACTGCTCCAACGACATCATCAAAAACTGCTCGGCGCCCTGCATCGGTCGCGTTTCACCGGAGGAATACCGGCAGCGCGTGCAGCAGGCCTGCGAGTTTCTCGACGGCAAGTCGAAGGACCTCGTGCAGGCGTTGGAGGAGGAAATGCAAAAAGCCGCCGCGCGCCTCGATTTCGAGAAGGCCGCCCAGATGCGCGACATGGTGCAGGACCTGCGCAAGACGATCATCAACAAGCGCACCTTTGGGCGCGGCGCCCGCACCCGGGTGGTCAGCACCATCGATCCCATGGCCGATGTCAGGGAACTGCAGGAACTCCTGCACCTGGCGGACGCCCCGCTGGTGATGGAGTGCTTCGACATCGCGAACATCGGCACCGCGCACTGCGTGGCCAGCATGGTCCGCTTCAAAAACGGCTTGCCTGACAACGCCAACTATCGCCGCTACCGCATCAAGTCCGTCAGTGGCCAGAACGACTTCGTCAGCATGGCGGAGGTCATTCGCCGCCGCTTTTCTCGCATCCTGCTGGAAGGCCGCGCCGCAGCCGGTGAGGCCGTCGAATTCTCACAGGAAGCCCCTGCGGACGTTATGAAGCGCCTCGCTGCTCATTCGAAATTCGTCACGCTGCCGGACTTGGTCATCGTGGACGGTGGCAAAGGCCAGCTCGGGGTTGCCGTGGCGGAGTTGCAGCGGCTCGGCCTGCACGATCTGCCCATCATCGGCCTCGCCAAGGAGCACGAGGAGGTTTACCGGCCGGGCGAAAGCCAGCCCGTCATCATCCCGCATGAACGCGGCGCCTTGAAGCTTCTGCAGCGCATTCGCGACGAGGCCCACCGCTGGGCCAACGGCTACCACCAGCTTCTTCTCGGTCGCCGTGTGGCGGAGAGCATTCTTGACGACTGTCCCGGCGTCAGCCAGGCACGGAAGGCCGCGCTGCTGAAAGCGTTTGGCTCCGTCACTCGCCTGCGGAAAGCCTCCGAAGAACAAATCGCCGCCGTCCCCGGCATCGGCAAAGCCCTCGCCCGCGAAGTGCGGGAGTTTTTGACGAAGCAGAAGTGAGGTGCGCGGCACTTTGATGGTGCGGCCAGTGACGCCCCTTCACCACAGCCACGATTTTCTCTGCCACGTCGGCGAGCTCAGCAAGCTTTGCGTTGTTGGTCAGAAAATCCCCGTCTCTGTCGGCTCCGTTGTCGGAGGGCTGCGGGCGGAGCGCGACAACGAAGGCAGGAGCCTTCTGTCAACTATCGCCCCCTGTCCCCTTCCTGCACTAGTTAGCGCTTTAATTTATTCCGGGCGCCAACGATTGAGATTCTCGCGTCCAGTCAGAGAATAAAACTACATACTTCCGACCTCGAAAGGTTAGTGCTGAGGTCCAACAAATAGCCCGCTTGGGCGAGGCGTTTCGAATCGGAACGGACGCTTCGAAAATGTAGGTAGCGTCGGGCAGATATGACGGTAATGGATTTGCGTTTGATGGGTAGAATTGTCCCATTCCTAATGCATTTGCATTGACGCCCAGAGCTTGGGCGAATGTTGTTTCGCTGGGCAGACCTGATGGATAGACCATCTTCATTCGTGTGCCTAAGTCGAATAATCCAGCTCGCAGGTCTCCCAGTCGATATTCTTGGTGCCAGAAACCAGCCCACAATACTCCCATGATAATAGTGATTGAAATAATTTGTTTCACGAAACTCAATCTAGCAGGAAGGGGGCGGGGGGCGATTCGTGCAGGTTGCCTCGAGTGTCAAATATCGCCTACTGACGCTTGCTTGCGGGGCTGCCCATCTGCATCGGTGAACGTCATCGAGTTGCCAGAGCGCGTGGATGGCAGAGTCTGGCCTCTCGCACCAGCGAGTGGTCTCCGACACACTCGCGCACCGTCCGAAGAAGGGAGCATCAAAGATGAACGTCCACTGAGAAAGCGTCGGATCATCCCACCCGTGGATTTTCCGGAGACATGACTCGCGGCGTGACGAATGCGGGCGAGGATTCGCCCGCATCCCAATGCTCAGCCTTGGTCTTCTTACGCCGCCTTCACCGCGGCCACGATTTTCTCCGCAGCGTCGGTGAGGTCGCTTGCGCCGGTGATCTGGAGGCCGCTGTTCGCCAGGGTGGCCTTGCCAGCTTCGACGTTGTTTCCTTCGAGACGGACGACGAGCGGGATGTTCAGCGAAACTTCCTGCGCGGCCGCGACGATGCCGTGGGCGATGATGTCGCAGTCCATGATGCCGCCGAAGATGTTGACGAGGATGCCCTTCACATTCGGGTCGCCGAGAATGATTTTGAAGGCTGCGGTGACCTGCTCCTTCGTGGCGCCGCCGCCGACGTCGAGGAAGTTGGCGGGTTCGCCGCCGTGAAGCTTGATGATGTCCATGGTGGACATGGCGAGGCCGGCACCGTTGACGAGGCAGGCGATGTTGCCGTCGAGGCCGATGTAGTTGAGGCCGTATTCGCTGGCGGCCACCTCGCGCGGGTCTTCCTCCGTGGTGTCACGCATGGCGACGACGTCCTTCTGGCGGTAGAGGGCGTTGTCGTCGAAGTTGAATTTGGCGTCGAGGGCCACGACCTGGCCGTCGGTGGTGACGGCGAGCGGATTGATCTCCACGAGGGAGCAGTCGCTCTTCAAATAGAGGTTCCAGAGGGCGGTGAAGAGTTTCACGGCCTGGTTCATCTGCGGGCCGCGCAGATTGAGGGAGGCGGCGATCTTCCGGCACTGGTAGGCCTGCAGGCCGAGGGTGGGGTGCACGAACTCTTTGGTGATCTTTTCCGGGGTCTTCTCGGCGACTTCCTCGATGTTCATGCCGCCTTCGGTGCTGGCGATGATGGCGTGGCTGCTGGAACCGCGGTCAAAGAGGATGGCAAAGTAGTATTCCTTCGTGATGTCGACGGCCTTCGCGATAAGCACCTTGCTCACCAGTTTGCCGTCCGCTCCGGTCTGGTGAGTGACGAGGGTCTGTCCGAGCATCTTGCCGGCGTTTTCTTCCGCCTGCTCCGGCGTGTCGACGACGTGCACGCCGCCTTTGAAGCCATTCTTGAAGGTGCCCTTGCCGCGGCCGCCGGCGTGGATCTGCGCCTTAACAACGAGGCCTGGGCCGCCGATTTCACGCGCCGCAGCGCCGGCTTCCTCCGCCGTGCTGGCGACGATCCCTTTGGGGCTGGCGACGCCGAATTTTTCAAACAGTTGCTTGGCTTGGTACTCGTGGATGTTCATGGAAAATGGGGGGAGGGAAGCCGCGACAGTAGGGGTGCCGTCCGAAGCGTCAAGGCTCATTCCCGGGATGCACGCAGAATGACGCGCTTGCCCTCGGGAAAAGGCTGCGGCATAGCCCGGCATGCAGATCGATGTGGTGACCCTTTTTCCGGAACTCGTCTCGGTTCCCATGGGCCTGAGCATGATGGGCCGTGCGCAGGAAAAGGGCCTGCTCGACCTGCGCGTGCACGATCTGCGCGAACATGGCCTGGGAAGGCACCGTCATGTGGATGACACGCCCTACGGGGGAGGGCAGGGGATGGTCATTCGCCCCGAGCCGGTGTTTGAGACCCTAGACCGCCTCGACACGCCAGAGGCGCGCATCATTTACCTTTCACCGGCTGGGAAACGATTTGATCAGGCGGCGGCGCGGCGGCTTTCCGGCGAGAAGCATCTCATTTTCCTCTCGGGGCACTATGAAGGCGTCGACCACCGGATCATTGAGCACTGGGTGGATGAGGAGATCAGTCTCGGTGACTATGTGCTGACAAACGGTGCCATCGCCGCCGTGGTGGTCATGGACGCCATTGTGCGCCTCCTGCCCGGCGTGCTGGGGGACGAAATGAGCGCAGTGGAGGAGAGCTTCGGCGAAAGCGGTCTTCTGGAAGCCCCGCAGTACACGAAACCCGCCGAGTATCGCGGATTGAAGGTGCCGGACATACTGCTGAGCGGCAATCACGCCAAAATCGCCGAGTGGCGGGCGCAGCAGGCTCTGGAACGCACCCAAACGAACCGACCGGATCTGCTGAAATGAGATGATCCCATAACGACATTTCGTTTGACGCAAACCGGCCCTGCACGCTACAGATGCAGCCCGCAGGCTCTCCGGCCGCGAAACAACTATTGGTGAGGTGGCTGAGTGGTCGAAAGCACATCTTTGCTAAAGATGCGTAGCCTTATCCGCTACCGAGGGTTCGAATCCCTCCCTCACCGCCAGTTTCTCACCGAAAGGTGAAATCTCCTTCGTACGAAGGGAAAGCCTATGGTTAAAAGGGATTCAGAGCGCCTGATGACACACAAAACTGTCACACCTGAACCCCAAGAAGACATGCCACGCCAACAGGGCTTGTTGCGTCGCGGAGCGCGCTTTTATTCCAACTTCAAAGTTCCCAAAGACCTGCGGGAGTCCCTGAAAAGGGAGCACATCCGCGAAGCCTTGGGGACTTCTGACTATCGCGAAGCCTGCCGAAAGCTGGCTTTTGAGCGGATGCGCTGGCAGGCGGCTTTTGATGAGGAACGCCGGAAACTGGAAACCGCGAAGCCAGAGCCGAAACGGAAAAGGGTTCTGCTCACCGTGACAGAACGCGAGGCTTACGCGATGGCGGCCCGTTACCTTGTGAAACTTGAACGCAAGTTCAGAGATTTCTGGGAACGCGAAGGGCTGAAAATGGACGACGCGGAGAGGCGGGAAATGATTGCCACCGTTTCAGCGGACGGCGAGAGCTTCTCTGGCGGTTCCAAACACTACCCCGCAGACGATGCGGCGGCTTCTGTGCGGCGGTTCCTCGAAAGCGAGGGCATCCAATGCCCGCCCGAAAGCCCGGCTTTCAAGACTCTGCGTCCCTTGTTTCGTGCGGTGGAGGCAGAACACGCAGCGCGGAAGATGGACACGTTGAACGGGCAGGCGGTGGAGGCGCGAGACTTGAACTATCGTGAGGTGTTTGCCAGTAGTTCCATTGGAGATGACAGACCAAGCGCCACCGTGGGGGAATTGCTGGCGCGGTTCATCAAGACGCTACGGGATGCGGAGCGTTCAGAGGCCACGCTGCGAACGTATGAAATGCCCTGCCGCATCCTTCGTGAGGGGCTGGGGGAAGACTTTCCGCTTTCCAAGATCAATCAGGAGGTGGCGGAGTCGCTTTGTGACTTGTTGCGCAAATTGCCCGTGAACTCCGCACAGCGTTATCCCGGCCTCTTGCTGCCGCAGGCGGTTGAAGCAGCCGACAAGGCGCAAGATGCGCGACGCCTGAACAAGCGGACGCAAAAGAACTACTTCACCGTTCTGTTAGGCGTCTTCAATTTCGCCGTCGAAAAGCAAATGATGGCGATGAACCCGGCCAAAGATCGCTGGCTTAAACGGTCGTTCGGGAAGGATGAGCACAAGCCCAAAGAACAGTTCAGCATGGAGGAACTGAACCGGCTATTCAAAGCGCCGCTTTTCACTGGCTGCGTTGATGACGAGCGCGGTTATGCCAAGCGCGGCCAGAACAAGCCAAGGCGCGGGCGTTTTTGGGTGCCTTTGCTGGGGCTTTTCCAAGGGCTTCGTTCCAATGAAGCCTGCCAGCTTCATATCGCGGATGTGAAGCAGCGCGACGGCATTCCCTATCTGGCGATTCAGGAGGAAGCGGAAGAGGCGGACAAGAGCGACAAGCGATTGAAGACGACGCGAAGCAGGCGCGACGTGCCGTTGCATCCTGAGTTGTTGAAAATGGGCTTTCTCGAATTCGTGGCAGAGAGGCGGAAAGCGGGAGGCTCGCCACGCCTGTTCCCTGAACTGCCAAGCGGAGCCAAAGGCTACTACTCGCACGTTTTCAGCAAGTGGTTCCCCCGCTTCGTGAAGAGCGCCCTTGGCCGTGATTCCAAGGCCAGTCTGCATTCGTTCCGTCACTCATTCCGCGATGCGATGCGCGTAGCGGGTTTGTCTGCTGAATCTGTCGCGGCCTTGGGCGGCTGGCAGGGCGGCGAGGGAAATCCCTCTCTCGTGATGAATGAATATGGGCGCGGGAAAGAGTTCTTCCGACTGCTTGCCCGCGATTTGGCAAAGGTGAGGTACGCCGGGTTGGACCTTTCGCACCTTCACTCGCCGGCGAAGGGCAAAGTGCCACCTGCCAAGCGGATTCGAGATCGCTGAAACCGTGCCTTTGATCCTTGCAGGGTCATGGGCCTTCATCTAGCCTCGCATCGCTGGCAGAGATGCCAGCCGAGACTTTAGAACCTCGCCCAAGGCGGCGGACGTGTGCCGCGAACACGTCGCTTCCCAGACCAGAAATGGCCGGGAGGCGACGGTTATGTCCAGAGCCTCCGGCTTAAAGGCCGTCGCGGTCGTCCTTGGCGGCTTCTAAACTCTCCGGCCACCCGTTCGGATCATCCGGGCGCGGTGGTGGAAAGTGATTTTCAGAAAGCCAGCCATGAATGACAAAACGACATCCAGCGACGTTTGGTACTACGCTCACGAAGGAACCACTTTCGGCCCCTTCACCCTTGCTGAATTGCAGCAAAAAGCAGCGCAAGGAATCGTCACGCCTGAAACGCTAGTTGTGCCGCAGGGGCAAGAAGATTGGAGGGCTTACAGCGCTGCTTTCCGTGATGTTTCCAGCATTGAAAAGCAGGCAGGGGCTTCTGTCGGAGGCACGCCACAGCAAAAGCCGCTCTCGAAACGTGACAAAGTTTTGGGGTATGGCTGCCTGCTTCCTTTGATGGTCTGCGGAGCGCTCGCCTTCCTGAGTAATTTCTTCAAAGGGAAGGAAACTGCGAAGAATGAGACTCAGGCGATGCTGGCAGCCAACGTTGACGACAACGCGCCTCAACCGTTTACTGAAAAAGAAGCAACGTACCTGCTAGAGACAGCGGCTAAACTGTGGACGGAAGCAGAAAATGAGAGTCCTGTGCAGGAGGAAGTTGCGGCGGGATTGGACTCGATAAGGAATGCGAGATTGAGAACGGACGGCCTGATTTATGATCTGAAAACTATTTATGGCTATGAACATCGCTTGAACACGATTGGCACCTTTCGAGGGCATCTGGCGGACGCTCTTTTGAACTTGCGTCAAGCATGGGGTTGTCTTGAAGAAACGCGCTCAGCAAAAACGCGGGAGGCGTTGAGCGCCGCAGATCGACTGAGACGAATTTCGTTGGAGAACTGTCGTGTATCGCTGGGGAAAGCTCAGGATGTTCTCACGGGGGCGAAAATTACTCATAGCGACAGCCAGTTGTAACAAGCGCTTCGCTCGCGAAGTGAACTCAAGTTCAGATTCGGGCATCAAAGCACTTACGCTCGGCACTCTGGAAATCCCGGTAGTCAACTCTGGAAGAGGGGACGGAAGGTCATGATTTGTCAGCAGTTTTCTAGGCTTGCGTTTCCGACCTCCTTTTGCCATCAAGCACGACTCGTGAACTTGAGTTCACAAAACCGGACGCCGTGCGAATTTTGAAGCGGGAGGCGTTTGAGGATTTGGCACTGTGCGAATGTGAGAAGTGAGCTAAAATCCGGTTCTAGCCGCGACGAGGAACCGAGTCGCTATAGGAGGGGGGTACCCCTTTGGGAATGGATAGGGATAGGGTGGATAGGTACAGAGATAGAGATAGGGGGTACAAGGGGGAAAGAGGAAGAGACAAGGAAAGGAGGGCAGGGAAAGGAAGTGGGGGGAGGAAAGGACTAGATAATCGCAGGTGTTCTATCGCGTCTGCGAGAACGGGAAGCCCTGAGGAAAGAAGGAACAGACTGGAAAAACGTTTGCTGCTTTGCTGCCGCAAAATGGCCCGAACGCAGAGCGCCGAAAAAGCAGCGTTTTCGAGGAAGTTACGGTGTTTGAGCAATGAGCCTCCCCTCGCTATGGTTCCTCATGCTCACTCCTGCCCCTTGCTCTGCCTGTTCCGGCCTTGATAGGCCGTTCTCGTTTGCGTCCCCTCTTGCCTTTGGTTTTGTGAACTCAAGTTCACAGATTGCCGATGGAATGCAGGATGCCGGGGTGAGCACTTCGATTCACTGAAATGCCGGGAGGAAAGAAAAAGCCGAAAGCCGCAAAGCCTCTAAAAGGAGGAAGGCCGTGCTTGCTCGATAAGCAGCGCAAAACCCGGCTTCTTGCTGCCATCCAAAAGGGATTGCCTCTCAAACATGCCGCCATGCTGGCGGGCATTTCCTACGATACGCTGAACCGCTGGCGGGTGAGGGGAGAGGAAAAGGGCGCTCCTTTGCGGTTTCGCCAGTTTTGCAAGGCTCTCCGCCGTTCTCAGGCCGTCGCCATGCTGCGGCTTGTCTCGTGCATCCAAGAGGCAGGAAAGCAGGATTGGAGGGCAGCGGCTTGGATGCTGGAAAGACGCCACCCGGAAGACTTTGGCAAACCCGCCCCGATTGATCCTGGCACTGCCAAGCAACAGGTGCCGGACGACGCGACGCCAGACCACCCCGTTTTGCAGGAGATTCGGAAAACTGAGAAAATGCGGCAGTTGGCCGGACGGTTTTTGGACGCCTTGAACGAGGTGAGGAAAAGGCGCGAGGGAGGATTGAAACCTTTGAATGGGGGACGGCTTCAATGAGCGGGCTACTAAAATCGTTCTCAGAAATTGAACTCAAGTTCACAGGGGAAATTTGGCGCTTCCCGGTCTTTTTGATGGGATACCGAAATCAGTTGATTAAAGTAGCCCATTTGCTACAAATGGAGGCATGGAAAAGAAGTTCATGCCCGTTGCCATCCTCGTTCGCGTCTCCACCAATCGCCAAGAGACAGACCGCCAAGTTTCGGAACTCACCGAATACGCAGCCAAGAAGGGGTACGAAGTCGTGGAGGTCTGCAAAGAGACGATTTCCGGCAAGGCCGATGAGTCCGACCGGGAAGGGCTGCAACGTGCGCTCTCCCTCGCTCAAAGCGGGAAGGTTAAAAAGGTTCTCGTGCATGAAGTGTCCCGCCTTGCCCGCCGTAGCTCAATTGCTCACCGCTTCGTTGAAGCCTTGGAAGACGTGGGAGTGTCCCTCTACTGGCATCAACAGGGCATTGAAACCCTCTTGGAAAACGGCAAACGCAATCCTGCCGCTGCCATCATGTTTGCCCTTCTAGCAGAGATGGCCCGTAGCGAACGCGAAACCCTGATTGAGCGCATCAACTCCGGCTTGGCAGAAGCCCGCCGCAAAGGGAAAACCCTTGGCCGTCCGAAAGGCTCCGCAATGCCGCAGAAAGCCCGCCTCGCGAAGCACAAAGACATTATCCGCCTTCTGAATGCCGGAACGTATTCCCTTCGCCAGATCGCAAGCATCACGGGAAAATCCAAGCTCACCGTTCAGCGCATCAAAGCGGCATGGAGCGGGAAGGAACTGGCGTATTGACCGCAAAGCATCACGTTCTTGCACTACCATGCAGGACGCATTGCTTGAATTCCCCAAAATAGACGTGGAGAAGGAATTCAGCGAGGTGGTGCGGTCGTGTGACGGAACTGTCCTTTCGGACGTTCTTGATGGCTCGCCAGACTTCAATAACGCCGACTACGTTTTTCCTCAGTACAAGGTCGTCGCGGAATTGAAATGCTTAACAGAAGACAACTTTGATTCCCCCCAGAGAAATAAGAGGGTGGATGATCTTTGGCGGAGTTGGAAGAACGCGGGGAAGGTTACAGAGGAATCTGTGCATGATGCATATTGGAAAGACATGCCGAAAGCGTTGCAAACGCAGATTTATAAAATTCTAGGGCGTTCAATTGTGAAGAGGATTCAGAAAGCCAACAAGCAGATTCGCGAAACAAAATCCCGCCTCAATTTGCATGATCACAGGGGGATTCTATTGCTGGTTAATGATGGCAAGATGTCGTTCTCTCCTGCCGCGACTATCCACGCTGCGCAGCTCGCCCTTCAAAGAGACTTTAGAGAAATCCGAGAGTTTGTTTTTTTCACGGTGAATCTGTTCTCAGCAATGAAGGGGGTTCCTGTTCCGGCTCTTTATTGGTTTCACTTTCACATGGAGCAAGCGAGGCCAGAAGTGAATGCGTTGGTCGATAAATTGGGGCAAGCATGGCGGCGGCATCACAGTTCGTTGCTTGGCAATGTAGGATTCGCCTCAGAGATTCCCGATGAAGCGATGGAGGCGTTTTGGTTTTCTCGCTACATCTGATAGCTTCTTAAAATCGTTCCAAAAGCCCAGATGTCTCGCAGTAGTGAATATGAAACCTACATCAAGTCGCCTGCGTGGCGACGCACCGCTGAAGCGGTGAAACGGCATTTTGGGTATGTATGCAAGAGATGCCGCTATTCAGGATGGGATGTAGAAGTGCATCACTTAAATTATGATCGTTTGGGACGAGAACTGTTCTCTGACTTGGAAGTGCTTTGCAAATCATGCCATAAAATTGCAGATCGCGAGCGAGCCTTAGCAAATGCGGCAGACTCTGAGGACCAGAGACAAGAGGCCGCTTACAGAACCTACATGGAAAAGAAGTACGGAGAAGATTGGTATGAAGACGACAGCTTTGAGACGCGAGAGGAATTCGATGAATGGCTTGAAAGGAAACAGGAGCAAGAGATGGAGGATTATTAGCTTGTCACTGTCACACTTCGCTGTCATACCTACCTCAAGTCGGATGCTCGTAATTCATTGATAAGCAATGGTCTGGAGATTTGGGCGGGTTTTCCCTCCCTCACCGCCAGTTTGCCTCCAGTAAAGGCATTGGCCGCCCTTAACGGGAACCAGATCACTCGCTCTTCGCCTTGGCGTCGAGTTCCTCAAGCTTGAACCTCACGCTGACGACGTAGGCTTCCTCTCCCTCGGTCCAGTGCCCGTAGGTGGTGGTGACAAAGGTGCCGTCCGGCAGAAGTTCGACGCCGGGATAGGTGCAGTCCTGGCCTTTGGTGTTGTCCATGATGCGGACGCGGTATTGGCCTTCGGTGCCGTTCACGATGTCCTCATAGCGGCCGACCCAGCCCACCCAGTCGCCCTTTGTCGGACTGACGTGAGTGGTGTCACGGAAGCTGATGAAGAGACGGCCGTCCGGGGCGTATTTTGCCACATGTCGGTCGCCGGTGAGAGCGGCGGGAAGTTCCTTCGGCTGGCTCCAGGTCAGGCCCTCGTCGTCGGAGAAGATGACGAAGGAATTGTACTTCCGGCTGTTCTCACGCAGCAGGACGGCGATCTGTTTTCCGTCGGGCGAGCGGAGTGCTCCCGGCTCGCAGAGATTTGCGTCCGGCAGCATCGCGATCGGTGTCGGCACGCTCCAGGTAAGTCCCCCGTCCTTTGACAGGGTGGTGTAAACCCAGAAGCGCCACGGCTTGGCTGTCGAGGAACTGTAATCCGGCGCATGCGGGCTCTTGATCCGATACTTCTCGACGTCACCACCGCGGATGAAGCGTCCATCGTCATGGAAAAAGGCCAGGTAGTGTCCCGGTGTCTTCAGGCCGATCACCGTGCTCATGGTGACCACGCCGCCAAAGTCACCAATGGGTTTCAATTCGCTCCATGTGGCACCATCATCCTCCGTCACCGCCATGCGAACGGGGTAGAGTCCGCTGAACATGATGATGCGCTTCTTGCCCGCTGCGTCGATGACCCGATGCAGGGTGGGCACTTCAAGCGAACTCTCCCACGACTTCGGCGTCGGCAGGCGCTCGCTCCAAGTGAGGCCGGCATCGCTGCTGCGCTTGTAAACGATCGCCCCGCGTCCATGACCCTTCGGATAGACCGTGAGCATCGTCTTGTTGTCTTCGAGCAGGACGGTCGTCGGGTGGCCGAGGTACTGGCCCTTTTCGCGATCCACGATCACCTGCCGCTGCGTCTCGGCGCTGATATCAACGACAGGGATGGTGTAACCCGGCGGCAGAGTCGTTTTGAGGTTCTTCGGTGGCGTCAGCGTGACGTCGGCCTTCTGGAGTTTTGTCTGGCCAAAGGCTGTTGTGAGAATGAGCAGCGGAAGAATGGCAATGGGACTAAGCTTCATGGTTCAAGACCAACGGTCACCCCATGCGGACGTTTGCAGCCCATCTCAGCCAAACATCGCCTGCACCGGCTGGCCGCGGTCGGTGATGGGCACGGGGCGGTCGCCATCGTGGAGTTCCTTGGACGGGTCGATGCAGAGGGTAGCGAGGATGGTGGCGAACAGATCGGGCACGCTGCACGGATTCTCGACGGGCGTCTTGGCGAGGTCGTCGGTCACGCCCCAGGCACCGTGGTGCTTGAGGCCGCCACCGGCGAGCACGACGCTGAACGCGCTCCCCTGATGCCCGCGTCCGCCACCGCCGTCGAACTCGGACGGGCGTCCGAATTCGGTGTTCACGACGATGAGCGTTTTGTCGAGGAGACCGTGAGATTTGAGATCGTTGATGAGCGTGCTGAGTGCCTGATCGAGATCCTCGATGAGCACGTGCTGTTTGATCTGTCCCTGGTTGTGCGTGTCCCAGCCGGTGCCGTTGACGAAGTTGAGATTGTGCGAGACCTCGATGAAGCGCACGCCGCGCTGAATGAGACGCCGCGCAAGCAGGCAGCGCTGGCCGAATTCGCTGCCGTAGGCGCTGCGCAACTCGCCTTTCTCGGACTTCAAATCAAAGACCTCCATGAACTTCGGTCCGGCGAGTTGCAGACTCTCTTCCAGCGCGGTGTCGTATTCGTTGATCATCGGTCCGGCACGGAGGTCCTTCGCGCTGTGGCGCAAGGTGGAGAGCAGATCCTCGCGGCGGCTCTGACGCGGATCGAGGATGTGCTCGGGGCGCTTCAGCCCCGCAGGACCGGCCTCGGTGTCGAGGAGGTAGAGGAAGCCGGCTTTCGCGCCGAGGAAACCGGGGCCGCGCGAGAAGTTCGGATAACCGATGAGCACATAGGAGGGCACGCCTTCGGCGGCGGCACCGCGCTCGCTGGCGATCATCGACCCGAGCGAGGGATACACGGTCGTCCCGCTGACATTGCGGCCGGTGTGCATGCGATTTGAGGCGGCGGCGTGTTCGTCGATGACATCGTGATTCACCGTCCGCATCGCCGTGATGTGCTCCATCATCTTCGCGCAGCGCGAGAGATGTTCGGTGACTCTCACACCCGGCACAGAGGTCTCGATGCTCGGATAATAGCTGCCAGGTTTCTTCGCCGTGGCATCACCGAGCGCCTTCGGGTCCCAGGTGTCCACCTGCGCGGCACCACCACCGAGCCAGATGTGAATGCAGTGCTCCGCCTTCCCCATGGGAAAGTGCGCGACATGCGCAGCGTCTTTCGCCATCAAGGCGAGGTCGGCATTCGCGGCGACACCGGCCGCGCCGGCGAGTTTCAAAAGGGAACGTCTTTTCATGAGGAAATCGGTGTTGGAATGCAATCAGGGCAGATGGACAAATTCCGGCGAATTGATCGTGGCCCAGACCATGTCTTCGAGGCGCTCGCGCCATTCAGCACGCAGCGCGGTGGTTGGCGGATCGCCTTCACGGGCGCGTTTTTCCATCTCGATCTTGATGCTGTTGGCACCGGCGGAGAGATGGTTCGACCACGCGACATACTTCAGCGGCGGAAGCTGCACGGGCGGCGGACGCTGGCCCTCCGGAATGATGCGCTCGTTGAATCCGGGACCGAGCAGCCGCGTGAAGGCTGCGCGTTCTTCGCTCGTGGGGTGACGCGTGAGCAGGCGCAGGAAGATCTGGTCGATGAGCTCGCCCGCGCTCAACTTCGGCTGCAATGCGAGCGCGGTGATGCCGCTGTTTTCACTCAGCGTGCTGACCCAGCGCCCCAGCGAGCCGTTCGCCAGGATCGCCGGCTGGCGCACGTTGGCCGCCGTCTCGCGCACGCTCTTCGGTTCCTGACGCGACGCACGCCAGCCGAAGTTCTCCAGCACATCGACGATCGACTGCGCCTTCGGGATCGCGAGGCTGGGGCGATCGCGCTCATTCGAGAGCGAGGTGAACTCCCACGCGCGGCGCGGATGCCCGAGGCTGATCATCGCGCTCTGCGACTGCGTGCCGTCGTTGTCCATCGTCAGTTCTTCGGAGTCGAGATCCTTGCCCACGGCGGCGAAGAGCGAATCCACGATCTGCTCCGCCGTCATGCGCCGCTGCACCGGCGCGGCGAAATCCGGTGCCACACCGGGCTCGGCAGGTCGCGCCTGGCGCTGGTAGGCCTCGGAGCTCAGAATGAGGCGCTGCAAATGCTTCATGTCGTAGCTGTTGGCCACGAGTTCGCGTGCGAGCCACGCGAGCAGCTCGGGATGCGCGGGCTTCGACGATTCCCAGTCGTCCACCGGTTCCACAAAGCCGCGTCCGATGAGCTTCTTCCAGATGCGATTGACGATCACTTGAGCAAAGCGTGTGTTCTCCGGTGCGGTGATGAGTGCAGCGAGTTGCTCGCGGCTGTCGCCGGCTTGGCTCACCGGCGCGGCCTTGTCACCCGGCAGGATCTTTTTGGCAAACAACTGTGGCCACGCGGGCTCGATCACGGCGCCGGGTTTCAGCGTGATCTGAATCAGCGGCTTGCGCCCGGCGAAGGTGCTCATGGGCACCGACGACGTCGCGGGCAGCGTCAAAGACTTGCGATTGAGCATCGCCGCCATCTCAAAAAGATCGCGCTGCTTGGACTGATGATACGGCGAGTCATGGCAGCGCGCGCAGGTCATCTCCTGGCCGAGGAAGGCCGTGCTGAGGATGTGCGCCTTCGCGGCCATGGGCACATCGTTTTGCGCCGCCATGCCGAATCCGGCCGGCGCTCCGGCGAGCACGTCGCCCTCCATCATGATCAGTTCGGTGACGAAGCGGTCCATGGGCAGATTGTCGCTCAGCGCCTCGTGAATCCAGAAGCGGAAGGGGCCGGAGTTGTTCAGGCTCGGCTTGAGGATGTTCGGATTCTCCGCGAGCACGTCCTGCCAGTAGGCCGTCCAGTGATCGGCGTAACGCGGGTCATCGAGCAGACGGTCGATGGTCTTCAAGCGCCGGTCCGGCGAGTCCTCGGCGAGAAACGCGGTGATCTCATCCGCACTCGGCACGACGCCCACGGTGTCGAGCGTGACGCGGCGCAGGAACTCGAGATCCTCGGTCAGACGCGCCGGTTCGATCTTGCGGCCCGCGCTCGCAAACGACGCGCCCTGCTTGATCCAGTCGGCGAGCAACTGACGATCGGCTTTGGAAAGCGGATCGCCCTTCGGCGGCATGATGTCCTCGCCGGCATCCGGATGAATCATGCTGATGAGACGGCTCTCCGCCGGTTTGCCGGGAACGATGGCCGGATCGCCGGACTCGCCACCTTCCATCGCCGCTTCGAGCGTGTTGAGGCGCAGACCGCCCTTCGCCTTTTCCTCATGACAGCGGAAGCAGTTCTCAGCGAGGATCGGTTTGATCTGCTTCGCGAAATCAATGCCGCCTGCGACCTGCTCTCCCGCAGCGTTGGATTTGGCCCACGATGCGGCAAGGATCGCATCGATGCCCGATTGCGGCGTGGCTGCGACTGTGGCGCGCGCCTTCTCATGCCGCGCCGTCCAATACGCGTCCTGCTTCGCACGCAGAGTCCGGCGCTTCTGCTGATCGAGCGTGGCGTAGTAGGCGAGACGCTCTTTGCGATACGAAGCCCAGCCGTCGTCGGTGAGCGGCACAACACGTGTGGACGGCGTGAGCAGGACCTGCTGACCATCGGCGCGGCGAACGCTCAGGCTGGTTTCGCCAAGCGTGGTGCGCACGCGGCCATTGCCCGCGATCATTTCGAACACCAACGCATGCGCCTTGCCATCGCCCTGCACCGGCACGCGCAGTTCGCGATCGCCCGGCCCAAGAAGACGCAGCGCGGGACCGCTCGACTCCGCCTTCTCGTATTCCACTTCGTTGTGCGCTCCGCCGCCCGTATGACCAAAGGCGATCTCGCCGATGACCTTCCCGTCCATCCAGAGACGGCCCTGACCGCGCACGCGCATGAGGATTTCCTGTTTGCCCTCGAGCAGCGTGATATTGGCCATCGCCCGCAGCAGGTAGGGATTGCTGCGCTCGGCACGCACGCCGCTGTCCGTGTATTTCTGCGCGATCTGGAAGAAGCCGAAAACGTCTTCTTCATACATATCCGACGGTTCTGGGAACATGCGCGGCCACTTGCCGGTCTTGCCGAGCTTTTCCACGATCTCGACACGCACCTTGTCCTTCGGCAGGCCGCCTTCCGGCAGTTGCGGCGTGTAAGGCACGACCGGATAGCGTGCGGCGATCACCTTCTCCGGCAGCACCTCGCGGTAGAGCTTCACCTCGTCCATCAGGCCGTCAAAACTCACGCTCGCCTGCTTGCTCATCGACGTGCCCAGCCAGACTTCGTCATCGTCCACCACCGGCGCCTGCGTCGTCGCACCACCCATGTCCCATTTTCCGGTCGCGTCTTCGCCATCGATGTAGCCACGCATCGTCTCCGGCTTGCCGAACACATACGACACCGCGACGTGATGCCAGCCGGAACCTGCGCCGAATCCACCCGTCGTGGTCCAGCGATGCCAGTCGCCCGCGTGATCGCCGTCCTTACGGCTGCGGAAGAGAAAGCTCAGTCGCAGGAAGCCGCCGCCTTCCCAGAGACGCAGGCCGTAGTTTTGATTGTCGTTCGCCACACCCGGATTGCTGGTGCGTCCTTTGCCGAGGATGTAAACATTCCCGCCCTTCGGCACCGCTGCTGGATTCACCCATGCCTCGATGGTGATCGCGTCGCCATTGTCGAAGTCGAACATGCTCGCCTTGCCGGAATCCTTCACACGGATGAACCCTGGTTTCTCACCGCCGAACAACGCCGCCCGATTATCGGCCGCGAAACTCGCAAAATGCTTCGCTGAAGGTCCTTCCTGCCCCAGCACGACCGATCCCTCGATCTGACCGATCTCCGGCTTGTCACCATCGAAACTCCAATGCGCTACAGGCACGGGTTCAGCGGCGAGCGCCAGCGAGGCACCCGACAGCACGACGAGACAGAACAGGGACTTCTTCATGATCAGCATGGACAAAAATACGGGGTGGAAAGACTGCTTCACGCCGTCTCTGGCATGAACGTGGGAAAAACAATGCCGCGCGCTGAGGCGACCGGCGCGGTGGATTGGGCGACGTGGAGTTCGACGTTCCGAGCACCCCACGCGTAGGCAGTGCGAACGAGCCTGGAAGCTGCGCAGGGAGCAAGGAACACGAGCGTCTTGCCGCGAAAGCCATCGAGCGCTTTCCAGAGTAAGGCGATGGCTGTCTCCTCATCCGCGGCGACACCGGGACCGATCATGGTACACGACGGATGCGTGCTCATGCCGAGGAAACCGTTCACGGATCCATCTGCGGCCTCGGAGACGAGCATACGCCAGGCACCAACCTCGTTGCGCACGAAGAACGCGAAGTCCTTCTCGCGGCGGATGCCTTGCTGCGATTGCTCGAAGTCGGCGATTCGCGGCGCATCGGCCAAAACGGCTTCGCGGACGCGTTCGATACCTGCGGGCGCAGCGGCTGCCAGGCCGGCTTCAGGCACGGTGATGAGCAGATCTTGAAAAATGGCTCCGGGGACGAATCCCAGCCGAGTGTAGAGCGAGAACGAGTCGAGATTCAGCAGACTCGACACAAGCCGCGCCGGTTTGCCGAGGCGTTTCGCCTTCTCGAGCACGAGCGACATCATCTTCTTCGCGATGCCGCGTCCGCCCGCATCCGGCGAAGTGGCGACGATGCCGACGGAGACATGTGTTTCACGCTCATGCGAGAAACACACGCCAACGATCTCGCCACTTTCGGTGCGGGCGGTGACGCATTCGCCAGGATCGAGCGCCTCATACACATCGGGGAAAAGCGTGAAGGGCTCAGGGCTGTCGCCAAAGCGTGCGCCTTGGCCGAGACGGCTCTCATACCAATGAACGAGAGCGCGATGCAGCAACCGGGCGACGGGTTCGCGATCGGCAGCGGTGAGAGGTGTGAAGTCGATGGTTTCGCTCATGGTTCAGACGATTTCCCAGCCTTTGCGGTAGCTCTCCTTGATGAACGCATCTGCAGCCGGCAGACCCGTGGCTTTCATCGCAGCCGCATCCCAGTCGATCGTTTTTTGCGTGCGCAACGACAGCACGCCGAGCAACGCGATCTCGGTGAGATGCGCGGCGTAATCGAAGGGGCTCGTCGCCGGATCGCCGCCTTTGCAGGCGTCCACCCAGTCGCGGTGATGACCGTTGGAGCGCTTCAGTTTGGGCGCGGGTTTCTGGTATTCGGCACGTCGTGCCTCAGGGAAGAGCCGCGGAGCACCGCCGCCGCCATCGCACTGGATGACGCCTTTTTCGCCGATGAAAAGACAGCCGCGTTTCGGCAGTGGGAAGGAGCCCAGCGCTTCGGGTTTCTCCGGCATCAGACCGCCGTCATACCACGTCATGCGAATCTCCGGACGCGCTCCCGCAGCGGGGAAAGTGTAGTAGATCATCGAACCGTGTGGCGCGATCTCGCTGTCCATCACGCCGGCCGCATGCGCTTCGACGCGCGAAGGAATCGGCAGGTCAAAGGCGCGCACGGCGCTGTTCATGTCATGGCAGGCGAAGTCGCCGATGCCCGTGCAGCCGAAGTCCCAAAAGTCGCGCCAGGCGACCGGGAAGTAGGCCGGATGAAAGGCGCGTTCGTTGCGCGGTCCGAGCCACAGATCCCAGTTCAATCCGGCGGGCACTGGCGGTGTCTCGGTTGGTTTGCCGGTGAGCGTGGGATTCCAGCGCTTCGCGCTCACCCACACGTGAATGTCACGCACCGCACCGATGGCGCCGTCCTGGATGTATTCGATCGTTTCACGCGTGCCTAGCGACGAATGCCCCTGGCTGCCGAGCTGCGTCGCCACGCCGGTTTCCGCGGCGACTTTGGCAACGTGGCGCGCCTCCCAGATGTTGTGCGTCAGCGGCTTCTCGCAATACACATGCTTCCCGGCACGCATCGCAATCACGGACGCATATGCGTGCAGATGATCCGGCGTGGCAACCAGCACCGCATCGATGGACTTCTCCTTCTCCAGCATCTCGCGAAAATCGACGTAGTCCGCGCAACGGTGGTTGGGCGTCTTCGCCGCGTAGTGCTTCTCGATCTCGGCCTTCACCGGCAGGCGTCCGCCCATGCCTTTGAAGTAGAAATTCTCCAAGCTGAACGACTCCGCCGGATCGGCGACCGCGATGATCTGCGCGTCGTCGAGCTGCATCAGCGCCCGCACATTCGTCCGCCCCTGCCCGCCCGTGCCGATGATCGCCACATTCACCTTTTCACTCGGCGGCACAAAACGCGGCCCGCCCAGCACATGACGCGGCACGATATTGAACGTCGCCACGGTGGCGGCGGCAGTTTTGATAAATTGACGGCGTGAGGGGACGGCGGGCGTGTTCATGAGCGGTAGTGTACGGTACGCAGGCACCCAATCTTCGACGGGAGAACCGTGAGAGTCGACGATCCACCCAAAGAGGTTAACACGCCTGTGCTGCCGTCTCAATCGGGCACAACGGGAGGATCGAACTGGCGTCGTTCTGCACGATCGAGAATTCTCCTCCACTCGGCCTCGGTCTTCACCGATTTCATCACGCGAGCAAACTCATTCAGATAGGTCGGCCCGAGGTCTCTTCGGGAATAATTCAGCGCGTCTCTCAAGCTGTCATCCCCCTTGAGTTCAGTGTCGATCCAGCGAAAAGAATCACGCGCAAGCTCGAGCTTTCCGATGCGCTGGAACGCCAGAAACATTTCCCGAATGGCCTGAATGCGCGGAGAAAACGCATGCTCTTCTGGAAAATGGCCGCAGCTAATCATTCCAAGACTCGAACGCCCCATGCCACCACGCTTGAACTGATGGGTGCATGCTTGGCCCATGATCCTTTGGTAGGTCGCTGAACCGTCGGGCGGCAGTTCAGGATAATCAGGATTCGTCCGAATATCCAAGGAACGGTTCACCCGCACACCAAGGACCGAGATCTCACGTCCATGCGCCTGAGCAAGGCAGTTCGCGCACGTGGCGTGGTAGGTCAGTGTCGATTGCGAAAGCCAGGCGATGACGACCAGCAGGGCAAGGCTCCAGAGCACGAGCGATTTCACATTCCGATGCTGTCATATTGCCATGAAGATCGCAACTGATCCGTCGCCGTTACCACTCCTGCTTCACGCCGCGCTCCAAAATGCGCACGACGTCCTCGTCGAGCAGAAATCCTTCGCGGTGCAGATTCAGCGCGGCCTCGGTGAGGTGGCTCAGGTAGTCGGCGCGTGTCGGATAGCGTTCTTCGAGTGAGAAGCGCGGATCGCCGGACTTTTCGCGTTCGGCTTTCGTCTTCGCGAACGGGAGGAACATGCCGTCGAGCGGCGAGAGCATCGTTTCCGCACCGAACTCTGGCGCTCGCAGATTCCAACCGGTGTAGGTGCCGAGCGGAACGGCGACTTCGGGCAGGATGATGCCGCAGGTTTCGTTTCCGTCGGCGTTCACAGCGGGCAGCAGCGTACGGAAAGGCTTGCCCGACTTCGGCGGAATAACGTCGGCAATGCCTTCGCTGTGAAAACGCGGACCGAAGTCGAGGCGCGCGGGCTCATAATGATGCGCGGGCAGGTTGCAGCCGGGAATTTGCGGAAACGCTGCCCGCCAGGTCTCGTGATCAACCAGCGTGCCGTCCGCCAGTGTCGGATGGCGGCTGGGCGGCGGCGCTTTGCCGGTCTGCATCCACTCCGAGAGATTCAGAAGCATCGCTCGCAGCACGGGCCCGCGATCATCGAGCGTGTTGCGCGGCTGCTGGCAGATGCCGTTTGTGCCGTCGCTTTTACCGAGATGTTCGGCTCCGGCGATGAAATACACGCGCACGTCTTCAGGCAACGTGAGGTCCGATTTGCCTTCGACATCGGTGTGTAACAGCGAGGCCCCGCGGCTCCAGTATTCCGTGGAGGTCTGGGTGAAGATGATGCGCGGCACATGACCGGACTTCCGCGAGCGTGCGAGCGAGTCGCCAGTTTCTCCGGTCACCGGATCGGTCTGCGGCAGCGGCGCGAGCGGGAAGAACTCGGAGCCCGAAAAACGTCCCTCGTGCTGCGTGCCATACTCGGTGCTCATGCGGAAGCGATGGTTGAACATGCCCTTTCCCGCACCGGCGACATGAATCAGCGCGCCATCAAACACCGCACGTCCCTGTTCGTCGGTGTTCAGACCTTCATAGAGGAAGTGATGAATCACACGTCCCGACTGCGAGATGCCAAACACGCAGGCATTCTCGATCGCACCCGCGAGCGGATTCATGGCGGCGTCCCCGTGGCGGAAGAACGACACGCAATCGCGCAGTGCGGTGAGTCCGAGACCAGTCACGCGCGGCTCCTTCGCCGTGTAAACGAGGTCGTAAAGCCAGCCCGGGCGCAGACCCGCCTTCACATACACATGCGTGGGATCCGCGATGACTTTGCCGTCCTCCCATCGACCAAACGCCCACTCGTTGCGAATTATCTCCACACCGTCCGCATCACGATCCGGCCGCATCGTGAGGGTCGCATCGGCATTGTCCAGACTCACGGAGGGAAACGCCGCGCCAATGCCCCACGGGCTCCACGAAAACGCACGACTGTAAACCTTCTCTGTGCTGCTGATCTCCAGATGAGCGCGTCCGGTGATGGTCTTCCCATTCTCAGTCGCGACGGGCAGTCCGCACAGCAGACGCTGCGTGTCATCCGCCTGCACTTCGCCATTCCAGCCGCACCACAGCACCGAGAACCCATGCCGCATCAGGAAGCCGTTGCCCGCATGCACCGCCGACCTCGGATCGTTCGTGCGCTCGCCATCATTGAAGGTCCAAAGCGCGAGCATGTTGCCGCGATTGTGCACGTCGTAGAGAAGCTGCCCGTTGCCCTTCCGCGCATCCACCGGCTTGAGCAAAAAGAAGTCCGTCCAGCTCTCCACCTTGCCACGCGCATTGCGTGGCGCCCTTTTAAGATCGCTGATGCGCGCATTCGCCTCATGCAGCGGATCCGTTTCCAAATACATCCGCCCGCGAATGCGCTCATACGCGCCCGCCGGGCCGAAGCTCGCCCCATCGGCAAACGCCGAGCGATCCGTCACCTCGACGCGCACCACTTCGGCACGCAACCACGGCGTGAGCACGATGGCCGCAGCCGCGCAGGCAACGATCGAGCACCTCATGCGTTGATTTCCTTCACCACCTTGCCGCCTTGCAGACCCGTGAGCCGGATGCGGCGGCCGCCGCTGACGACAGCGAGGCTTTCGTGATCGAGACCGAGCTGATGCAGGATCGTTGCATGCAGATCGCGGAAGTGAACGGCGCCCTCGACCACCGTGCTGCCATTCTCGTTGGTGGCGCCATGCGCATGCCCGCCTTTGACGCCGCCGCCCGCCATCCAAAAGGTGAAGGCTCGATGCTGATGGCCGGACTGGTCCTTGTCCTGACCGGGCGTGATGCCGGGACGACCGAATTCACCGCCCCAAACGACGAGCGTGTCTTCGAGCAGACCGCGCTGGTCGAGATCATCCAACAGCGCGGCGATGGGCGCGTCGGTGGTGGCACAGTTGGCGGTGAGATCGCGGCGATGATCCTGATGCTGATCCCAGCTGCCGTGCGTGATTTCAATGAAGCGCACGCCCGCCTCGCAGAAGCGGCGCGCGAGCAGGCACTGACGGCCGAAGTCGCTGTTCTTGCAGGTGCCCGCGGCGAAATTCTTGCCGACGCGATAGCGCTCCAGTGTGGTCTTCGACTCCGTCGAAATGTCGAGCAGTCCGGGCGCCGCCGCCTGCATGCGAAAGCCGAGTTCCATCGTCTGAATCACGCCTTCGAGCTGCGCATCATCGCCACGCAGGCCGAGATGATCGCGGTTCATCGCCTGGATCAAATCCAGCTGCCGCCGCTTCACATTCAGCGGCAGATGATCGCCCTGAATGTCGCTGATCGTCGCCTTCGACATGTCCTCGCCGTTCACACCGATCGGCGTGCCGCCAAACACGGAGGGCAGTTGTTGCGATGCGTATTCGCTCGGCTTGGCGGTGTTGAAACTGATGAAGCCGGGCAGGTTGTTGTTTTCCGTGCCCAGACCATACGCCACCCACGAGCCCATGCTCGGACAGGGCCGCAGACGATCACCGGTGTGCAGTTGCAGCATCGACTGCGCATGGATGCTCGTGTCGGCCGTCATGCCGTTGAGCACGCAAAGCTTGTCCGCATGCCGTGCGATGTTCGGCAGCAGCTCCGACACCCACAGGCCGCTTTCACCGCGCCGTTTGAACTCCGCCACCGAACCGGCGTGCGGTTTCTTCCCGACCTGCGGCTTGTAATCAAACGTGTCCATCTGCGCCGGGCCGCCGGACATGTTCAGAAAGATCACGCGCTGTGCTCTGGCACGCAGGCGCGGCGGCCGTGCATCCAGGCCCGCGCCCGCCGCGTTCGCGATTCCCGACATCGCCACATAGCCAAAACCGCACGAGGCAGCGTGCAGCATCTGGCGGCGGGAGAACGTGGGGTGGGAACGCATGGAAGTGACCGGCAAACTACGGGCAAAACGGCGCGCTACTTTCGATGGAACACGCTCAGCGTTTCTTCGACGCCTTCGCCTTCGGGTTGAAGGCCAGGGCCAGGTCCAGCCAGTGCTTCAACTGCGCCTCCGACGCATGACCACGCGGTTCAATGAAGACGTAGCCTTTCATCGGGCGTCCGGTGAAGTCCATGAGCTTGCATCCGGCGCGCTTCAAAGCAGCCGCTTCCTCGGCAGGATCGAGCCTCACCATGAGCCGTTCATCAAGAATGCCGACGCACATCTTGTCATCCACCATGAAGCAAAGGCCGCCAAACATGGCCTTGGTGGCAAAGCGCACCCGCCGTGCGGTAAAGGCATCGGTCACTCGATCAGCAAGTGACGGGTCGTAGGCCATGGTCGTGGGCAGACTGCTTTCCTCACACCAGAATATCGCGGATCACATTGCCAAAGTCCTGCTCGAGACGCTGACGGCCGGGAACCATCATTCGATGGTTGAGGCCGAGCTGATGCAGCACGGTGGCGTGCAGATCGGTGACGTATTGGCGGCCTTCGACGGCGTGGAAGCCAAGTTCGTCGGTGGCGCCATGCACGAAACCGCCTTTGACCCCGCCGCCGGCCATCAGGCAGGTGAAGCCGTGCGGATGATGATCGCGCCCGGTGCCGCTGACGTTCTTGTCACGGAACTCCGCGCCCGGCGTGCGACCGAATTCGGTGCCCCAGACGATGAGCGTTTCATCGAGCATGCCGCGCTGTTTGAGATCGTGAATAAGCCCCGCGATGGGCTGGTCGATCTCGGCGCACATCGGCGGCATGAGTCTGGCGATGTCCTTGTGATGATCCCAGCGTCCGGCATTGCCGCTGTAACCGTGGAAAAGCTGCACAAAGCGCACGCCCTGCTCCACGAGACGACGCGCAGCGAGGCATTGCGATCCAAAAGCCAGGCATTCTTTGCGATCGAGACCGTATAGCTGCTTCACGTGCTCGGGCTCCTTGGAGAAATCCATCAGGCCCGGCACGGCCATCTGCATCTGGAAGGCGAGTTCGTAGGCTTTGATGCGGGCGTTGAGCTGTGCGTCCGTCGGATAGTCGATGCCTGAAAGCTGGTTCAATTCGCCGATGAGGCTGAAGGCGTCGCGCTGCTCGTCCGGCGTGAGATTCGGATCGGCGGGATGCACATACGACAGCGGGTTCTTCGGATCCACCTTGAGCCGCACACCGCCGTATTCCGGCCCGAGATACGCGCTGCCGTAGGTGAAGGAGCGCCCGCAGCAGTCGGCGCTGGGTTCGCCCAGCACGACAAACTCCGGCAGGTTCGCATTCAGCGTGCCGAGACCGTAGCTCGCCCAGGCGCCGACCGTGGGATGCCCGGTGTCGCCGATCTTGCGTCCCGTGTGGAAGGTGAGCTGCGCGCCATGGTTGTTGTCGATCGTCCACATGCCGCGCAGGAAGGAGAGATCGTCCGCCACGCCGCCGATGTGCGGGAAGAGATCGCTGACCTCGATGCCGCTCTGTCCGTACTTTTTGTGACCGGCGATCAGCGGCATCAGCTTCTTGTAAACCTCGCGCTTCTCCTTGCCGGGCTCGGCGAGGATCTTGTTGATGCGCGACTGGTCCGCCGCCTCGCGATACGGCGTTTCGTCGATGGACATGCCGCCGTACTTCGTGAGCTCGGGCTTCGGATCGAAGCTCTCCACGTGACTCGTGCCGCCGATCATGAACATCCAGATCACGGACTTCGCCTTCGCCTCGCCCGTTTGCCATGCGGTCAGCACATCGGTCTCCGAAGGCGCGGCCTGCGCCACACCGTCGCGAAACATCATCGCATTGAGCGCCAGGCCCGTGAATCCCATGCCCGTGTCGAGCAGGAACTGGCGGCGGGTGCCGGTGCAGCCGGGAAGTTTGTGTTTCATGAGATCAGCGCAGGGTGATGAAGTCGTTGTGATTGAACAGCACGCCGATGAACTGCTGCCGCAGGCGCGTGCCATCCTTGCCAGATTGATTGATGAACTCCGCGCTCAGGCGCATCTCCTCGTTCTTTGGCGTGCGGTTGAGAACGTGCTGAAAGGCGTTCGTGACGAAGGCTTCGTAATCCGCTCCGGCTTCGCGGCTCAGCTGCTGCTCGAGAGCGACGGCGGCGTCCAGCGTGACCTGGCTGTTCGCCAGCGCGAGGGCCTGATGCGGCTTGATGCTGAGCTCGCGCTGGTAGCATTCGTTCGGACGAGCGCCGTCAAAGATCTGCACCATCTCGGCCTGCGTCTCCTGCGCATGACGATAATAAACGCTGCGCCGGCGGCCGGTCTCGGCGGCCTCGCTTTCGATCTCCGGTCCGCCAAACGTGGTGTCGAGCAGACCGGCGACGTGCAGCAGATTGTCGCGCACGGCTTCGCCCTCGAGACGGCGCACCGGCGAGCGCCAGTACCACACGTTGTCCGGATCGGCGACGTCGTTGGCACCCGGCGCGCCACTGCCTGACGAGCGGCGATACAACGTGCTGCTGACGATCAGCCGGTGCATGTGCTTCAAGTCATAACCGCTCGCCGTGAACTCGGCGGCCAGCCAGTCGAGCAGTGCCGGATGCGTGGGCTTCTTGCCATTGGCGCCGAAGTCATCCGGCGTGGCGACGATGCCCGTGCCGAAGTGCCGGATCCACAGATGATTCGCCGCGACGCGGGCAAAGAGCGTGTTCTGCGGCGATGTGAGCCAGCGCGCAAAGGCCAGCCGTCGTCCGCTGCTCGTCGCCGGATAGGACTTCATTTCACGCGGCTTGTAATCCGTGTCCTTCGCGGCGGTCTTGCTCGCCTTCTCGGCTTCGGCGAGCTTTTTCTTCGCGGCATCGGCCGCCGTTTTTGCGGTCGCAATCGTCTTCTTGACCGTGGTGGTGAGTGGCTTGGTCGCCATCGCCTTTTTCAGCGCGGCATCCGCCTTTTCCATCGCGTCCTGCGCTTCGATCAGCGCGGTTTGTTGCTGCAGTTCGGCCACCTTCGCCGCCAGCGCCTTCCAGTCCGCCGACTTCTTGTTCATGCCGCCGTCCTCGAGCGCTTCGAGCTTCAACTGCTCTTCCAGCGTCTTGCGTTTCATCTCACGCAGTTCGGCATCGGCCAACGACTCCACCGCGGCGAGCATGGCCGCCTTGTAGTAGTCGCGCTTCTCTGGCTGCTGGGCGATCAGCGGCAGGTTCACGGGTTTGACGGCGAGTTTGCCTTCAAAGATGGCCGGGACGCCGGGAGCGATGGGTTTGTCCTTGATCGGAAAACGCTCGTCGCCGCGCTGAAACAGGTAGGTCATCGCCGTGAGCGACTGGTCATAGGCACGCGGCATGCCGTCCTTCTTCGCGTCGAGTTCACCAGGTACCGGATCAGTGCGCACGTTGTAGGGTTCAAAGACGGCGCGGATGGCATAGTAATCGGCCTGCGGGATCGGATCGTACTTGTGATCGTGGCATTTCACGCAGTTCATCGTCAGGCCCATGAAAGCCTTGCTGGTGTGCTCGACGATGTTGTCCATCCACTGCAGGCGGTCGCTTTGGAAATTGCGCGCCAGATAGCCCGTCGCACGCAGCACTTTTTCATCCGTGGGTGCGATTTCATCTCCGGCCAGCATCTCCTGCACCATCCGGTCGTAGGACTTGTTCGCGTTGAGCGATTCAATGATCCAGTCGCGCCAGCGCCAGACGTGCGGCTGGCTCAGGCGCACGGCTCCTTTGTAGCCTTCCCAGTCCGAGTAGCGCCAGATGTCCATGAAATGACGTCCCCAGCGCTCGCCGTAACGTGGATCGTCCATGAGGCGGTCGGTGAGCTGGCGCAACGCCATGTCCGGCTGCTTCGCATAGCTCGCTTCAAACTCCGCCACCTGCACGGGCGTCGGCAGCAGGCCGATGAGATCGACGTAAACGCGTCGTGCGATCTGCGCAGGCGCCGCCTCGCCAAGCGGTTTCAACTCATGCACCTGCAATTGCTCGTCGATGAAGGCGTCGATCGGATTCGCCACACCCGGCTCAGGAATCTTCGGGCGCTTCACCGGCTTGAAGGGCTCCCAAGCATATCGCGCGAGAAAGATGTCAAAGGCCTCGCGCTTCGCATCCAGTTGCGCCAGCGACTCAGGCTTCACCTTCGCATCGCCCGGATGTCCGCCGAGCAGGATCTCCACGAGATTGGACACACCATCCGCGTCGCTGTCTTTGTCGGCGATCTGTTTCAACCGCTCCGGCAGACTCTTCTTCTTGATCGCCGCCAGCTCCTTCCCGAAGGCGTTGTGAGGAAACTCCTCCAGACTCTCCGGCGCGTGATTCGTTGAAGGCAGATGACACAACGTGCAATCCGCGAGCGCGGCAGGCAGGAAATGGTCGAAGTAGTTTGCCGCCGCCTTCTTGTTCGCCGGCGTCGCCCAAGCAGACACGGCTCCGCCCATCGCCACAGCAGCGATGACGCGCAGCAGGACCGGGAGCCGACTGGAGGGGTTTTTCACTCGCAAACCAACGTTCCTGCGAGGGCAAACTCTCAAATCAGGTTCAATCAACGTAGCGCAGTTCGTTGCTGGCCAGCAGGGCCTGGCAGAAGGCCGCCCAAACATCGCTCAGCCGCTTGTTCTCGTCGTTTTGCGAAGATGCGAGCATCAGGCCGGCCTCGCGGATGAAATCATGGGCGCGTCGCGTCTCGGTCTCGCTGGCAGCACGGCCGAAGGCCTGACTGTAGGCGAACTGGATGCGCTGGACATCGTCGACACCCTGCTGCTGCACTCGTCCGGCAAAGCGGCGTGATTGCTCGACGAGGAAGTCGTTGTTCAGCAAGTAAAGCGCCTGCGTGGCGAGCGTGGAATCGTCACGTTTGCCGATCACGCCCGTGGCGTCGGGCAGATTGAACGGCGTCAGCTCCGGCGGCATCGAGTTGCGCAGCATCGTCAGGTAGATGCTGCGATGCGTGTCCGGCTGGTGCAGCGGAGGCAGTTCATTGATGAGCACGTCGCGTCCTTGAATGAGCGAGCCCTGCGCGGGCTGCGGATTCAGATTGCCGGCGGCGACCAGCATCACATCGCGCACGGACTCCGCGTCGAGACGACGTCGGTTGTGGCGTGTGAGCAGCACGTTGTCGGGATCGGCCTTTCGCAACGAGTCATCGCAGGCGTTGCTGAGCTGGTAGGTGCGGCTGAGGACAATGCTGCGGATGAGACGCTTGATGGACCAGCCCTCGCGCATGAATTGCGTGGCGAGGTGGTCGAGCAGTTGGGGATGTGAAGGCTTCTCGCCATACGCGCCGAAGTCATTCGGCGTACGCACGAGTCCTTCGCCGAACAGATGCTGCCATACGCGGTTCACGATCACGCGCGCTGTCAGCGGATGCTTCGGACTGGCGAGCCACTGCGCAAGTTGCAGACGACCGCTTTGCTTTGCGTCCGGTTTCAGCGTCGTGCCACCACACACGGAGAGAAAACCACGCGGGATGGCAGGGCCGAGCTTCTTGGATTCGCCGTCGATGTTGAGTTTGCAATCGACGATCGCCTTCCCCTCACGCACGCCCATGGCCAGCGCCGCGCCGGGTTCGTATTTGAAGGCAGGCTTCGACGGCGCGCGACGCGGCGGATTGTCGAGGATGATCTGCTCGATCTCCGCACGCGGCTTCAACGGCTTCGCCGCCTTGAGTTCATGCAGCGCCGTTTGCGGTGCGGTCAGGCTTTGATGCGCCGCGGCGCCCCACATCGTCTCGCTGCTCTTGAAGATGCCGGCGAGCGCGTAGTAGTCGCGTGTGGGAATCGGATCGGTTTTATGATCATGACAGCGGGCGCAGCCGACGCTCAGCGCCATGATGCCGCTGCCGACGACGCCGATTTGATCCGCGACGACATCCATCTCGAAGTTGTCATTCATCGCCTTCGCGGGCTTCGCACTCAGGGCCAAAAACGCCGTCGCAATGAGCTGACGATCACGCTGCGCGTCGGACTCCGCCGGAAGCAGGTCGCCAGCGATCTGCTCGGTGATGAAGCGGTCATACGGCGTGTCCTCATTGAAGGCCGCGATCACGTAGTCGCGATAACGCCAGGCATGCGGGAAGCTCGGATTGCGGCTCAGGCCATCGTTGCCGTTCGACTCCGCGTAGCGTGCCACATCCAGCCAGTGACGGCCCCAGCGTTCGCCGAAATGCGGAGATGCGAGCAGGTCATCGACAACCTCCGACAGATCAGAACTGTCGGACATGTCCGACGACGGGGGCAAACCGATCAAATCAAATGAGAGCCGCCGTAACAACGTGCGGCGGTCCGCGTCGGCTGCTGGTTGCAGGCCTTTCGCTTCCATCTTCGCGAGCACAAAGCTGTCGATGGTCCCGCGCGGCCACGCCTTGTTCTTCACAGCGGGCGGCTTTGGCGCAGCCACCGGTTTCAGCGACCACAGCGGTTCCTGCGCGGGCTTGTTCGCTGTCTTGGCGGTCTCCGGCAAATCTTCGCGCGGATCCGGCGCGCCCAGCTTCACCCAGGTCACGAAGTCGGCGATGACGGACTCCGGCAGCGGCTTCTTCGGCGGCATCTCAAGGCCGTCGTAGCGCAGCGCCTGGATGATGAGGCTCTCATCCGGCTTGCCGGGAATCAGCGAGGGACCCGACTCGCCACCGGCGATCATTTCCGAAGGCGCGTCGAGCAGCAGCTTGCCGCCGAGCTTCTTCGCGTCAGTCGAATGGCACTCGTAGCACTGCTTCACCAGCACCGGTCGGATCTTGCTCTCAAAAAACGAACGCTGCTCCGCGGTCATGTCCGTAGCGGAACACAGCGACGTCGCTGTCAACAGCGCAAGGAGGCTGGTGATGGGCGGTGACTTTGGCTTCGGCATGGAGGGCAGACCATACGGGCCCGGAGTGCCTGCTTTTGTCGGGAGGGCTACAAAAAACTACTTCCTACTGAGTCGATAAAACAGCCAGCCACCCATGCCAAGGAAGAGGACGTTGGGAATCCACATGATTACATGAGGCATCGCGGCGGGTTTGTCGTTGAGGGTGTCCGCAAGAATGATGAACACGAGGTAAACGGTGGCCGTGGCAAGACTGAGGGCGAATCCGGAGGAGGTTTCGCGCCGCTGCGCGGTCACGCCGAGAGGAATGCCAACCAGGGCGAAAGTGAAGCAGGCGAGAGAAAAACTGTATCGCTTGTGCAGTTCGGTCATCGACAGCGAGCGGGTGACGTCGGTGAGCGCTTCGCCGGTAAAGGTATCCTTCCATGTGCGGACTTCTTCGGCGAGCGCGGAGGTGGACTTCATGCTCGCATTGACCCTCACTGCGTCTTTCTGCATGTCTGAGAGCGGAAATTCGAGCGGAAACTCTGTCATCGCCAGCGGTTTGGGGATGGCAGGTTGGCCCGAGGGGTCGGGGTCGGGAAGATGCTCGATGCCGACCCCTTTGAGCATCATTGTGAAATCCAGTTTGCCCTCTTCAGTGACAATGTCGCCAGTCTTCGCTCGGATGTAGCTGCCGACTCCGCCACCGCTGCCGAGTTTGATGATGTGCAAATCCGTCAACTCCATGCCGTCACGATGGCCGGTATAGATTCGGTAGCCGGGAACGCGCTCCAGAACCTGGCCCTCTTGGAAGAGCGTTTCCGGATTCTTCACGGCTACCTGGTAGAACAGCCGTTTCATGCGGTCTTTTGCCGCGGGGGCGAGGCTGACGTTCACCCACAGACAGATGCCGCTGAGTATGAGCGCGAGTGCAAAAACAGGGGCGCAGATGCGGGTCATTGACATGCCGGTCATGCGCAGGGAGACGAGTTCGTTGTCTGCCGACAGACGGCCAAAGACCAGGAGAATGGCGGTCAGAAAGGCCCATGGAATGGTGAAAATGAGGGAGAAGGGAATGACCAGCGTGACAAACTCCAACACGACCGAGATGGGCAGTTCGGTGTTGCCCAGCAGTTCGTCGAGTTTCTTGTAAACATTGCCCAGCACCATCACGCCGCTGAGGAGGGCTACGCCGATGAGCGTGGCCATGCCGACCTGGCGGGCGAGGTAGCGGTCGAAGATCCGTGGAAACATGTGAGCGCGAGGCTAGCGAGAGTTCATGGACGGGCAATTTGAGATTGCCGCATTGGCCTCAAAGAGAAGCCTTTTTCACCCTGCCGAATTCCGTTCCCAGAAAGCGTTTCGCGAGGTTTTCCGCCTGTTCGGAGAGGTCGGTGAGATAGAGTTCAAGGGTGGGCTTGGACTTTGCCGTGCGCAGCAGGTCGGCCTCTTCGAGTTGCACCTTCACATGTGAGGCGCAGGTGCTGGCAGAGTCCACAAGTCGCACTTTCCGCCCGAGCATGCGTTTCAGCACGGGAACGAGCAGTGGGTAGTGCGTGCAGGCGAGCACGAGGGTGTCGATGCCCTTGTCGAGCAGCGGCTTCAAGTAGTCCCGCAGTACCGACTTGAGAGCGGGATGATCGATCCAGCCTTCCTCGATAAACGGAACGAGCAGTGGGGTCGCCGTGGCCTCGATTCTCACGTCCGGTCGCCGCATGGCGATCTCGTGCTGATAGGCATGGCTGCGGATGGTGCCCGCAGTACCGATGATGCCCACGCGCTCGCAGTTCGGGTCCGTTAGCGTCGCCTCTACGCCGGGACCCAACACACCGATTATGGGAACGCGAAAGGTGGTCTGCAATACGGGCAGTGCATGCGCCGTGGCGGTGTTGCAGGCCACGACGACCGCCTTGACGCCGCGGGCGACGAGAAACTGCGTATCCTCGATCGAGAAGCGGCGGATCGTGTCTGGAGACTTGGACCCGTAAGGCACGCGGGCGGTGTCTCCGAGATAGATGATGGATTCGTTCGGCAGGATCTCCCGCAGGGCCCGCACCACGGTCAGGCCGCCTACTCCTGAATCAAAAACGCCAAGGGGACTGTGCTGGGTGACGGATGAACTCATGCGATGGTGCTAAAGGTAGTGATGCGACAAGGGGGGACAAGATGATGAACTGGTCATGCCGTGTCGCCACCAGCATTTTCCTTGTAACGAATATTGAGAGGATGGGCATGTACCTCTTTAGAAGACAGGTTGAGCACGATTCATGCTGCAAGAGTTTGCTTGTTTTTGGCTTCCACTCTGTCGACAATCTTTCGCATAATATCCTTTAGTTTTCGTCTGCACACCCCACGCTTGTCATGTCCTCACTTACCTCGATTGCCGCCGCTACCCTTATTGTTGGATTGTTGGGGAACTATCAGGCCTGTGCCCAAGCCATTTCAACTTTGCATCCCGAGCGGGTTATTGGGGCCGAACGCTGCGAGAAGTGCCATGGCGAGGAATTGCAAGCATGGAAGCTGTCCAAGCATGCACGCAGCGATAGCATTCACCGCGATCCCAAGACCGCTCAGAAAGCGAAAGACATCGCTACGAAAATGGGGCTGCGGAGCGTGAACGAGATTTCCACCAATCAGCTCTGTACCGAGTGCCATTTCACGCGGCAGCAGACGGGGAGTATGTTGAAAGTCATCGGGGGAGTGAGCTGCGAATCCTGTCATGGAGGGGCGAAGGACTGGGTGGACGTCCATGGCGACAAGGAAAAGATCGCCAGTCACGATGAACGCATCAAGCTTGCCATCGAGGGTGGCATGCTCAATCCGCGCAATGTTTACCAAGTCGCTGAAAACTGTTTCAGTTGCCATGTGGCCCGCAATGAAAAACTGATCAACGTGGGAGGACACCCGGCCCGAAGCGAGGGGTTTGAACTGGCAAGCTGGAGCCAGGGGGAGGTGCGGCATCACTTTTACACGAACTCGGAACGGCATGCGAAGGACAACAAGGCGGTCTCGCAGAATGTGAAACGCGTACTTTTTACCACTGGACTACTGCTTGATCTGGAGCACAGCCTGCGCGGGCTGGCGGCGGGTGTGCAAAAGGGAAATCAATTTCCCTTCCGTCAGGCGATGGGACGCCGTGCTTACACGATCATCAGTGCCGAACTTCCTGCGGTGATTGAAAAACTTGGAGGCGCGGGTGCGCCGGCGGAGTTGCAGCAGATTCTGGCGATCACCAAGGGAGTCAACCTCGGCGGTGAAGCGGCGCAGGTGATCAAGGCTGCGGACGACATCAAGGCGCAGGTTGAAGCTTTCGGACAGAAGAGCGACGGCAGCGCACTGGCGGGTATAGATGGCCTGATTCCGACGCAAAATCGCGGAAACCCATTTCAGCCCAAGTGACGTTCGGAATCCCTGACCGAATGATTTCATGAGTGAGGCAGGTTCCCAAATTCTAAGGCCCGCTCGGTGGGACGAGCCGTTTGACGCCGAGGTGACGCCGGAGCGGGTGGCGCTCATCTTGACGTTGCCCCCTTTCGACCGACTGGATCCACAACGATTTCCGCGGCATCTGCCGCTGGAGGGCATTCTTCGCAATGACACCCGCCTGCTGACTCTGAAAAGGGACCAGATCATCGTTCGCGAGGGGGATTACGGGAACTCCGCCTTTCTGGTGCTGGAGGGGACGGCACGCGTGGTGCTTGACAGCCTGCCTCGCGAGGTGCTGGGTCGTGGGGAGGGACGCAAAAAGGGCTGGTTTCAGAGTATCGCCCGGGCTCTGGGAAGCAGGCGTGTGCGTGAACTTCGGCCCCACCACACAATACGTCAACGCGAGGCCGACCAAGACGAACTCCTACTGCTGCACGATGTGCCCCGAGTGCTGTCTGGGAAGCACACGAATGATCTCCAGCCCGGTGAGATGTTTGGTGAGATCGCCGCATTGGGGCGGAGCCCGCGCACCGCGACGGTCATCGCGGCGGAGGACGGGACGACGATGCTGGAGATTCGCTGGCAGGGGCTGCGTGACATGATGAGCCACGCCCCCGAAATGAAGGCTCATATCGAGGAGCGCTTTCGCAAGCACGGTCTGCGCTCGCTTCTGCAGACACTGGACATTATCCGGAGGCTTCCGCAGGACGAGGTGGATGCGATTGTGGAAGCAACGGAGTTCGAACGGCACGGGCGGATGGATTGGTACGGCAGTTACCAGCAACTACTGGATTCAACCACGCCAGCGCAGCGCCTGCGCAACGAGCCGATGATTCTGCAGCAGGGTGATTATCTGAACGGCCTTGTCATTGTGCGCGGTGGTTTCGTGCGGGTGAGCCGAAAACACCACATGGGGGAGCAGACGACGGCCTATCTTGGGAAAGGGCAGTGCTACGGTTTGAAAGAGATTTTTCAGAACGCGCAGAAACCGGATGGGTTGGTGACCTCGGAGCACTCGCTGCGCGCCGTGGGGTATGTGGACGTCCTGGTCATACCAACGGTGCTGGTCGAAAAGTTGATCTTGCCGCGACTCACCTCGGAGGAGATCCGCAAACTGGAACCTCAAGTCCTGAAGCGGAAATCCGGCAAAGAGGCGGATCTCGGGGAGGGGGCCCGGGAGAAACTGGGACCCGGTATTGTGGAGTTCTTTATGGACAAGCGGACGATCAACGGCAGTGCCGCGATGCTGATCGACCTGGACCGCTGCACCCGCTGTGACGACTGCGTCCGCGCCTGCGCTGACGCGCATGACGGGAATCCGCGATTCATCCGCCACGGGGACCGACTCGAGGGTATTCAAATCACGCAGGCGTGCATGCACTGTCATGACCCGATCTGCATGATCCCGTGCCCGACAGGCGCGATCCACCGTGAGGAGAGCGGGGAAGTGGTGATCAATGACCGAACCTGCATCGGGTGCACAAGTTGTGCAAACAACTGCCCCTACAACAACATCCAAATGGTGGAGATCCGCGACGAAAACGGCATGCCGCAGTTTCCCGTAAGGCTGGACGCGAAGCAGCGCATCGTCTTCGACAGTCGCGGGGCCATGACTAGCCAGAGCGCCGACGGCGCCGTGCAGCGGGCGACGAAATGTGACCTGTGTTATGATTTGCCGGGAGGTCCAGCCTGCGCCCGTGCCTGCCCTCACGACGCTCTCATTCGCCTGGACATGCAGGAAACAGACAAACTGGCAGCCTGGCTGAACCGATGAATTTCTTTGCCCGCAGACGCCTACGCAACACGCTGCTATCCGTATCCGGAATGGTGGTTGCCTACGCACTGTGGCGCATGCTGAAGGTGGCGCTTCGTCCGACAGCGATTTATACCGGATTTGCTTTGCTGGCGCTGGTGCTGGCGCTGGCTTTGTTCAACGGGCGGAAGAAGCTGCCGTTCCTGCCGCTGTTGAAAGCTTCCTCATGGCTTCAGTTTCACATCTACGCCGGATGGTTTTCGGTATTCATGTTCCTGCTGCATTCGGACTTTCGGTTGCCCTCGGGGATGCTGGAGATTATCCTTGCGGTTCTATTTGCCATCGTGGCGCTCAGCGGGGTGGCGGGTCTCTTCATTACGCGTTTGCTGCCACCTGCCATCACGCGATCAGGAGAACCGCTGGTTTATGAGCGCATTCCCCGCTATCGGCATGCGTTGCAAACCGAGGTGGAAAACATCGTGGAGGAGGCCGAGCGGAAGTCCGGTTCTACGGCGATGGGTAATTTCTACATGGAAACGCTTGCGCCCTACTTTCAAGGAAGTAGCAGCGTCTTTCTCCTAGCCGGCAATCCTTCTCGTCACGCCCAGCGCATTCTTGGTCAGATGGACGAGTACTGCCGCTATCTGGACAAGGATCTCGTCGACAGCATGGGGCGGTTGCGTGACTGCGTGGAGCGCAAACGCAATCTGGACTTCCAAAACGCCGCTCAGCGCCTGTTGAAGCTGTGGCTGTTTGTTCACATTCCCTTCACCTACAGCCTCATCCTCGTCGCCCTGGCTCATGCCTGGATCGCGCTGGTCTATGAAGGCAGATTTTGATATTCTTCCCGCATGGCAGACAAGTTTCAGGACATTCGGCACAGGCACGTCACTTATGACCGTCCCAACGAGGACTGGGTCTGCGGGCTGGAGTGTCAGGGAAAGTCCTGTTATCTGGGGCCTGACAACAAAGGCAAATGCCGGGCAGGGATGGTGTTTGACGGTCGCAAGTCCGGTGAGTGCCTGCCCCGCCGCATGGGTGGCCAATGGCAGTGTACGCGTGAGGAAACGCACGGCGGAGAATCCTGCAATGAGGGACCGTTGCCTGACGGTTCCTGCTGCCGGGCCGTTCCACGCTGTCGCCCGGCGCCCACGCTGCGCCGGCTACGGGGCCGTCTGACGAAAATCATGGCAGTCATGACCTTGGCGTTGTTGGCCGTGCTGTTCGCCCGCAAACCCAGGGAAGGCGAACATGGCTCGACCGCCATCAATCCCGGACAACTAACGGCGGCGCACTCCACGCTCAATGCCGAATGCGCACACTGTCACAGCGACATGCAACTGGGACCGGACAAACTGCTGGCCATGCATTCGAGTGAATTCGACCATCGGGCAATGGCGGACAGCCGGTTGTGCCTGGACTGCCATCAGAACATTGGAGGACCAGTTTCGCGCTACGCTTTCGACGCCCATACGATGGATCCTAAAAAGCTTCGGGCGAAGACTTCAGGGCAGTCAAAACCCGATTCTTTACTACAGTTCGCCGCGCTGATGTTCAAAAAGTCGGGTGCGTCTGCGGAGCAGTTGAGCTGCGGCACCTGCCATAAAGAGCATCACGGCCTGACGGCGGATCTGAAAACCTTCACCAACCGCCAGTGCCAGATTTGTCACCGGCAGCAGTTCGAGAGCTTTTCCCATGGGCATCCCACCTTTGAGGCGGTGTCCTATCCAGCCAGCAGGCGCACCCGCATTTTTTTCGATCACCTGTCCCACTACTCGAAGCACTTCCCGGAGAAGGTCGCCGAGCGTGCCGGCGGTGTTCCTTCCGGTTTCAAGTCCGAAGCGCCGCACGGCGAAAGCCTCTCTTGCGCCGCATGTCATGCCTCAAACGGAAGCAGCGGCACCATGAACGTGGTCTCCTACGAGAAGGCCTGCGCCGACTGTCATGAAGGCGACACGCAGTCGGGTAACAAACTGCCCGTGATAGGGTACCCCCTGCTGGACATGATTTCGCTGAATGAAAAACTCGCCAGGGAAGCGACACCGCGATCCCTGGGCACTTGGCCGACTTACGCCCCCAATGATTTCCCCTGGCTCATTCTCTATCTTCTGCCGGAGGATGCGCGCACGGCTTGGCAAAGGCTGGCCGCCCAAAAGGTTTACCTCCACGACCTCACCTCCATCAAGAACGAGCACCTTTCGGATGTGGAACGAGTGGCCTGGGCGATCAAGGAGCTCTTCCGCGACCTTTGCGCCAACTCCCCTTCGGAAACGCCCTCCGGGCTGGTCGGACACGCTGAAATCGTTCGGCGTCTCGTTGCATCAGGATGTGACGAAAGAGAGCACCTCATCAATGGTCTGCCGCCGGACACCTTTGACCAGATGCGTGACTTTCTGGGGGCAGATGTTTGCGTGAAGATCATGCGGGAGGTCGACGACTTTCGCGCCAGTCATTACCCTCCTGCTGTACCATCCGAGGAAGACCGTGTGCGCAAACCGGATGCACCCACGTCATCGGGCGCGGAGAGCTTCGCGCCGCCCCCTGCGGACAATGCCGGTGAGTCTTTCGGAACACCCGTACCCACCGTGGCTGCGATGCCGTCGGCGGGTGGCGCCGAGTCTTTTGCACCTCCGACTGCGGAATCTTTTGGAGCACCCGCTCCTGCGATGGCGTCTGCTGGGGAGTCGTTCGCTCCTTCAGGGGCAGCTGCGGCAGAATCTTTTGCCGGGCAGGCTCCCGCTCCCACTGCCGCGACAAAAGAGGAGGTGCCGCACAACGATCCACTGGACCGCATCAACTGGACGTCCTCCGGCGGCTGGCATCAGGAGTATGGCACCATTTATTACAAGTCCACCGGTCATGCCGATCCGCTGCTCAAAGCGTGGCTGGAGCATATTTTGGAGGATGTTCGAGACCCGCTGCGTCTGGCCACCCTGCGTGAGGGCTTGGGTTTCGACAAGGGAACGCTTTCTCCCACTACAGGGCATTGTTTGAAATGTCACACGATCGAAGAGCGCCGGAATCAGCAGGGTCGGCTCGTCGGCGCAGTCATTAATTGGCACGCCTACGGCAAGCACACCACGCCGGCAAAAAGTGATCGCCCGCTTACGCGATACAACCACATGTCTCACCTGCTGGCGGCCGACTGTCGGCAGTGTCACGTCACCGTCACCCAGCCGCCCGCTGGTCGGGAATATGCTGCCGCATTTCCGGGAGAAGGCAGTTGGAATTCCGCCGACAACTGGTTTGAAAAGGCGGGACTCGCGCGCTTCCACAGCAACTTCGAACAGATTCCAAAATCCACCTGCGCCGAATGCCACACCCCGAAGCAAAGCGGCGACAGTTGTCTCCAGTGTCACGCCTACCACCATCCAGCCCCTGACGGCCCGGCGGACATGCTCGAATGGCTGCGTTTTCGGGAAGCCAATCCCCTCAAGGCGGGCTCCAAACGTGGCGGCAAACGCCCCGCTGCTTCTGCTGCCGGCAAAACTAAGACTGCCGCAGCGCCCTGACTGTTCTGCATCCTGACGATCATCGCTTCATTCCGCACCTCATGAAAACAAAATGCGCCATTCACATTCGACGCCTTCTGCCGGGTCGCCTGCTGAGCCGTACGTTTCTTGCCCTGGCCCTCGCCGCATCGGGTGCGGCCCAAGAGGCCAAAACTCCCGCGCCGACCGCCACCGCTCCCGCAACGGAGGAGAATTTCGGAGCACCACCGGCTGCGGCTCCAGTTGAGGACTTTGGAGCCCCCATGCCCGCCAATCCCGGCGCGGCAGCCGAATCCTTTGGCGGGGAGTCTTTTGGAGGTCCCATCACCGGTGCCGGGCCTGCGAGCGTGACACCTGCACCACCGCAGGAGGCCGCACCGGTCATCAAGTATGCCAACGCCCAGGAGGCTCACATTCGTTTCCTCGACCTGCTGGAGAGTGAAAAGCGGTTCCCCACCGCGTCCGCCTGTGCTGAATGCCATCCTGATCACTACCGCGAGTGGTCGGTGTCCGCACACGCTTACGCGCAGCTCAGTCCGGTCTTCAATACGATGCACGCGGCCATCCTCAAACGCACCGCGGGAACCAACGGCGACTTTTGCATCCGCTGCCACACCCAGATCGGCATGCAGCGCGAGGAACCGCTTTTCACCAGTAATCTCAAACGCCATCCCGCCTCGATCGAAGGCATCACCTGCATTGTTTGTCACCGCGTGGACCGCAACTACGGCAAGGTGAGCGGACGCACCGCGATTGTCGAGGGCAGTGTCTTTGAGCCCGTTTTCGGCCCGAAAGGAGGCGAGATTCTAAAGCAGACCATCGCCTCAAATCCGAACCTGAAGCCCAGCGAAGAAGCGCAGGGACAGCAAAAGATTCACAAGGACGCCCTCAAATTCGACCCCATCACGACCTCCGCTTTCTGCGGTTCCTGCCATGACGTGAATTTGCTTAACGGCTTCCGGTTGGAGGAAGCCTTCACCCAGTTCAAAAACTCGCCTGCGGCGAAGAACAACACCAACTGCCAGGACTGTCACATGGGCAAGGTGCCCGGCGCGAAAGTGGCCGAGGGTGAAAAGAATTACGCCAAGGCTCCCGCCGCCCGCATCGGTGGCGCGCCATGGGCCGTTGAGGGAGATCCGGACTTCGGCACCCCAACGCCGCCGCGCAAGCGCACCAACCACATGTTCGTCGGCCCGGACTACTCCATCATCCATCCCGGCATCTTTCCGCATTCAAAACAGGTCCGCGATCTCTTGTGGGACATGCAGAAACAAGACGTGCAACCGAATGGAGACATCGAGGTCAAGGAGCGCGCCAGTCTGAAACATGTGATCACCTTCAAGTGGGAGGATGGCTGGGGAGATGCGGAGAGCGCCTTCGAAAAGCGTGTGCGTGACAATCCGAAAATCGAGGAGGGCCTGCCGTGGCCCTGGAGCGATCGACAATACCGGATGGACTTCCGCCTGCTACTCAACACGCAGTTCCGCAACCTGAACGCGATCAATGCCGAAAGGCAGCAGATCCTCCGCCGCGGCATCCAGCTCGGTCAGGTCATGGTCACTCGCGACGACAAGAAGGGACTCGACTTCAAGGTGCAGGTCAGGAACGGCACGGACGGCCACGGCGTCCCCACGGGATTCGATGCCGAGCGTTTGATGGTCCTGCAGGTGACGGTCACGGACGCAAAGGGGCGTGTCCTTTATCAATCCGGTGATCGTGATCCGAATGGCGACGTGCGAGACATTCATTCCACCTTTGTTCATCACAACGCTCCGAAGACGGGCCACTGGCTGAATGTCTCTTCGTGGAAGAATCTGCTGGGGCGGCCGCTGCTGCCGGAAGATCGCAACTGGCGCGTCGATGGCGATCTGCTGAACCTCCAGTCGAAGTTCCTTGTGCGCAATCTTCGCGGTGGCGAGCGGGAACAGGTGCTCGCGGTGAATCAGGTCATCGATCCGCTGCCCTACATCCGGCCGGACACTCGCCCAGGCATTCTGTTTGCCCGCCCCACCGGTGCACGCAAGCAGGCCGGCGTCCTGCTGCCGAACGAGTCGCGATGGGGCACCTACGAGGTGCCCGCCAGTGCGCTGACCGGTGACCGTCCGTACAAGGTCAATTTGAAGTTCGTTTGTCAGATGGTGCCGGTGAACTTGATCAAGGAAATCGCCTTTGTTGGATTCGATTACGATTTGTCACCGATGGAGGTCGCGAAACGCGTCGCCTTCGGTCACCGGGTGTCGCCCTCCACGCGGGATTCCGACCGGCGCGGCGGAGCACTGACGATCTGGGACAAAACCTTCACCGTCGATGGCAGGCGCACGCAGTGGGACTTTACTCCTTCCGAGAAGGAAATCCTTGCACAGGCCAGCACGCCCTTCCCATACGATTCCAAGTTTGAGGAAAAGCAGCTCTCCTCCGCGGGAGGGATCATGATCTTGCCCCTGCCGGTCGAAGAGCCCAAACTGCCGATGCAGGAGCTTCCGGCTGTCAAACCGCTGCCGCTGGTGCCGCCCGCCACGGAAGACTTTGGCCAACCGCCGCCAAAGGCGGGCGACGCTCCACCAAAAGAGGAGGGAAGCCTTTAACCCATTGACGATCATGCACCTCTTTCGTCGCATCGCACCATCTGTCGCCGTTCTGGGCTGTTTGTCGCTTCAGGCGGCCGAGGAGAACCTGCTGCTCAAGGACACTTATGTTCCCTGGACGGAGTTGGGTCACGATTTCATTGACCGTCCGGCTCCCGTCACGGAGGTGATCGAAGATCTCGTCTTCAAGTCCAACCGTGAGCGCAAGAAGATCATCGCCGCCCGCAACCTGTCGGGAGAGGATCTCGAAGCTCCCGATCGCAAAACCCTGTTTGGAGCGAATCCCTTTCTCGGTCGTGGAAGTATTTCCCCCGGATTCAGGATTCCGACAGGAGCCGTCTGGCAGCCGGTGACCGTCATCTACGGCGAGGCGCGAACGGCCGTGCAGGCTTTCGACAACGGTCTGGTCAACGTCAATCAGTGGGCCAACCGGCTCGACATCTTCGGGAACATTTACCTCACGCCGACCGAACGCATCAATTTTGGTTTCCGTCCGCTGGACCGTGACAATCGTTTCAGTGGCTACCGTTTCGGAGGCGACGGTTCGGAAAACTTCATGGATCACTTCAATGGAAACCTTCGCAGTCTCTACTTTGAGGGCGACTTCGGGGAGCTGTTTCCCAACCTTGATCCGGAGGACAAGAACAGTCTCGACTACGGCTTCGCCGTCGGACGCATGCCGATCTCCTACCAGGACGGTCTGCTCGTCAATGACGTGCTCGACGGTGTCGGCATCACCCGCGCCTCGTTGTTTCTCTTTGGCGCATCGGCCGCGCGGCTGACTGCATTCTATGCATGGGATCAAATCCACCGCGGTAGCAACGCCCGCGATCCCGACGCCAAGCTCTACGCGCTCTCCTATGCCGCCGACTACACCGCGAGCACCTATGAGGTGGAAGTCGTCTATGTCGACGGCGGCAATGCGAGTGGTGGCGACGGCGTGTTTGCGGGAATCGGGCAGACGCGCCGATTCGGCAAGCTCAACTCCACGCTGCGCGCCGCATTTTCATGGGCGCTGGACCAGGAAACGGCCGCCATCGGTACGGGCAGCATCTTCTTCCACCAGCTTTCGCGCACGATGAACTACAACGACGACATTGCCTACCTCGACACCTTTCTCTCCGTGGACAATTTCACCTCCGCCGCACGCGACCCGGCGGCAGGCGGACCTCTTGGCGCGACGGGCATTCTCTTTGAAGCCGTGGGACTCGGCGGCTATGGGGCGGCACTCGGTAATACGACGAGCACGGGTTCCGTGGGCTTCGGACTCGGCTACCAGCACTTTTTTGATGAGGAGAAAAAAAGCCAGTTGGTGGCGGAGATCGGTGCGCGCTGGCACACACAATCCCCCGGGCGATCCGGCTATGCCCTTGGGCTGCGCTACCAGCGGGCGCTCGACCAGCACACCATCCTGCGTGCGGACGGATTCATTGGTCAGTTTGACGACGGCGAGACGGGGCAGGGGCTCCGCTGCGAGCTTTCCTTCCGCTTCTAAACCAACAGTGCATCCCTTGGGCAATCAATCTGCATGAGTTTTTCCCCAGTAGAAATCCTCGCCTACTTGGTGTTCTTCGCCTGTGGTGGCCTGCTCGTTCTGATGCTTGTTCGTCAGGTGGCAAGTGTCCGGCGCATGCGCGTTCTGCACAGGCGTGAGCTTGCTCTTTTTGAAGAGCGTCTTAACGGCATGCGTGAATACCGCACCCGCCTGCAGGTGCTCCCCGCAGCCTGGAGTGGCACCCGCAAATTCCGTGTCCGGACCAAAAAGAACGAGGGAGGTGACATCTGTTCTTTTCATCTCGTGCCACATGACGAGAAAACGCCGCTTCCCACGTTCAAGCCCGGCCAGTACCTGACCTTCCATCTCGATATCGGGGGGCGCAAACATGTGCGCTGCTACAGCCTTTCCGACTGCCACCACTCGGATCACTATCGCGTCAGCATCAAAAAGATGACGCCGAAGGACGCGCACTTCAGCGTCTCCACCTACTTTCACGAGCAGTTGCACGAAGGCGACGTCGTTGATGTCGCGGCCCCCGGCGGAGATTTTTTTCTCGATTCAAAAGGCAAAGGCGGCGTGGTTTTGTCAGGTGCAGGAGTCGGTGTCACGCCGGTGCTCAGCATGTTGAACGCCCTCGTTGCGGCAAAGTCCCAACGGGAAATCTGGTTCTTTTACGGCGTGGTCAACGGTTCCCACCACATCCTGCGCGACAAAGTCAGCGAGTGGCGCGCTCTCGGCTGGCCCAATTTGCACATCGTCGTCGTTTTCAGCGATCCCCGTCCCACGGACGAAATCGGCAGCGACTACGATGAGCGTGGTCGTGTGGACCCGGCCCTGTTCAAGCGTCTGCTGCCCTCTGGCAATTTCGATTATTACAGCTGCGGTCCCGGTCCCATGATGCAGGGCATTCGTGACGGACTTAGGGAGTGGGGGGTGGATGACTCGCGCGTGCATGACGAAGCCTTCGTGCAGGTCAAACAGGCCGTTTCCATCAACGCCACCAAGATCAGCTTCCGCAAATCCAATCTGGACCTCGAACTCAGCGGTGCCGCCACCAACGTTCTCGATTTCGCCCACAAGGAGAATATCGAAATCCCCTCGGGCTGCAAAATCGGCCACTGCGGCGCCTGCCAGACCGCCCTCATCGAGGGAAAGGTGCGCTACTTGCAACCGCCCAAGTTCAACATCGAGAAGGGCTGCTGCCTGCCCTGCATCTGCCTGCCGGAGGGGGACATCGTGCTGGATGCCTGAGCCGATCAGCCCTTGCGCGCGATCTCGACCAGTACGGCCTTTTGAGCGTGCAGGCGGTTCTCGGCTTGGTCAAAGATCAGGTCAGCCTGTGCCTCCATGACTTCTTCGGTGATCTCCTTGCCCCGATAGGCAGGCAGGCAATGCATGACGAGAGCGCCGGCATTCGCGTGCGCAAGCAGTTCGGTGTTGATCTGCCAGGGCTTGAGGATCTCAATACGGTCAGCGCTTTCGGCTTCCTTGCCCATGCTGACCCAGACGTCCGTGTAGAGCACGTCGCAGCCTTTCACCGCCTCGACTGGATCCTCGACGATGCGCACCGTGCCGCCCGGCACTCGCGCCATGAAGCTCTCCTGCGGCTGGAAGGCTTTCGGTGCTCCAATGACGAGTTCGAAGCCCAGGTGCGCCGAAGCCCAGATCCAGGAGCGGCCCATGTTGCAGTCGCCGTCGCCGAGGAAGCAGATGCGTTTGCCCTGCCAGCCCCCGAGACGCTCCTTGATCGTCTGCAAATCGGCCAGCACTTGGCAGGGATGTTCGTCGTCCGTGAGCGCATTGATCGTGGGGATGCCGCTGTATTGGGCGAAGTCCACTACGTCCTGCTGCGCGAAGGTGCGGATGACCGCGCCGTGAATCATGCGGCCCATCACGCGCGCCGTATCCTTGATCGGTTCTCCGCGTCCGAGCTGGATGTCGGCGCTGGAAAGAAACATCACCTGGCCGCCAAGTTCCCGGATGCCGACTTCAAAGCTCACACGCGTCCGTGTCGACGACTTGCTGAAAATAAGCGCCCACTGCTGGCCGTGGAGTACCTGCGGGGAAGCGGTACGATCTTTTTTCAGAACACAGGCCAGATCGACGAGCTTTTCGATCTGTGCGGCGGTGAGTTCTTCGATGGAAAGGAGATGTTTCATGACGGACGGTGCAAAAGGTCGGGAAGTGGTCACGCGCTAAGCGCGTCGAGCACGCTCTTGAAGAGGGTCAGGCCTTCTTCGGCATGCGCTTCGGTGATGTTCAGCGGCGAGAGCCAGCGGACGACGTTCGGACCGGCGGGGGTGACCATCATGCCGGCGTCGAGCAGTTTCTGCGCGAGGAAGATTGAAGCAGCTTTGTCACCGGCCTTCGTCTTAAATGCCTCCGTGTTGAGTTCGAAACCGATGAAAAGGCCGAGTTGGCGGATTTCTTTGATCAGTGGATGACTCCACGCACGCGTAGCGGTGGAAATCGCGGCGCCGCGAGTGTTGGCATTGTCGCAGAGTTTCTCATCGAGAATCGTGCGCAGCGTGGCGATGCCGACCGCACTGGCGAGCGGCGATCCGCCGTATGTCGTGCCGTGCGTGCCGGGTCCGAGCGTCTTGCTGAGATCGCGACGATCATTGACCCAAAAGGAGCCGAGCGGGAAACCGCTTCCGATTGCCTTGGCCCAACTGATGCCGTCGGGCTGAATTTCGTCGCCGGGGACGATGCTACGCCATCCGGCCATCTCGCCCGCACGGCCAAAGCCGACCTGCACTTCGTCGAGCAGCAACAGCAGATCTTTCTCGCGGCACAACCGCTGCGCGGCCCGAAGAAACTCGGGCGTGGCGGGATTCACGCCGCTCTCGCCTTGGATCGGTTCCATGAGAATGGCGACGGTCTTGTCGGTGATCGCGGCTTCGAGCGCGGCGACATCGTTGAAGGTCGAATAGACAAATCCCGGAGGCAGCGGGCCGAAGCCGCCGTGAATCTTCTCCTGCGCCGTCGCCGTCATCGCACCAAACGTGCGGCCATGGAACGAACCGCTGAAGGTGATGATCTCATAACGACCACCGGTTTGCTGGCCGTATTTGCGGGCCAGTTTAAGCAGGCCTTCGTTCGCCTCAGCGCCGCTGTTACAGAAGAAACATTTCCCTGGGATCTGCACACACTCTTCGACAAGAATGCGCGCGAGTTCGGCCTGCTTGTCGATGCAGTACCAGTTCGAGACATGGATTAGCGTGTTCGCCTGTTCGGTCATCGCTTTCACGACGGTCGGCGGGCAATGGCCGAGCGGGCAGACGGCCACGCCGCCTGCGAAGTCGAGGTACTTCTTCCCGTCGCGGTCCCAGACATACGGGCCTTCGCCACGCACGGGCCACACGTCGTAACGGCCGTAGTTGGGCAGGACGTATTCCTGCATCAGTTGATCACTCGTTTTCATCAGCGTGTTACAAATGGATTTCCGTGCCGATGCCACCGTCAGTGAAGATTTCGAGAATGAGCGCATGTGGCAGACGTCCGTCGATGAGATGGACCTTGCCCACGCCGCCACGCAGTGAGTCGAGCGAGGAGTCAACTTTTGGGATCATGCCGCCGCTGATCACATTTTCGGTCTTCAGTTTCGCAATGCTGGCCTCGTCGAGGCTCGGAATGAGGGTCGAATCATCTTTCGGATCGCGCATGACCCCGCGCACGTCGCTGAGGAAGATCAGCTTGGTGGCTTTGAGGCGTTTGGCGAGGCTGCAGGCGGCCAGGTCGGCGTTCACGTTGAGCGTTTTGCCGGATTCAATTTCGCGGGCAACGGGAGAGACGACGGGAACGAATTCTCCCGCGACGGCGGCTTGAATCAAAGCGGTCTTGCAGTCGGTCACCTCGCCCACCCAGCCGAGGTCATGGTTCAGCTTTTGCCCCGTGAAGACTTCGGTGCCGGGAATGCCGACGGCCTTGCCTCCAAAGGCGTTGATCTTGTTAACGATTTCCGGGTTGATGACGCGCGCCAGCGTCTCCTCGACGATCTTGATCGTTTCGTCGTCGGTGACGCGCATGCCGTTGATGAACCTGGCTTGCAGTCCGGACTCGTTCATGGCCTTTGAGATGGCCTTGCCGCCACCATGAACGATGACGGGGTTGATGCCCACGGCTTCGAGGAAAACTACGTCGCGAAGGAAGGAATCAACCTGCACGGGGTCCTCCATGGCGCTGCCGCCGACCTTGATCAGAAACGTGCATCCTCGGAAGCTCTGCATGTAGGGCAGGGCTTCGAGAAGTACGGCGGATTTGGTGATTTGGGAGTCCAGAGACGACATGGGGAGGCGGAGACTAGTGCACCCTGCCGGGGACACAAGAGTTTCCATCACCCGTTCGAGGCGATCTAAAGCGAGATCTGCGGCGTGCCGGATTCCGGAGCGGCGGCGGGAGCCATGCCCAGGAGCCGGCGCGCAAGACTCCCAACGTCCTCCATGATGAGATAAATGACCGGAACGAGGAAGAGCGTGATGAAAGTGGCGAAGAGGATGCCAAACCCCAGCGAGACAGCCATCGGGATAAGGAAGCGGGCTTGGATGTCCGTCTCCAACGCCATCGGCATGATGCCAACGAAGGTGGTTACGGTGGTGAGCAGGATCGGGCGGAAGCGCCTCACGCCGGCTTTCAGCGCCGCTTCGCGCAGGCTGTGGCCCAGTGCGCGTTCGCGGTTCACAAATTCCACCATCACGAGACTGTCATTGACCACGATGCCGGCGAGCGCGACGACGCCGCACATGGACATGATGCTGAGGTTCAAGCCCATGCCCATGTGGCCAAGGACGGCGCCGACAAGACCGAAGGGAATGACGCTCATGACGATGAACGGCTGGACATAGGAGCGCAGCGGGATCGCCAGCAGGACGTAAATGCCGAGGAGGGCGATGAGAGCCTTCTGCCCGATTTCGCCCACGGACTGGCGCTGATCCTTTTGCTCGCCCTCGAAACTCCAATTGATGCCCGGGTAACGCTGCTGGATCGCTGGCAGCACATCTGTGGTCAAACTCGCCACGACTTCATTCGCGTTCGCTCCAGGCACGGTTTTGTCGATGTCCGCCGTGACGGTGACGGCGCGGCGGCGGTTGGCGCGTTTGATGGAGGAGGAACTGCGTCCCATGGCGACTTCGGCGACCTCGCTGAACGGAACCTCGGCTCCCTCGGCGGTGCGGATTTTCATCTCGGTGAGGTTGTGCATGGAGCGGCGCTCGGCTTCCGGATAGCGGACCATGACCTTGACCTCGTCGCGGCCGCGTTGGAGGCGCTGCGCCTCGTCGCCGTAAAACGCCTGCCGCACCTGGCGGGCCACGTCGGACAAACGCAGGCCGAGGATTTCCCCCGCCGGCTTGATGCTGAGCTTCAGTTCGCGCTGGCCGGGACGGTTGTTGTCGGAGATGTCGATGATGCCGTTGTAGGTGGCGAGAGCCTCCTTGATCGTTTCAGCTGCGGATTCGAGGTTTTCGATGTTGTTGCCGGTGAGTTGGAGGTCGATGGCGTTGCCGCCCGCTGCACCCTGAGTTTGGAAAGTGAGATCTAGCGCACCGGTGATGGGACCCGTGAGTTCCCGCCAGCGCGACGCAATTTCGACGCCGCTCATCTGGCGGTCCGCTCCGTCGATGAGTTCGATGGTCACCTCGCCGAGGTGGTCACCTTTTGGCGCACCGGCCAGCGCTTCAAAACCGTTGAGAAAGGGCTGTACGCCCGCGCTGGCGAGCGTGTTGCGGATGACGTCGGTGCCGTACTTTTCGCGGTATTCTTCGTTGAGCTTCTTCGACGCGGCCTCGATTTTTCTAACGGCTGCACGGGTGTTTTCAAAAGAGACGCCGTTGGCGAGGCTGAGGCGCGAGATGATTACGTCGGCCTCAACATCGGGGAAGAAGTTGAATTTGATCCAGCCGCTGCCGACCAGGCCGACCACCAAAGTGAGGATGGCGATGAAGACGCAGGTGGAGACGTAGCGCCAGCGCATGGCGAGGTCGAGAATGGGTCGGTAGATACCGGACACGAACGCTTTCAGGCCACGGTCTACTCCGCCGAGGATTTTGTCTGACAGGGTGGGGCGCGCGGGATTGTGCCGACGCAGCAGCGCCAGGTGGGAAGGCAGCACAAATTTCGACTGCAGCAGCGACCACGCGAGGGTGGGGATGACGACGAGCGGAATGTTCGGCCAGATGCGTCCGCTGACACCGCTGAGGCCCAGCATGGGCGTGAAGGCCATCATGGTTGTCAGAACACCGAAAATGACGATGACGCCGACCTCGTGAGTGCCGGCGGGTGCGGCGGTCTTCGGGTCTTCACCGCGTGAAATGCGCTCGTAAACGTTTTCGCCGACGACAATCGCGTCATCCACGACGATGCCGAGAACGAGAATGAAGGCGAAGAGGGAGATCATGTTGATCGACACTCCCAGCCAGGGCATCAGCATGAGCGCGCCCATGAACGACACGGGAATGCCGAGCGCGACGAGAAAGGCGAGCAGCGGGCGCAGAAACAGTGACAACACCACGAGGACGAGGATGAATCCGAGGACGGCGTTGCGTCCCAGCAGGTCGAGACGTCCCTGCAGGTATTTGGAGTCGTCCTTCCAGATTTCAAACGACACGCCCTCGGGAAACACCGACGGTGCCACGTTGGTGATGTAGTTCTTCACGGCTTCCGCCACTTTGAGCGTGTCTTCGTTGCCTGTGCGGAAGACGCGCAGGAGCATCGCCGGTTTGCCGTTGAAGCGGGACTCGATGTCGATCTCCTCGAATCCATCCACAATCTTGGCGATCTCTCCAAGCTTCACCCGGCTGCCGTCCTGCCGCGTGACGACGGTGATGTCCGCAAACTCGGCCGGGCGGTAGCGACGCGACTCGGTGCGCACGAGCACGTCGCCGGCATCCGTGCGGACGGACCCGGCGGGCAGGTCGAGCGAACTGGCACGGACGGCGTTGGCCACCTGGTCAAAAGTGAGGCCATAGGCACGCAGCGTTTCCTCCGAGACCTCGATGCCGATTTCATAAGGGCGACTGTTGGCGAGCGTGACCTTGGTGATTTCGGGCAGGCTCTGGAGTTGATCGCGAAGGCGGTTGGAAAGTTCGAGGAGGCTGCCCTCGTCCGTTTCGGCGAAGACGGCCACGCTGATGACCTCGGCATTGAGCACCAGTTCCTCCAGCGTGGGTGTTTCAGCCTCTTCCGGAAAGTTGGTGATGGCATCGACGCGGGTTTTCACGTCGTCCATGACGTCGCGCACCTTGAAGCCGCTCTTCACCTCGATCACCACCGAACCGAGGCCCTGCGAAGCCGTCGATTTGATGCGGTCAACGCCGTTGACGTCTTCCACCGCCTCCTCCACCGGAACGCAAACGCCACGCTCGACTTCTTCGGGCGAGGCGTTGGGATAGGGGATGCTGACGAGTACCACATCGACCGCCGTCTCCGGGAAGATTTCCTTCTTGAGCTTTCCCCATGTGGAAAAGCCCACCACCGCCACCGCCAGCATCAGCAGATTGGCGGCGACGTGGTTTCTCGAAAACCAGTAGATGGCTTTTTCCATGGAATCGGTCTCGGGTTTTTAGGGAGAGGGTTGGCCGCCTGCGGGGGCGGCGCCTTCGGTCTCGATGACTCTGACTTGCATGCCTTCGATGGTGGCGGGGAGGCTGGTCAGACAGACGCGGTCACCTTCCTTCAATCCATCTGACACGAGAAGGGTGGTCGCCGTCCGGCGGACGACTTTGACCGGGCGCTTCATGAGCTTGTCGTCTTCGCCAACAACACGCAGGTGGGTCTCGTCGAGGAAGGCCAGCCTCGGGATCTCATAAACGTCTTCGAGCACGCGCCCCTCGACATCCGCCTGGAGAAACAGGCCGGGTTTGAGGAAGGCATTTTTTGGCGAGTCATCTTCCGCGAGTTCGACCACCAGATAGACGGAGCGGCTCGCGCGTTCGACCTCTCCCTCCGTGCGCACAACGGTGCCGGTCCAGGTCAATGCTTCCCCGCCGATTTCCGCCTTCAAAGTGACAGCGCCTTCCCTTTGTGACTTGATGAAGGCGAGGTCATCGAGGGAAAAGGGCAGCCGCACTTCGTAGCGCCCGGTGGACTCGTAGTCGGCGATGCGAGTTCCCATTGGCAGATAGGAGCCTATCTCGGTGTAGGTGGCGCTCAGACGACCGGCGAATGGAGCGCGAATCTTTGTCCGGTCGAGATCGCGCTTCGCTCGCTCCAAGGCGTCCTCGGCGGCCTCCACCCGCGCCGCCGCGCTCATGAGCTGCGGCTTGCGCGAGGCCAGATCCGTTGGCTTTTGACCCGGGGCGATTTTGTTCCAGTCGCGCAGGGCCTGCTCGGCTCGCGCCTGCTCCTGGATCAAGGCGGAGCGGGCCTCGGCCAGCGAAGATTCCGCCTGTGTGATCGCGCTGATGTAGTCACTGGATTCGAGTTCGACCAGAACGTCATTTTCGGCAAACCGTTCGCCGACCTTGAAGCGCGTGACTTTTTCCACGCGACCGCTTACCTGGGCGGCCAGCGTGGTGCGGCGAATGGCGCTCACGAGACCCTGGGAAGGGATTTGCAGGGCCACGTCCTGCTTGGCGGCGATCATGACTTTGACCCCGGGCACGACTCGCACACGCTCGACCTTTTGCGCGACGGGCTTGTTTTTCACAAGGATGAAAACGAGTCCGCCGGCGCCGCCGAGGATGCCGAGGCCGAGTAGTATGGAGGCGAGAGTTTTCATGACTGGGGTTGCGACCGCGGCTGGTAGTCACCGCCGAGGGCGAGGTGAAGATTGACGCGGTTTTCAAGCCGCAGACGCTGGACGGTGATGAGCTGGGCGCGTGTCTGCAGCAGGCGGGTTTGCGCTGTCAGCACGGTGAGCAAGTCACCCAGGCCCTGGGCGTAGTCGGCCCGCGCAGATTGGTCGGCTTCACGGGCGAGTCGCACCGCTTCATTGAGTGCCTGCTCGCGGGAGGCGAGGTGGCGCTCGTTGGCGAGCGCGGTCTCGACTTCGCTGAAGGCATCCAGAACGGTTTTCTGCAACGTCGCCAGCGCCTCCTTTTCATCGGCGCGGCGGATGTCCGTTTCGGCGCGGATGCGTCCGCCAGCGAAAATGGGTTGGATGGCGTTGGCGGCGATCTGCCAGACGGCGAAGTCACTGTTGAGCAGTTGTCCCAGTTCGCGCGTGTTGGTGCCGCCGCTGCCGGTCAGACTCAGGCGGGGAAAGACGGCACGCCTTGCCTCGGAGAGACTTTTACCGGTGGCGGCAAAGCGGCGTTCCGCAGCGAGAACGTCCGGGCGGCGCTGGAGGAGTTCCGACGGCAGGCCGGCAGGCGGCATGCCTCCGGGCGAGGGCAGTCGGGCATTGCCGGCGATCCTGCCGGACGGGTAGCGTCCCAGCAGAACTTCCAGTTGCCTCTTCGCGGATTCGAGCTGCTGCTCGCGTTCGGAGACGATGGCGCGCGAGTTGGCCACATCACTGTCGGCGATTCGGAGTTGGGAGGCGGCGCCTTGCCGGTCATCGCCCGCCTTGAAGCGCTCGCGCACGGCTTTGGCTGTGGCCTCGTTTGCCGCTTGAGTTTCCTTGGCGAGTTGAAGCTGGAGCTGAGCCTCGGCCAGGGCAAACCATGCGCGTGCCACACTCGCGGCGATGGAGGCACGCGCAGCCCGTGCGTCGGCCTCTGCGGCTTCGCCCTGGGCGTAAGCGGCGGATTTGCCCGCGCGAATGCGACCCCACAGGTCGAGTTCCCAATTCACGGCAAGCGAGAGGCCGAAGGTGTTGAACATGTTGCTGGGTACGCCGCCACCGCCAAAGGGGAAACCGATGAAGTTCTGCTTGGCGCGTTTCGGCGTGAATTCGAGATCGGCGGTGGGATTGGCGGCAACGCCCGCGAGCCGTGTCTGACCGCGCGCGCGTTCGACACGCGCGGCGGCGGCTTTGAGGTCGCGATTGTTCTCCAGCGCTTCTTCCACCAGCGCTTCAAGCCGCGAGTCGTGGAAGCGCCTGACCCATTGATCATCGACGCCCGCCCGCGCCTCTTTTCCCGCCGCCCAGGTGCCTGGGACGTTGAGATCGAGTTCGGGCAGCCGCGATTTTGGCATGAGGCCACCGCAGGCACTCAGCAGGAAGAGCGCGGCGAATGACAGCAGGATTGCCTTCACCGCGGCTTTCTTTCGAGTTTTGGTCGCGGCGGGTGCGGTAAGTCCACCAGTGCAGTGGGCGACCAACCGGCGGACCAGCGTTTCTGAATCGGGCGGATTGTCGGTTTCACCTGCAAAACGCATCGCAAGGTCGGCATGCGCGAGCGTGCTGATCAGGGAGCCCGCGGTGAAATTGAGACGCCAGCAGGCCTCGGCGTGACTGAGGGACGGATTGGCATTTCGCAATGCCTTGGCAAAGCGCGTGGCCATTTGCTCAAACTGGGTCATGGCCGCTTTGGGAATCATCACGGTGCGGTCCACCAGGCAACGCGCCATCAGTTTGAAGAACAGCATTTCGGAAAGCGGGGACTCCCGGACCATGTGGATCACCGGGCGCAGGAAGGCCTCCGCCACTTCGCTGGCTGGCGCGGGCTTCGGCGCGGCATTCGCTTCGGCGGCGGCCAGCATGCGAAGCCGCTCCTCGTTCATTGGATAGATGACGCGGGTGACGATCTCCTCGATGAGCGCTTCCTTGGAGCCGAAGTGATAGTTCACGGCGGCCAGGTTGACCTCGTACCGCCTGGGTAAGGTCCCGCATGGAGACGGCCTCAAGCCCTTGAGCAAAGAGTTCCCCCGCCTTCAGGAGTATGCGTTCGCGGGTGCCTGAGTCTTCGGATGAACTTGCTGCCATGCTTTCAAATAAGTGTTTGAAAGTGTGACTTTGTCAAACGAACGTTTGAATGATGAAGATCAGGCTAGGCCGCGCTGCCGTTTGGCGTGCACGGCGGCGCTGTATTCGGAGCTGAAGTCAACATACTGCTCCGACAGGTCGCTGGTGTAGACCGTGTAGCCGCTGGTGCCGAGATTGAGGTCGATCGTGATGGTGAACTTGGATTCTGCCACCACCTTCTCCATCTCGGCGATGGGGGTCTTGGTTGCCAGTCCACCTTTGCAGCCCATCAGGCCACCGAAGTAAATGTCGATGAGTTCCTCACGAATCCGCGCTCCAGAATAGCCGACAGCGTGAATGATGCGTCCCCAGTTCGGATCTCCGCCATTGAACGAGCATTTCACCAGCAGGGATTTGCCGACGGTCTCGGCCACCTTGCGCGCATCGACAAGCGTGCGGGCGTTGCGGACGCGGATCTCGACAAATTTGGTAACGCGTTCGCCGTCACACACGATCATCTTGGCAAGCTCGAGCATGACCTTGTGGAGGGCGCAGCGGAAAAGTTCGGCTTCTGGCGTGTTGCGTTTGATGGTCGGCGCATCGGACTGGCCGTTACTCATCACAATGACGGTGTCGTTGGTGCTGGTATCGCCGTCGATGGTGATGCAGTTGAAGGATTTCTCGACGCTGTAACGCATGCTTCGTTTCAGCTCGTCCTTGCCGATTTTCGCGTCGGTCGTGATGAAGCAGAGCATGGTGGCCATGTTTGGGCAGATCATGCCTGCTCCCTTGGCGATGCCGCCGATGCGGAAACTGCCGTTGCCGCAAGGCACCTCGACGGCGAAGGACTTCGGCTTCGTATCACTCGTCATGATCGCGTGCATGGCGTCGTCGGATCCTTTGGGCTGCAGCCCAGCCACGGCGTCCGGTACCTTGACGAGAATCCTCTCGATGGGCAGCGGCATGCCGATGATGCCGGTGGAGCAGACGAGGACTTGGCGCATTTTCACGCCAAGTTGCTCCGCCACGGCCTTGGTCATGGCTTTGGCGTCCTGAATGCCGGTCACGCCGGTGCAGGCGTTGGCATTGCCGCTGTTGGCGATGATGGCGCGGGTGTCGTTGTCCTTGATGTGTTGAAGGCAGACGCGGACGCAGGCGGCGCGGACCTTGTTGGTCGTGAAGACCGCGTCCGTCACGGTGGGGGCGTCAGAGACGATGAGGGCGAGGTCGAGGCGCGTGGCTTCGGGGTTCTTGATGCCGCAATTGACCGCAGAGGCGCGAAAGCCCTTGGCCGCCGTCACTCCGCCCTTGATGACCTTGAACGGGGTTCTTGCTTCGCAGGGATCGTTGTCGTGTTTGTGCGGCATGTCAGATGTTCAGCAGGCCGGCGGTCGGTTCGAATCCGCAGACGAGGTTCATGTTTTGCACGGCCTGGCCGGAGGCGCCTTTGCCGAGGTTGTCTTCCGTGCTCATCAAAATGAGTTGTCCCGCGCGGGCGTCGTAGGACCAGCCGATGTCGACAAAGTTGGTGCCGGTGACGTTCTTGGTGTCGGGGGACTGGTTCGCGCCGAGAAGGCGGACAAACGGCTGCGCGTCATACGCGGCGAGCAATGCGGCACCGACTTGGTCGGCGGTGACGCCGGGCTTCAACTGCGCAAAGGTCGTGGTGCAAATGCCGGAATGTGTCGGCATGAGGTGGGGGACAAAGGAGAGCTTCACTTCTCGACCGGCCGCGAGGGCGAGTTCCTGGCCGATTTCACTCAGGTGACGATGAAGAGGCACGCTGTAGCTGCGCACGCTGTTTTGGACTTCGCAGAAGAGCAGGGGGATGCTTTCCTTCCGTCCGGCACCGCTGGCACCGCTCATGCTGGCCACCGCGAGCGGCGAGTCGGCGAGAAGGCCCGCTTTCAACAGCGGAATGAGCGGCAGGAGAATGCTGGTGGGATAACAACCGGGGCAGGCAATGAGGCGCGCGTTTTTGATGCCGTCGGCGCGAACTTCGGGCAGTGCATACACGGCCTCCTCGAGAAGTTCGGGGGCGGTGTGGGCGTGACCGTAGAACTCCTGGTAGAGCGCGGCGCTCCGCAGTCGGAAGTCGGCGCTGAGATCGATCACGCGCAGTCCGAGTTCGAGCAGCGGTTTGGCGTATTCGGCGGAGACGCCGTGCGGCAGCGCCAAGAAGGCGATTTCGGCGCCCGCGTCTTTCAAAGCCTTCGTGTCAGGGGCGGTGAAGGTCAGGGTGTCCGCCAGCCCCACACCGCGAAAGCGCGGGAACTCTTTGGAGAGCGGCTTGCCGGCAAGGGAACGCGAAGTCACCGCCACAAGTTCGGCGTGCGGATGCCGCAGCAGCAGACGCAGAAGTTCCGCTCCAGAGTAACCACTGGCTCCAACGACGGCGACTTTGACGGATGCGGACATAATGCGGGGGGGCGGAGTATGGGATGTCAGGGCAGCGGTGCAACCCTGAAAACCGTCAATTGAGCGTCATCCTTGATGGACATCGTGCCGCTTGTCAGAGGGCACTCTCTCGCCAAGACTCAGGGAGACATGAGTGAGCATCCCCCAGAGCCGACTGAACCCGACAAGCCGAAGTCACCCGCCTCTCCCGAGGAGGTGACGCAGAAGCTGGAGGAGTTCATCAAAAACACACTTGGCGGCCAGGTGCTCTTCACGCGTGTCGATCGACCGGGCGAACGCCGGGAGAAGGAGGAAAAGCAAAGTGACGTGGAGGCTCCGGCAGACACCGGCGCGGCTTTCGAATTCAATTACAAGCCTGCCGACATCAAAGCTCACCTCGACCGATTTGTGATCCGGCAGGACGAGGCCAAGAAGGTTCTCGCCACCGCGGTGTGCGACCACTACCACCATGCGCGCATGCTGCGCGAGGATCGCGAATCCGGCGTGTCGGGAGCCCGGCTGGAGTTTTCAAAGCAGAACGTGATCATCATCGGACCGACGGGCGTGGGGAAGACCTATCTCGTCAAGCACATCGCGGATCTGATCGGCGTGCCGTTTGTGAAGGCGGACGCGACCAAGTTCAGCGAGACCGGCTACGTCGGTGCTGATGTGGATGATCTGGTTCGCGATCTCGTGGCGAAGGCGAACGGCGATGTCGAACTCGCGGAGCACGGCATCATCTACCTCGACGAAATCGACAAGCTCAGCAGCGGGCCGGACAAACTCGGACGCGACGTGAGCGGGCGCGGCGTGCAGACGGCACTGCTCAAGCTCATGGAGGAGACTGAGGTGTCTCTTTACGCACCGAACGACATCCGCAGCCAGATGCAGATGATGTTTGACACACGCAAGGGCCGCACGGGGCGCGAAGTGGTGAACACGCGCAACATTCTCTTCATCGTCAGCGGCGCCTTCGGGGGACTGGACAAAATCATCGAGCGTCGCACGAATCGAAAATCCATCGGCTTTGTCTCCGCGGATATGACCGCGCCGTCTTCCGAGCATCTCTTTCGCGAGGTCCTCACCAAGGACTTCATCGACTACGGGTTCGAGGCGGAGTTCATCGGCCGCCTGCCGGTGAGGGTGGTTTGCGATCCGCTGAGCGCCGATGACATGTTTCAGATCATGAAGAATTCGGAGGGCAGCCTCATCCGGCAGTATGAGCGCGAGTTTGCGGCTTACGGAGTGAAGGTTCAATTCGAGGACGATGCTTTGCGTGAGATTGCCGGGCGCGCCGCGGAGGAGAAAACCGGAGCCCGCGGCCTGGTGACCGCGTGGGAGCGGGTGCTGCGGGATTTCAAGTTTGAGATGCCCAGCCTCGGTCTGCCGACGCTGCGGGTCGACGGCGAATTGGTAAACCGCCCAGAAGCTGTGCTGGCAGCGGCCAGGGTCGAGGCCGCCAGTCTGGCTGTCGAGCGTGGCGCGGCGCATGCGGATGAGATCAGGAGTTTCGCCGAGCGCTTTCAGCGTGAACACGGTTTCACGCTTGATTTCGATGCGTCAGCCGTCGCGGCGATCGCCGGGCGGGCGCAGCGTGAGGGCATGAACGTCGAGGCCATGTGCGCCAAGCTTTTCAAAGACTACCCGTTTGGCCTCAAACTGGTCACCCGCAGCACCGGAGAGACACGGTTTGCGCTAAACTCCGAGGCGATTGCCGACCCTGACAAGTTTGTCAGCGAACTCGTCGTTCGCACCTGCCGTCAACCTTCCGAGCCCGCGGCTTCCCGTATCATCGACACCACCACCGAAACCCCTTCTCATGAATCGTAATCACGTTGCCGCCATGTTCATCGGCGTGCTGGTCTGCATCCCGATGCTGGCGCTGTATCACTTCGGATACTTCAAGAGCACGCTTGAATGGTTCAATCTGCTCTATGCCCGCGGGTTCATTCTTCCACAGTCCGGCCTGAAGCATCTCGTGTGGCTGCAATACGCCTATTACACGCTGCTCGCTTTCGCCGGGGCATGGGTCTGCATCGAGATGCCTTCGCAGTGGCGGCGCTTTGCATTTCTCCTCGGCGGTACGTTTCTGACGGCCACGTTCGGCTGCATCATGGCGATGAGCGGGATTCTGTTTGAGCCGGTGTCCGGTTCGCTCGCCTTGTGGATAGCCGGCATCGCGGGGATCGCGATTGGCGGCTCGGTGAATGCGTACCGCTGTCACGTCATGCGCGAATATTTCGTGGGCAGACTTTCGACGCGCGTCTTTGAGGAACTGGCCGACCAGAACAATCCGGCCAAGATGACGGAGCGGCGCGAGATCACCGTGCTTACCTGTCGCCTGCTGAACCATGCGGAGCTTTCCACCGGCATCGAGGCGCCGCAGTTCGAGCAGCTGGCCACGCACTTCCAGCGCAGTGTGACCGAGTTCCTCATCGAGCGTGGTGCTTACCTGGACGACTGCGACGCGCGCCAGGTGCGTGTCTTCTTCGGCTTTCCACTGTCGGACGAGCATCACGCCCTGCACGCGGTTCAGGTGGCGGCGGTGCTGCGCACGCATCTCGACGCGGTGACGCGGGAGATCGAACAGCGCTTTGGCAAAAAGGCGCAGATCGGCGTTGCCTTCAGCACAGGTCCTGCGGTCTGCGGCTTGTTCGGTGTCAGCCACTTTGAGAGCTTCAGCGCGATCGGTGACGTGATCGACTTCTCGACGCAGTTGGCGGTGCTGAACGGTGCCTACGGCAGCCGGGTGCTCATCAGCGCACGCACTTACGCTCTCGTCAAAGATACGGCGGAAGTGCGTCCGATGGAAATGGTCAGCGCGGCCGGTTCCAGTCAGATGAGCGAAGTGTATGAACTGCTCGGAGAAAAGGGCACCCTGGGCGAGCAGGACATCCGCGCCCGCGACGCATTCTGGCAGGGAGTGGTGCAGTACCGCAAAGGCGACCTCAAGCAGGCCTTGGAAAGCTTCAAGAGCGCCATGATCGAGGATCGCGACGATGCGCCTCTTGGCTATTTCATGGAGAAGGTTGAGGCGGCGGCCAAGGAGAAGGACACCTCCGACAAGCAGACTCCGAAACACGCCCGCAAGCTCGCGGCAGCCTGATCATCGCCGTGCGCATCGACTATCCGCCCGCCATCCAGCGCCTGATCGTGCAGCTCAAGTCCCTGCCGGGACTCGGGCCGCGAAGCGCGGAGCGGCTCATGATTTGGCTGCTGCAAATGCGTGATGAGCGCATCTCCGCCCTATCCCAAGTGCTCGATGAAGCGAGGGAGCGCATCGTTCCCTGCCCGGAGTGTGGCTTCTTCATTGAAAGCGGAAATGCCTGCCTGCTGTGCCATGATCCGCGCAGGCAGCGGCGGCTGCTCTGCGTTGTGGAGCAGGCCGCGGACGTGCTGCGGTTGGAGCGCAGCGGCGCGTTTCAGGGGCTGTATCACGTTCTCGGCGGTCGCTTGTCACCGCTGGACAATGTGACGCCGGAAGACCTGCGCATGGAGTCTCTCGTGGAGCGTGTGCGTGATCTGCAGACCGAGGAGGTCATCATCGCCCTCGGTTCCGATGTGGAAGGGGAGGCCACGGCAGGCTACATCGCAGACCTCCTGCGCCCGGCCGGGATTTCCATCACGCGACTCGCCCAGGGCATGCCCGCCGGAGGGGGGCTGGACCACGTTGACGAACTGACACTCTACCAGGCGCTGCATGGACGGCGTAAGCTCTGAGTCTTTGAGACAAAGCGGAAACTGACTGGACAAGGTGCCGCCGGGAATTTAGAAAAGCCGCCCATGAGCCAATACCATATCGCCCGTGACGGTCAGCAGTTGGGAGTGCATTCCGAGCAGGACATTCAGTCCGGCCTGAGTTCCGGAACTTTTCAGGGAACCGATCTTTGCTGGACGGAGGGCATGGGGGAATGGGAATTAGTCAGCGCCAGATTCAGCGTGCAGGCACCGGCGGTTTTTACCCAGCCTGCATCGGTCGCCGCAGGCGCCTACAATCCCTACGCGGCTCCACAGGCGAACGTGGTGCCTGTGTATACTGGGAATGATCAGCTCGCTTCATTGGGCAAGCGTCTAGGGGCTGCGATTCTCGACGGCCTGCTGGCTCTGGTTCTCATGGGGGTTCCGTATGGATTTCTCATCATGGAACTCGACGGCTTTGAGAAAAATCCCAACCCCGAGTTTTCGTCCACAGCCGTGATCGCAACCGTAGCCCTTGCGGTTGGTTTTCTGATTCTGCTGGTGATCAATATCGTGATGCTGACCACCCGTGGTCAGACTCCGGGGAAAATGATGCTGGGCATTCGTATCGTGACGCATCCCGACGGGCAGAAGCCCGGCTTTGTGAAAGCCTTTCTGCTGCGTGCCTTCGTCAACGGCATCATCGGCGCGGTTCCCTGCCTCGGGCCGATTTACAGTCTGGTGGACATCTGCTTCATCTTCCGCGAAGACCGCCGTTGCATCCATGATCTGATTGCAGGCACGCATGTGGTCGAGGGAAATCCCCCCAAGAACTGACAAGCGTCACGCCAGCCCCAGTTCCGCGACCTGCTCCTCGTCGAGACCGAGGTAGTGGCCGAGTTCGTGGAGAAACGTGATGCGGACCTCGTGCCGGTAGGTGGCGATGTCCCCGTGGCACTCGTCCCAAAGGTTGTCGAGAAAGAGCCGGATGCGCGGCATCTCGTCGGGAGATTCTGGCAGGGGATCGCAGCGGGCGTTGCCTTCGAAAAGGCCGAGCAGGTCGGGGTCGAGGTCTTCGTCGATGTCCATCAACGCGTCCATTTCAATAAACTCAATGCGGCACGCACCGGCCTCCTCGCGCAGGTCTTCCGGCAAGGAGGTAAGGGCGGATTTGACGACACTGGTGGCGATGGTTTGGAGGCGTTCGAAGCGCATGAGAAGGCCTACTTCTTCGCGGTTTGCGGCTTCTTTTTCAATGCTTCGATCTCCTTCGCCTGATCCTCGCTCTTCTTTTGAAGCTGCTGCACGCGGTCCCAGAGTTTCTTGAGGTCTGCCGGACTTTCGAGACCGGCGCGAATGTCCTGGGCGGCTTTGGCGGCGGCTTCGCGTACGGGATCGATGCGACTCCCGGGACTGATGGCGAGCAGGAGGTCGAGCAGGCCGAGTGCTTTCGGGTCACGGAGCGTGCCGAGAGCTTTGGCGGCGGCAACGCGCCATTCACGGCGGGGATCACTGAGTTTTTCGGCGAGGAAATCACGCACGTCGTCGCGGTGTGGATTGGTGGGGCGGCGGGCCAGGAAGGCGAGCGCATCGAAGGCGGTGCCGATGCCGCGGCCTTGGATCTCGTGGGGTTGCTGGAGGCGGGAAAGCATGGCGGGCAGGGCGGATTCGTCATCCTGGGCACGGAGGGCCTTGATGGCGGCGAGTTCGACGATCCCCTGGTAGCTGGAGGCGCTGAGATGCTTCATCAGAGCCTGAGTGACGTCGGGTTCGCCGGGGCGTGCTCCCCAGCTTTCGACGAGTGTGGCGAGGATTTCGGGATTCTTTTCTCTTTCGGCCATCTTCCACAGTGCTTCGCGGGTTTCTGGCATGGGCAGGCTGGCGAGGGCGCGGACGACTTCACGCCGGGTGTGGGCGTGTTTTTGACCGGCTGCGGATGCGACGAGTTCCGCGCGCGCTTCCGGGACGTCGAGCTTGGCGAGCATTTTGGCGGCTTCGCTGCGAACGGCATGGAAGGTGTCCTGACGAAGGATCTGCCCGAGCCGGGCAATGTGCTTGCGATCCAGCGACTGGACGGCCAGCAGGCGGCCGATGACGTCGGACTCCAGTTGTTTTTCGAGCATGGGACCGGCCGGTTTGAAACTGATCTTCGCCAGCACGGTGTAGTCCGGGTCGATGCGCACGAGTTCCGGTTGGGCCGGGAGGACGAAGTGGAAGTCCTCGACCTCCTTGTTCACGTCCATGGTGAAATGCAGCGGCTCTTTGTGTCCGGCGACCTTGAAGCTGACGGGCAGCGGGACACGGAAGAGCCGCACCTGCTCGCTGAGCTTCTGGGTCTGGCGCACGGTGATTTTGGCCTGCTTGGAAGAGGCGTCCCACGATTGGTCGATCTTAAGCTCGGGCACGCCGCCGTGGTAGAGCCACTGGTCGAAGAATTGGTCAAAGGACAGGCCGCTGACTTCTTCGACAACGTCCTGAAGATCGTCGGTGCCGACGATGCCGTTGCGGTGGCGGTCGAGGTAGGTCTTGACGCACTTGCGAAACAGATCGGCGCCGAGCTGGCTGCGCAGCATGTGCAGGATCCAGGCTCCTTTTGGATACGCGCGGTAGTCGAACTGCTGCATCGGGTCGGCGTAATCGCGCCAGACGACGGGTCGTGTGTCCTTCGCACGGAAGACTTCCTCCGCTTCGAGCCAGAGTGAGTACTTCATCGCGTCGATGCCGTGCTTCTGCTCCTCGTAGAGGATCGTGTAGTAACTGGCAAAGCCTTCGTTCAGCCAGAGATGCGCCCAGTCGCGGCAGGTGACGAGATCTCCGAACCATTGGTGCGCGGTTTCGTGCGCATCGAGCCGGTGCAGCGTGCGCAACTCCTCCGTGTCCGGATTGAAGAGCATGCCCGCGGCTTCAAAGGTGCAGCTCGTGTTTTCCATGCCACCGGCGATGAAGTCTAGGCAGTAGACCTGCCAGTACTTGTCCCAGGCGAAGGGAACGCCGATCTCCTTCTGGTAGAAGTCGATGATCTTCTTTGTGTCGGCGAAAGCGCCCGCCGCCTGCTTTTCGTGGGAGGGCGGCACCAGCAGTGCCAAAGGCAGATCACCGGCCTTGTCCTCCAGTTTGTGGAAATAGCCGGCCGCCAGCGCGATGAGGTAATTCACATGCGGTTTGTTCTGGAGCCAGTGGAAAGTGGTGCGTCTGTCTTTGCCGGGCTTTTCGCTCTGCAGGGTACCGTTGGAAACGACCTGCATCCCTTCCGGCACGTGGCAGACGACCTCGCTGGTGAAGCGTTCGTTCGGGTAGTCGTAGCTGGGAAACCAAAAACGGTGAAGCTCCGCCTCTCCCTGGCTCCAGACCTGCGTGTCGCCGTCCCTGTAGCCCATTTCCGGCGTGCGAAAGTAGAGCCCGTGCTCCGGCTGCGCGGAATGCCGCACGGTGAGTGTGACTTCGGCGTCCGGGGCGAGCGGCGCGGTGAAAGTGACGACGAGTTTGTCGTTGGTGACCTCGTGTTCGGCCACCTTGGCCCCGACGGCGCTCACTTCGAAGATGCTCAAATCGACGGCGTCGAGCTCAAGCTCTGTCAGCGGCAGCGCGATCGGTTTGAAGGTCATCGTCGTGGTGCCGGCGACGCTGCGCTTCGCGAAATCGGGCGTCATGTCGAGTTTCAAATGAAGGATGTCGATGCGGCGGTCGCGCGCGTATTTGCGGCCCTCGACGAGTTTGATCGGCTGCGGCAGCAGGTGCTTTTCACAATGCCGACAGTCGAAGGAATCGGCGGACGCCAGCGAAGCGAGGGCGAGGAAAACGGGAATGCGCATGGTGGCGTGGAGGATCAGAAACCCGCACGCCGAAGGCAAGAACAAAGCGGAAACACCGGACGAATCAGACGTTCTCGAACTTCCGCCAGTAGAGCAGCGCGATGGGAACCATGCTGAGGGACTCCTGCCCCGCCCGGGCGACGCCCTCCATCGACTGTGAAGTCCACGCGCCGAGCACGAAGGAGACCGCGATCAACACGGCGGAGCCGAAGGTGAAAACGGCGCGTGGGGAAATGGTGAGCCGTGTCGGATTGGTCTCCGCTGCGAGGAGGTCGATGAATCGCGAGACGGTGAGCACGAGCACGATGATCGAAAACCAGCCGTTGTCGCCGAGGCTGCCCGAGCCCAGCCAGTCGTAGCCGCCGTGCGCGGCCACGGCTGCGGCGAAGGTGGCGATGAATTCGTCCGCGGTGCCAAAGCGCGTGCGCAGCATGTTGTAGAAGCTGTGGGCACAGATGCCGGTGAGCGAGATGTGGAGGAAGTTCGCCGAGAGGAAACGCGTCCACGCGATGGTGCCGCCGAAGTCCTGGTAGTAGCCGATGTTTTCCTCCAGCGAGAAACCGAGACCGACGAAGGCGCCCGTGAGCAGGGCCAGTCCCGGCTGCCTCCGCCAGAGCAGCCACGGCATGAAGAGCGCGAAGAGTGCGAGCTTGCACCCTTCCTCCCGCAGGCCGACGCCGAGGAGGTAGTAAATGAGATCGTGTGGAAAGGGTGCGTCTACTCGTCATGCCCTGCGTGTATTCCTGGTAGGCGAGGATCGTGAGCGTCGGCCACACGCTGCACACACCGGCCATGAGGGCCGGCATGGGACGCGCCCAGCGCCAGCGGGCGTGGTCGCTGTGCTGGACAAGGATGAAATACCAGAGTGCGGCCACGAAAAAGGCCAGCGCCAGCATGCCGTAGGGGATTTCATTCAGGCGATGATGGACGAGTCCGCGCCATTGCATCCACACATCGCCGAGCAGGGCGCCGGCGTGGTGCTGGAGCAGGGGATGGCAGGCCTCGATCCAGCCCGGCTGCGCCGCGATGCCCCGCAGTGTGTCGAGACTTCGCAGAGTCACGGCGAGGCGCAGCGCCTCCTCCCGCGCGGCGGTGGCGTCCGGGAACTGAAGGCCTTCTGCGTAAAATCCGCCCATGGCTGCCTCGGTGTTTCCCAGACGCTTTTGCACGCTCCCGTAAAGCTCTGCGGCGAGCATCTGCGGCGGCTGCGCGTCAAGGCGGTCGCCCAGGCGCTGGAGCGCGGCGGCGTCTCCCCTGAGGGCGGCGGCAAGAAAATCATCAAACAGGCCGGCGGGTGCGTCGCTGGTGCTGTGCTGTTGCAGCAACGGGGCCAGTTCATAGCCGTCGATCACTTCCGTTTCGGAAGAGGACGTGAGCGTTTCCGCATTTCTCGCGTCCCTTTCCAACTGGCCCAGCAACAGGCGCAGCCAGAGGGCGAGCTCACGCGGCTGAGGCGAGTCAGCGTTGCGCAGCTCGTTGTATTCGCGGTGAACGCGAATCTGCGCCGGCGTGCGGCGGTGCATCTCGCCGCGTGCGTCCTGCGGCTGGCGGCCGATCACGATGAGGCTGGCCGTGATGAGGCCGACGATGATGATGACGGCGGAGGTGCGCAGCAGGAAGCGGCGGTCGCGCGTGAGATAATGCGTCCGCGCCCGCCAGCCGTGGAAAAGTGGTCGTCCCTCGCTCATCCGCGCGTCAGTCGTCCCGGTTTTTCCACCAGTCCGAAGGCTTCTCCCACGGGGCGGCATCGTTCTCCTGCTCGCGGTTGGAGGTCGCCATGCCTTCGTTCTTCTGGTCTTCCTCCATCTCCATGAGGAGCCGGACGTGCGGTTCGGGTTTGGTCGTGCGGCGCCAGATCATCCAGGCCCAGACGGCAAAGGCGCCCAGCAGGAAGAACAGGGTGGCGAGCGTGAAGATCACAAACCAGTCCGAGGCTTCGGCCCATTGCCGCGGGATCGGCGCGGTATCGCCCGGGGGCCTGCCATGAAATGCGAGGATCGAAGGCATGCCGGGCGGGGGGATCAGGAAGCGCTCAGGGTGCGCCGCATCGGGATCATCTTCGAGAACTGGAATCCGTGCTGCTGGAAGAAGGACTGCGAGTGGGCGCTGATGCGGTCGGTGAGCAGCGTGATGCGCTTGAACTGCTTTTCCCGCGCGAACTGAACGGCGCTCTCCAAAAGCCTGCCGCCGTAGCCCTGCCGGCGGTGCTGTGGGTGGATGATCAAATCCTCCAGCAGGACGACGAGGCCGCCCTCGGCGGTGCTGATCGTGAAGAGCAGGTTGATCATGCCGAGGATCATGTGGTCGGTGCGCAGCACAAAGATGCGTCCGCGGTTGGGCTGCTCCAGGATGAGGCGCAGACCGTGCTCCTGCTTCGACTGGTCGGGCAGGAAGTCCTCCTCCTCGCTGAAAAGTGCCACCAGCAGCTCCACGAGCTGGGGAAGGTCTTCGATGGTCGCCGGTTCGATGCGCGGCTCGTTGTTGATAGCTGCCATGCTGATGGTGACGATAGCGGGCTCGATGCCAAAGGCAAAGCCTGTAATCGCCCCTCGTGCAAATGTCTGCCATCGGCGTGAGGCGTGAATGGGGCGTCTATGGGTTGTGTTTGCCGAAACGGACTCCATAATCGCGGACGCAAAGCCCGCATGAGTCACCGCAAGAAATTCGCATCCGTCGCAGGACAATCCGCCAACAAGGGGCAGGAAGGCTCGTCGGGGCATGCGTGGTGGTTGCGGCAGGGACTGGCGGGCTTGTGGAACGGACTGACGGCGTCTCGGCGGCTTCGGCTGCGACGGCGAACACCATGCTGCCGGTGCTCATCGAGGTGTTTGCGGGGTTCAGCAAACTGGACGGCAACATCGAGGAGGAGGAAGTCGAGTCCAGCCTCGGCTACCTGCGCTATGACTACCCGGAGGCGATCTACGCCGACATGCGCCGTCTCTACTTCGAGGCGCTACAGCAGCCGCAGGACCTCGCCAAACGGGCGAAGGAGCTCGGCGGCACGCTGACGCCGGAGCAGAAGATCCTTCTCGGCGTACAGCTGTATCTGCTCATCTCCCGCTCGCAGCACAATCAGCGGCAGATGGTGGAGTTTTACCTCTTCATGACGAACCTGGGCATCGCCGCACAGGCCATCGACATCGTCTATCAGTTGAATGCGGGGGACAAGCCGCCGGAGGAAGGCTTTGCCAGCAAGGGAACGCAGTTTCTCGAAACACTGCGCATCGGCTCCTCCCGAAAGTGCGACGTGCTGCTTCGCTCGCTCTCCGAGGACTGCTCCGTCATCGCCTTCCGGTTTGAAAATCTGGTGCTGCTCAAGAACACCGGAAGCATCGCCATCCTCGTGCGCAGCCGGCGGCAGCCGCCCGGTGAATTCTCCCGCCTCTATCCCGGGGAGCGCGTCGTGCTGGAGGACGTCACGCTCGACTACAACGACCTCATTTCCTACTTCAACGCGAAGAAGACGCTCTCCGGCACACAGGTGTATCTCACGCTCACAGAAAACGGCAGCGCGGAGATCGCGCCGCAGCGCACGCGCGGCACGAACCTGCGGCTGAGCTTCGGCCTCGGCGTCACGGTGGAGGCTTTGCGCACGACGCCGGCCACGCTGAATGGCGTGGTGCTCAGCGCGGGCACCACGGTGGAAGCGTCCGTGGAGGACAGCATCATCGCCCACGGCGAGGTGGAAATCTCGCTGCGGGACCTGCGTCTTCGCGCCCAGGAGTTCGGCGGCCAGTTCCGCCTCGAGGGCAGCCGCAACACCTACCTCGTGTCCAACAAGCCCGAGCTGCTCGAAGAGGGGGACATTCTCCTCTCCGAGGAAACCGACGGCGAGATCCTGCTGCGCATCGAGTGCAACTACGCGCAGAAGTCCGGCGTGCTGGAGGTGCTCCGCGCGTCGCGCCCGATCTACATCGGCCAGATTCCGGTGCGCGACCGCATCTCCCTCAACGACGGCGACACCATCACGCTGGGAGAGGGGCAGTACCTGCGCTGCCACTTCGCCGACCGCATCATTGAGGAGGAGCGCAACACCATCCGCCAGATCGAGGTGCGCGAGCTCAGCCACCGCTTCGACGGGCGCGACACCGCGCAGGACGGCGTGAGCTTCATCGCCCGTCGCGGGGAAATGATCTGCGTCATGGGCCCCAGCGGCTGCGGCAAGAGCACCCTGCTGCGCATTCTTGGCGGCCAGCTCAAGCCGAAGGGCGGGGAGCTGCTCATGAACGGCCTGCCGCTCTATGAGAATCTGGAGAACATCACGCCCTACATCGCCTACATCCCGCAGGAGGACGCCTTCGATCCCCTGCTGCGCGTGCAGGAGAATCTGGACTTCTCCGTCGCGGTGCGCTGCCCGCACCTGAAGACGGAGGACCGGCGCAAGCGGGTGGAGGCAAAGCTCGCCGAACTCGGACTGGCGGACATGCGCAAGCGCCTCGCCGGCACGCCGCAGCAGAAGTTCCTCAGCGGCGGCGAAAGGAAGCGTCTCAATGCCGGGCTGGACATGATCGGCATCTCCGACGTGTACCTTTTCGACGAGCCTACCTCCGGCCTCTCCTCGAAGGACAGCGAGCACGTGCTGGAGATCATCCGCAGCCTCGCCCGCAACAAGATCGTCATCACCTCCATTCACCAGCCGAGCTCCCGTCTCCTGGCGATGTTCGACAAGGCGCTGCTGCTCGACAAGGGCGGGAAGATGGCCTACTTCGGCACGCCGCAGGGCATGATCGAGTACTTCTGGCGCGTGTACCACACCGAGACCGGCCAGGTGGGTGACGCGGACGCCCCGCCGCCCGACAATCTGACGCCCGACTTTGTCTTCGACGTGCTGGAGACGCCCCTGCGCGACATCAGCGGCGACATCATTCAGGAGCGCAGCGCCGACGGCCACCTGGTGGCGGCGCGGCGCTTCCCGCCGAATTTCTGGCGGGACTCCTACCAGCGTCATCTCATCATGGAGAGCATGGCGCGGCAGCAGGTCGCCCCCGGCAGCACGAACCTCATCGCCCGTCCAAAGCGGGACGACAGCCACAGCTTCAGCCGGAACCGGGCCGTGCCGAAGCCGCCGAAGCACACCTTCCGCGAGGAGAGCATCCTGTTTGCCACGATGCTGAAGCGCGCCTTCCTCAGCAAGCTGCGCAACCGCACGAACCTCCTCACCACCCTGCTGGAGGCACCGCTGCTGGCGTGGCTCATCGCCACCGTGCTGAAGTACTCCGAGGAGTCGCACTACTCCTTCGCCACCGCGTTTCACATCCCCACCTACCTCTTCATGAGCCTGGTGGTCGCCATGTTCCTCGGCCTCACCAACAGCGCCGACGAGATCATCCGCGACCGGCACACCCTGAGCCGCGAGCGCAATCACAACCTGCGCACCTTTTACTACCTGTGCGGGAAGATCATCACGCTGGGGGCCTTCGCCCTCGTCCAGTGCATCATCTACCTGCTCATCGGGAACTGGGTGCTGGAGATCCGCGACATGTTTCTCATTCACCTCTGGTGGATGTTCCTGACCGCCCTCACCGGCGCCGCGCTGGGGCTCTTCATCTCCAGCATCGTCTCCGACAGCCGCACCGCGGTGAATGCCATCCCGCTCATCCTCATTCCGCAGATCATTCTCGGCGGCGCCCTCATCAAGTATGAGGAGATGAACAAGAACCTCGACCTCGTCTACTCCGTGGGCCGCTGGTTGAAAAAGGCCGGCAACGACGAGGACGAGGCCAGCAAGCTGAAGGTGCCCTTCATCTGCCAGTTCATGCCCCTGCGCTGGTCCTACGAGGGCGTCATCATCGCCCAGTCAAAGCTCAATCCGCTGACCCGGAACCAGGACTTCCTCGACGAGCGCATCCAGTCCCTGCTGCCGCCCGTCGGCGTGACCATGACCGACCCGCAGCGCCATGAGCTGGAGCTCACCAAGCAATCCCTGGCGGTCGTCTCCGGTCTGTATGCGGAGAATCCGCGGGAGATCTCCAAGCGCCTCGGTTCCATCCGCGAGGCCGTGCTCAGTGGCCGCATGCAGCAGCCCATGCTGGAGGACATGCTCGACCAGAACGACGGCGTCAGCGCCGAGGAGATCTACGTCAACCGCAAGGTGCTCGACCTCGTCACCAAGGCCGAGATGGAGCGCGAGGACTACCGCCGCAAGGCCAGCCCGAACGTCTTCTTCGGCACCCGGAAAACGTATTTCGACACGAAGTACAACACCCTCTGGATCAACAGCGTCATGATCCTCTTCACCATCGCCATCATGATCACCGCCGTCCAGATCAGCCTGAGGCGTCAGTTGACGAAGGTGTGAGGGGGCTCGCAGGCGTGCTCATGCTTCTGGGAATGGGAGCGCCTTGTCCTCTCCGTTCTCAATCGCTACTTCCACGGAAACAACCTCAATCCTCGGCGGCACCCGAGGGTAGCAGCGGCAATCCCAGTTCCTTCAGAAATCCATTGTGCTTGTTCAGGGCAGTTTGGATCTCCTTCTCGATGTCCACCAGCGCTTGGTGCGTATCCTCCAGGTCGATCTCCTCCTCGCCCACGGCTGTGCTGATGTAGCGGGAGATATTGAGGTTGAAGTCGTTCTTTTCGATCTCTGCCATGTCCACGCGGCGGGAGTAGCGGGTCTCCTCCGTCCGGTTCTGGTAGGTGTCGATGATCTTGGCTTTATTCTCTTCGCTGAGCGTGTTCTGGCGTTTGCCTTTCACGAAAAGCTCGGCGGCGTTGATGAAGAGCACGTCGTCGGGTTTCTTGCACTTCTTGAGCACGAGGATGCAGACGGGAATGCCGGTGGAGTAAAAGAGGTTTGCGGGCAGGCCGATGACCGTGTCGATGTGGCCGTCCTTGAGGAGTTTGGTGCGGATGCGTTCCTCGGCACCGCCACGGAAGAGCACGCCGTGCGGCAGGATGATGGCCATCACGCCTTCGTCCTTGAGGAAGTGGAAGCCGTGCAGCAGGAAGGCGAAGTCGGCGGCGGACTTGGGGGCGAGACCGTGGCTCTTGAAGCGCACGTCGTCGCCCATGCTCTCGCTCGGGTCCCAGCGATAGCTGAAAGGCGGATTGGCGACGATGGCGTCGAAGAGCGGCTTCTTGGCCGGGTTCAGCTCGCGCAGGATGTCCCACTCGTTGAGCAGGGTGTCGCCGTGGAAGATTTCGAACTCCGTGTCCTTCACCCCGTGCAGCAGCATGTTCATGCGGGCCAGGTTGTAGGTGGTGATGTTCTTCTCCTGACCGAAAATCTTGCCGATGGTGCCGCCAGCGTCCGTGATCCGATGGCGCACATTCAAAAGGAGGGAGCCGGAGCCGCAGGCCATGTCCATCACGCTCTCCAGCCGCTTCTTCGTCCCGGTCTTCGGTTCCTGGCTGTCCAGCGTGACGATGGCGGAGAGGATGTCGGAAATCTGCTGCGGGGTGTAGAACTCGCCCGCCTTCTTGCCGGACCCGGCGGCGAACTGGCCGATCAGGTATTCATAGGCGTCGCCCAGCGCGTCAATGTCCGCGGAGAACTCCGCCAGCCCTTCGGCGATCTTCTGGATGATGGTGCAGAGCTTGGCGTTCCGGTCGGCGTAGGTCTTGCCCAGCTTGGGGGAACTCAAGTCGATCTCGGAGAAGAGGCCCTGGAAGGTGCTCTCGAAGGATTCCGTCTCGATGTATTTGAAGCCCGCTTGCAGCGTGTTCAGCAGGTCCGCGTTTTGCGTGCGGGCCAGGTTGGCGATGCTGTTCCAGAGGTGCGGCGGCTGGATGACGTAATGCACCTTGCGCCGCATCTGCTTCTCGAACTCCGGGATGTCGTCCACGTTGTTCGCATACCACAGGGCCAGCGGCACCTTGCGGGCGTCGCCGCCCACATCGGGGTAATCCTTGCCCAGCTCCTTCTTCGCTGCCGTCTCGTAGTTGTCGGAGAGGTAGCGCAGGAAGAGGAAGGACAGCATGTAATCGCGGAAGTCGTCCGCATCCATGGCCCCGCGCAGTTGGTCGGCGATGCTCCAGAGGGTGTTGCCCAGTTGCTTTTGATTGGTGTCAGTCATGCACTTGTCTTTGCCGCGTGCGCTGTGCAGTCTTCAGGAGTTCCTGCGAGGAGACTCGAGTCAGTTTGCCATTTACTTGAATCACAATCCCGGTGTTGGTCTGGATGGCGATATCGCGGGCCATCTCGGCGGCTCTCCGCATGGCCCTCATGGCCGCGCCAGGTCCAGGATAGTCGTTGCTGTTTTGTGTGTTCATAGGCTTGGTCCAAAATCTATTAGGAAGGGGCTTTCGCCTGAGCTGTCAAACTCCGTCCAAAAATCGACCGCTTGACGGTAACTTTCTTCATAATTCCGCAATCCTGCGGCAAAGCGCCGGCGGATCACGTCATCGGGGATGTGGTGCCCGCCTTGCTTCACGCGTTCGGCCACGCGGGCGATCGCCGTCTCCGCATCCGGCAGACTGAGAAAGAACAGGCTCACATGGTAGCCTTGTTCACGCCATTCCCTGATGCGCGCAAGATAACTCAAGCCGGAAAGCGTGGTTTCAAAGGCAAAGCTTTCCCCCTTGCGGACGCACTCGGCGATCTCCTCCAGCATCAGTCGTCCCGCCTTGAACGCCGCCACCTCCGGTGCAAACGGAGACAGTCCCGCCGCGATCAAGTCCGCATTGATGAAGCGGTTGCACTGCGCCTCCTCGGGTAGAAACGAACGTGCGAAGGTCGTTTTCCCCGCGCCGTTCGGTCCCGCGATGATGATGATTTCCTTGCTCATGCCTCAACCTCCTCCGGGGATGGGAAAAGCTGCTGCATCAAGCCGCGCTTGTGGCGCTGAGGGCGGCGTGCTTTGCGTCTCGGCGGCGATCAGGGCGTCGAGCGAGGAGAGGCACGTGGCGATGCGGTGTTGTTCTTCGACATCGTCGGGCAACTGCAAACGCAACTCGCCTGTTCAGTAATCCCAATGTAAGCCCTGGTTCCTCCTCCTGATACCCACAAGGTTTGACGAAAGGGCCGAGACGAATAGCTGAGCCAGAAACTCATTCGACAACCTCTTCCGATCCTTCACACGGTAATAGGTTACTTGCGGCGTCAGCATCAGGTAGGAGGTACTTTCCGCACGACCGCCACTTCACCGACCGTGCTCCTTGTGCGAGAGAAGGACGTCGCCTTTTTTGCGAATCCTTTCTGCAAAGTGTCAGCCTGCGCTTTGCTAATGAAATGCAGTTCTCATGTCGATCAATCCATCGTTGCAGGTCCTCGTCAAAGATGAAGCCTTCGACGTAATCCACGATGCCCGACGCTCCATAGTAGGGGACTTCACCCGCCTTTCTTGAGCTTGATGTGATGGGAACCCGCCGGTTGTCGAGATTCTCCGCGACCTTGCCAAGCGGCTTCACCTCCCACTCCCCGGCGTTTTGGAATTCGGGGAAGCGGAGGCGGGGTTGGGTTTCGCCTTCGCGGGGGAAAAGCTGCTGCATCAGCCCTTTTTTATGGGTCTTGAGCGCGTCCAGTTTCCGGGCTTGGGCGGCGATCACCTCGTCCACCGAACTCAGGCACTCGGCGATTTTTTGTTGTTCGGGGAGCTTCGGAACACAGATGTCGCCTTTGAGAACATCTGTGTTGTTCACCTTCATGTCGTTCTTCGCGCCCTTCTTTACGAGAGGCTGCAAATACGCATTGAGGTTGTAGTCCCCGGAGAAAAAATGATCCAAGTAGGTTCCTGAGCAATCAGCAAAGGGCCGATAGACGGCATAAAGCGTCGAGACGATGCCACGCTTTCCCTTGTTCTCTTTGATGATGCCAAAGGGGTTCTTCTTTAAAGGGCTCTTCGTGTAAACAATGTCGCCGTGCTCCACGACATGGTAGTCCTTCACGCTTACGCCTGCATACGAGCGGCCCATGAACTCGATTTGATTCACGCACCCGTGCTCGCCAGAAACTGACAGCACATCAGCAGGCCCAAGTTTCAGGTCTCGGTTCCGCTTCTTTGGCTCAAACAGCAACTCGTTGAGTTTCTTCACCTGCCATTCGGCTTCTTTCCGAAACTCGGGAAACCGCAGCTTCGGCACAAGCGCGGGCTTGGCCTGTTCCTTGGTTGCGGTGGTGTTCGGCTTACTGGGCATACGCGCTGAGTCCTGAGATGTCGCGGCCGGCGGCGCGTTGGGTGAGGAGGGGATGCAAATCGGCCATGAGGGCGAGTTCGGCCTGGGTGCGGGCTTTCCAGCCGAGGTCGAGCGGGGCCATGAGGTCGCTGAGCTGCTCGCCATCGAAGATCATGCGGTCGAGGATGCCGTCCACGAATGTTTGCAGGGCGGCGGTGGCGAGGCCGTGCCGTTGCGCGATGGCGGCGAGTTCGGCGGCGTTTTTCTCCGCCTTGAAGCGGGTGTAGCCCTCGCGGATGGCGGTTTCGCTGACTCCTTTGATGTCCTTTAGCGAGTCGATGTAGGCGATGATCTCCGCGCTGGCGTCCATGAGGTTGGACTGGCCGCGAATGAGGCTGACGAGTTCATCGCGGCTCATCTTTACTTTGCCCGGTGCCTGATTCGCGAACTTGGCGATGAGGCCCATGATGTAGTCGTAATCGATGACGGCGGAGGCGAAGAGGACGAACTCGAAATCGATCTGGTCGGTGTCGTCGGGGCCGGGCTTATCATCCTTGCCGGGCTTGCCCTGCTGGGCCTTGAGGCGCTGGGCGGTTTCCAGATAGGCACCTTTGAAGCCGCGATGCTGCTCCTCCGGCAGCACGGCGGCGATGGCGGCTTTGTCCTCGCCGGTGAGGTCGGTGTATTGGTCGAGCTGGGTCTTGAGGCGCTGGACTTCCTTGAAGCGCTCGATGAAGCAGGCGCGCGCGGCGTCGCCCTTGAGGTTCGGCACGGCCTCGGGCGCGGTGTCGAGGCCCTGCGACTTCATGAAGGCGTCGAGCTGCTGGACGGCGGTCTGCAGCTTCTGGATGACGACGGGGGCCTTGTCCACGAGCCAGATTTCCCGGGCCTGTTCGCCGGTCTTCTCGCCGGAGAAGAGGGCGATGGCGGCATCCACCTCCGCCTGCTGCTGGCGGAAGTCGAGGATGTTGCCGTAGGGCTTGGTGCCGTTGAGCACACGGTTGGTGCGGGAGAAGGCCTGGATGAGGCCGTGGTGCCGCAGGTTCTTGTCCACGTAGAGCGTGTTCAGGTATTTGGAATCGAAGCCGGTGAGCAGCATGTCCACGACGATGGTGATGTCGATTTTCTGCGCGTGGGGGTAGTCGGCATTGGGCCACTGCTGGTCCTTGATGCGCTTCTGCACGTCCTGGTAGTAGAGGTCGAACTCGCTGAGCTTGTGGTTGGTGCCGTAGCGGGTGTTGTAGTCGGCGAGGATGGCTTTCAGCGCGGCCTTCTTGCCCTCGGGGTCTTCCTCGTTGTCGGCCTTTTCCTGCGGCAGGTCTTCCTGGATCTGCTGCACGTCCCGGTCACCCTCGGCGGGCGGGGAAAAGACGCAGGCGATGTTCAGCGGGCGGAACTCGGGATCGGCGGCCTGTTTCTCGGTCTGCATGGTCTTGAACAGGCTGTGGTATTCGATGGCGTCGTTGATGGACGCGGTGGCGAGGATGGCATTGAAGCGGCGGCCGGCGGTGGCGGCGTCGTGCTTGGCGAGGATGGCCTCGATGACGGCGCGTTTGGCGATGGCTTCGCCGGGCTTGGGTGCTTTCTTGCCCGCCTCTTCCTTGGGCTTGAAGTAGTCCACGTGGAAGCGGAGCACGTTCCCGTCCTCGATGGCGTGGGTGATGGTGTAGGCGTGGAGCTGTTTCTGGAAGAGGTCCTCCGTGGTGCGCATGGAGGCGGTGGTGTCCTCGATCTTCTGGAGCGTGGCATTGGCCTCGAAGATGGGCGTGCCGGTGAAGCCGAAGAGCTGGGCCTTGGGGAAGAACTCTTTGATGGCCTTGTGATTCTCCCCGAACTGCGAGCGGTGGCATTCGTCGAAGATGAAGACGATGCGTTTGTCCTTCAGGGCCTCGAGCTGCTCCTTGTAGGTGGCCTGGCCGTTCTTGCTGCGCTGCTTGTTGCGCTTGCTGTTTTCATCCAGCGCGAGGCCGAGCTTCTGGATGGTGGTGACGATGACTTTGTCGGCGTAGTCCTCCGAGAGCAGGCGGCGGACGAGGGCGGCGGTGTTGGTGTTTTCCTCGACGCAGCCTTCCTGGAAGCGGTTGAACTCCTCGCGCGTCTGGCGGTCGAGGTCCTTGCGGTCCACGACGAAGAGGCATTTGTGGATGTGCTCGTTGAGCTTGAGCAGGGTGGAGGCCTTGAAGGAGGTGAGCGTCTTGCCGCTGCCGGTGGTGTGCCAGACGTAGCCGTTGCCCGCGTCGTCCTCGATGCACTTCACCATCTGCTTCACGGCATAGACCTGGTAGGGCCGCATGATCATGAGCTTCTGCTCGCTCTGGATGAGCACCATGTAGCGGCTGATGGTGCGGCCTAGCTCGCACTTTTGCAGGAAGCGGGCGGCGAAGTCGTCGAGGTGGGTGATCTTCCGGTTGTCCTCGTCGGCGAACTCATAGACGGGCAGGAAGCGCTCGTCGGCATTGAAGGCGAAGTGACGGGTGTTGTTGTTCGCGAAGTAGTAGGTGCGGGTGCGATTGCTGACGATGAAGAGCTGGAGGAAGCAGAGGAGCGTCCGCGTGTAGCCGTTGCCGGGGTCGTTCTTGTATTCGACGATCTGTTCCATGGCCCGGCGCGGATTCACGCCGAGGGTCTTCAGCTCGATCTGCACGCAGGGCACGCCGTTGATGAGCAGGAGCACATCGTAGCGGTGGTGGCTGTTGTCCGTGTTGATGCGGAGCTGGTTGACGACCTCGAAGTGGTTTTTGCACCAGTCCTTGAGGTTGACGAGGGAGTAGTTAAGAGGCGTGCCGTCGTCGCGGGTGAAGCTGTTGATTTCCCGCAGGGTCTTCGCGGCGGTGAAGACATCGGCGGAGACGATTTCATCGAGGAGGCGGGCGAACTCGGCATCGGTGAGCTTGCAGCGGTTCAGGGCCTCAAACTTCTCGCGGAAGTTCTTTTCCAAAGAGGCGCGGTTGGTGATGTCGGGCCGGTATTCGTATTTGAGCCCCTGAAGCTTGCCGATGAAGCCTGCTTCAATCGTGTCCTCGCGAACGACCGAGGGCCGGGCATCGGAGGGGTGGTCGTAGCGGACGTCAGAACGTGGCATGCGGTGGCGATAAAAGCGGCTGCCGCTGGGATTGGCAAGAAGGGAGAGGGGGGAGTTTGAGACGATGAGATTTTGAGAGGGGGAGACTTGGAGACGATGAGAAGAGGAGGCCTTGAGAACCCCAAAAGGGGGGAGGCAGGTGCGGGTTTGGGGGGCTTTTTCAGTTAGTGGTCTGAAAATGAGGCAGATACGGTCTGGAAAGCGCTGGAAGAACGCGTTTTTCCGCCGGAATCGTGGGCAGTTCCGCCGGAATCGCGGGCAGTTCCGCCGGAATCGCGGGCAGTTCCGCCGGAATCGTGGGCAGTTCCGCCGGAATCGTGGGCAGTTCTGCCGGAATCGTGGGCAGTTCCGCCGGAATCGTGGGCAGTTCCGCCGGAATCGTGGGCAGTTCCGCCGGAATCATGGGCAGTTCCGCCGGAATCGTGGGCCGTTCCGGAGGGAAAAGGCCTGCCACCGGAGGTGTTGAATCGGGTGGCGGAGGATTTTTAGTGATTTCCTGAGATTTTGTCTTTTCTTCCGGCGGAAACTTTAGGAAAGTCTGCGAGAGTGATTTAAATCACCCTAATCTGAAACCTAATTCTCACGGGAGACTTATGAATACGGATGATGCTCGAACGACTCTGGTGCCGTCGCGCCTGACGCCACATCTGGGCGCGGTGATCGTCTTTTGGCGCGGGGTGCGCCGCATGCGGCAGGAGGACCTGGCCCGGGCGTCCGGCGTGTGCCTGTCCACCATCAAGTGGCTGGAGCGCGGGCGGAAGAACGGCTTCCGCACGGACATCCTGGAGCGGGTGTGCGAGGCGCTGGACATCACGCTCATCGAGCTCTTTGTGGGGGCGGACAAACGGGCGCAGCGGATGGCGGGGCTGAGGTGACTATTGTGTTGTGGCCGGGGGCGGGGAGGCCGTGGTGCAATGGGCGCTCACTGGAACCGCCCCCATGCCGCTGCTTTACGACACTCCCGGACTCCGCTTTGGCGAAGGGAATCGTTTTGACGAGGCCGTGGTGCCGGTCCCGCCACCCAACCTCAACCGCAAGCGACGTATGCCCAAGATCAAACTCGACCTCTCCAAGAAGACCGCCGCACAGAAAATCAGCCTGGCCCAGGCCCATGTGACGGCGATGACCGGAAACGCGAACTTCCCGGACGCGGGCCGCCTGCCGCCGGACGCGGCCTTTGCCACGGCGCTGACCGCGCTGGAAACCGCCGAGGCGGACGCGATCGTGAAAAAGAACGACTGGAAGCAGGCGATCGCCACCCGCGATGCGGCGGAGGCGGCGCTGGACGCCGCCCTGACCACCCGCGCCAGCTACTGCGAAGCGGCCCAGCCCAGCGACGAGGCGGCGCTCATCAGCGCCGGTCTGCCGCTGCGCCCCGCCCCGACTCCGGTCGGCGACCTGCCCGCGCCGGGAGACCTGGCGGCGACGGTGGGCGACAACGAGGGGGAGATCGACCTGAGCTGCGATCCGGTGCCCGGCGCCAGCAGCTACGAGTGGCAGTGCCGCGTGCACGCGGACGGCAACGCGTGGCAGGGCGCGAAGAACTCGACCACCAGCAAGATCACGGTGGAGGGCCTGATCCCCGGCACGCTCTACGCCTTCCGCGTCCGCGCCATCGGCTCCGCCGGCCCCGGCGCCTGGAGCGACGAGGCGACGAAGCGCGCGCCGTGAGTTGGCTGGGGAGCGCCGACGAATCGTCGGCTTTGCAGAATGGCTTTGGCGACGAGTCGTCGCCACTCCCCAACCGGCAGAAACCCTCCGGCTAAAAGCCGGGACTACAGAACTGCGAACCGAGAACTGAGAACCGCGAACCGAGAGAAGCCATGCCTTTCGATCCCACCTACCCACCCACGAATGCCCTGATCGAGTCCGCGCCGATGCGCGACCAGTTCAACGGGCTCAAAGACCTCATCGACGCCGTGCCGCAGGGGCCGCCCGGGCCACAGGGACCCGAAGGCCCCCAGGGTCCGGAGGGCCCCGCCGGTGGGGACGGAGGCGACGGACCGGAAGGCCCGCAGGGCCCTGAAGGTCCCGAGGGTCCGCAAGGTCCGCCCGGCGAAGTCTCCCCGCAGCAACTCGAAGACGCCATCGCCACCACCAGCAGCAACGTGAACAGCATCGGCCTGCTCTCCATGAACGTCAGCGATCCCCCACAGCAGTACGAGGTCCAAGCGATCGTGGACAAGATCGACGATCTGATCAACGCGCTGTATCGGTGAGTTCAGAAAGGATGGCCGAAAAAGACGAAAGAGATGAAAAAGGAGGGGCCTGTTCTTTTCCCTTTTTCGTCTTTTTCGGCTGATCGGATTGGGAGGGCAGCGCTCCTGTGCTGCCGATGAGTTGGGGCAGACGCGGAACCGGAGCGAAGCGGAGATAGCCAGCCGCAGGCTGCCCGAAGGGATGGCGAAGCCAGGCAACTCTGCCCTCCGGGTGCTGAGATCCGGAACCGCCTGAAGGCGGGACTACAGAACCGCGTTGGGCGCTTTAAGTGCGTTGGTTTGCCTAAAGAAACGAAAGAGATGAAAAAAGGAGGGGACAGTTCTTTTCCCTTTTTCGTTTTTTTCGGCTGATTGGAGTGGGAGACAAGGAGCCGGGGCGGCCCGCCCCGGGGGGCGTGGGTGGGAAGACAGGACCGGGCCGGTCCTGCTCCTTGGGCTCTCAGAGGGGGACGAGGAAGCCCTGGGGGTCGAGCTGGAGGCCGGGGAGGGGGAGGGTGGCCTGGCTGCGGGGCATGAGGCCGCTGAGGCGGAGGCCGCCGCCGGGTTCGCTTTGAACGGCGAAGCCGGGGAGCAGGCGACCGAGGGAACCGGCTTTCCGACCGAGCTGGCCGCCGGCTTCGTTCGCGGGCATGGGCGGGTCCGGGACTTCGACGCTGAGGAGGAGGGAGGTGGAGGCGTCGAGGTAGCCGCGCAGCGCGCCGGTGCCGGAGGGCAGGGGGGCGGGGTCGGAGTCGATGCAGAAGACGAGGCGCTCGCCACCGCGAAGGCGGTCGAGACTGGTGCGGGGGGTGAAGACGACGAGGCGCTCCGCGCGGGTCTGCCCGGCGTCGCGGACGACGCGGGCGTCGGGCAGGATTTGAGCGAGGGCCTGCACCATGCGGTCGAGCGGGCTGCCGGGGGCGTCGAGGCAGAGGAGGACGTCGCCGGGGCGGTGCCATTCGACCTCGCTGAGGCGCAGGGCGCTGATGACGGCGGGCAGGGCCTCGGGGGGCGGGGTGGTGAGGCTGCGGTGGCCGAGCATGGCCTGGCTGCCGAGGGCGAGCAGGGCCTGGCGCACGGTCTCCGCCGAGGCGTCGGCAGCGGCGAGCGGCTCGCCAAAGAGTACTGTGGCGGGGTAGCGCAGGCGGCGCGGCATCTTGCTGAAGAAGCGCCCGCCCTGGAAGGAGAAGATGCTGCCGTAGAGACCGTCGAGATAGACGGGGACGACGGGCACGCCGGCCTGGCGGGCCATGATTTCGAAGCCCTTGCGCAGGTCGTTGACCATGCCGTGGCGGGTGATCTGGCCTTCGGGGAAGAGGCAGACGACCTCCCCCTCCTTCAGGGCGGCGGCGACGGCGCGGATGCCATCCTTGGCGCGGGTGGGGGAGATGGGGACGGTGCCGAAGAGGCGCAGGAAGCCGGTGATGCCGCGTCTTTTGTAAAGCTGGTCCCAGATGACGAAGCGGACGGGGCGGGGGCTGGCGGCGCTGAGGATGAGGGCGTCCGCGTAGCTGACATGGTTGGAGAGCAGCAGCACGCCGCCTTTGGCGGGAAGGCGCCCGGCGTGCACGGGGGTGACCTTGTAAACCGAGCGCACCACCGCGAGCACGAGGAAGCGCACGAGATCCTGCGGCAGCAGACGCAGGGTGTAGAGGGCGGCGGCGAAGGTGGGGATGGCGAGCAGGAGGAACTGGGTGGAGGCGGAGAACTCGAGCCACTTCATCAGGGCCACGACGGCCACGGCGATGAGCGTGCTGATGCAGTCCATGAGGTTCATGCCGGCGTGGATGCGCGCCTTTTCCTGCTTCTCCGCCTTGTCCTGGGCGAAGGCGTAGAGCGGCACCATGAAGCAGCCGCCGGCCGCGCCGGTGAAGATGATGCCGGCGTACATCCAGCCGTCGCCAAGCGGCGCCAGCCCGGACCAGAGCAGGCCGGCAACGAGCCCGAAACCACCGAGCGGGATGAGCCCCATCTCGATGCGGTTCCGACTGACGTGGGAGGCGAAGAAGCTGCCGCCGATGACGCCGATGCCGAGGATGCCGGCGACCTTCGCGAGCTCCATGGGGCCGTCGCCATGGCCGGTGTCGGGGTGCAGCTCCTTGGTGAGCGTGACGAGGATGAAGCTGATGGCGTTCGAGACGAACCAGAAGTAGGTGACGCCCAGCGCGGCGAGGCGGATGGATCGGCGGCGCAGGACGAGCTTCACGCTGTCGAAATGCTCCCAGGCCATCGACTTGCGCCAGTGCACCTCGGGATGCGAGGGCGTCTTCTGAATGCAGAGGGCGGCGACGAGCTCCCCGACGCCGAAGACGGTGATGATGATGAGCGGCCAGAGCGCGGCCATCCACGCATCGCCGGTTCTCTCATAGGCCTGGCCATACCACATGCCGCCCGCCCACATGCCGCCGAGGATGCCCGCGAGCATGGTCACCTGCAGCCAGCCGGAGACGCGGCCAAGGCGGCGGGAGCCGGCCAGCTCCTTCATCACGCCCATCTTGGCGGGGCTGAGCACCGCGGCCTGCACGGCCAGCACAAAGAAGGCGGCGAGGCAGAGCTCCAGCGATCCGGGGACGCGCTGCATCCACAGGGCGAATGCCAGCCAGATGAAGCAGGCCAACTGCATGACCTGCATCCAGACGATGACGTTGCGCTTTGAGAAGCGGTCCGACCAGTAGCCGGCGAGCGGCGCGAAGATGAGGTAGGGCAGGGAGAAGATGGCGCCCAGCCACAGCTCCATGTGGCGGCCCACCCACGAGTCCTTGGCAATGATGATCGACAGGGCGATCAGCAGCATCTTGACGAAGTTGTCGCTGAAGGAGTTCAGCGCCTGAACGACGAGGACGAGCACGATGGACGCCCAGTTCCGGCGCGGCAGGGAGGGGGCCTGATCGAGTTCGAGGGTGTCGGGCATGCAGAAGGTCAGTCCACAAAACGCTCCGCCGCCGCGATGTCCGCCGGGAAGGTGATTTTCGGATTCGGCTGGGTGTTTTCCACCACGAAGACGGATTCGCCGAGGTGCTGCACGGCGGAGACTTCGTCCGTCACAAGAAAGCCGTCGCGAATGACGGCGTCGTAGGCGCGCACGAGAAGCTCGCGGTGGAAGACCTGCGGCGTCTCCATGATCCAGGCGTTGCTGCGGTCGATGGAATCGGTGATCCGGCCTTCGGCGTCGCAGCGCTTCAGCGTCTCGGTCATCGGTCGCGCACAGGCGACGGCGGCCTGCCGGCGTGCGGCTTCAATGCAGCGGCTGATCTGCTCCGCCGTGATCAAGGGCCGCGCACCGTCATGAACGGCGACGATCCCGCAGGCCGGATCGAGCGCCTGCAGGCCGGCGTGGACGGACAGGTGGCGTTCAGCGCCGCCGGGAATGATTTGGGCGATCTTGCCGAAGTCGCCAGCCCAGGTCTCAAGGTCCGCATGCAGCGTCTCACCGGCCACGACGATGATCGAATCAACATCGGAGCACGCTTGAAACACGCCGAGGGTGCGGCGCAGCACGGGCTTACCCGCCAGCGGTGCGAGGAGCTTGTTGAAGCCCATGCGTCGGCTGCTGCCGGCGGCGACGATGATCGCTGTGGTCATTCGTTTGATGTTCGCGGTTCCCGGTTCGCTGTTCGCGGTTGTTGCGAGTGCAACGGTGAACGGCGAACCCAGTGTCAGGCGAGGCGCTTGGCCACTTCGGTGGAGATGGACTTGCTGTCGGCGCGTCCGGCGACGCGCTCCTGAAGCGTCTTCATGACGGCGCCCATTTCCTTCTTCGAAGTCGCGCCGAGTTCGGCGATGACGGATTCGACGAGCTTCGCCAAATCGTCCGCGCTCATCGCGGCAGGCAGGTACTTCTGAAGCACGGCGATTTCGGCCTTGGCATCCGCCGCCGCATTGGGGCGGCCGGCTTTTTCAGCACCTTCCACGGAGTCGTTCAGCTTTTTGATCTCCTTGCGCACCACGGCCAGGGCGTCGGTGTCGTCGAGCTCGCCTTCCGCGCCGAGTTTTTCGATGGCGGCATATTTCAGGGCGGACTTGAGATTGCGGATGACGTTGAGGGCCACCGTGTCCTTGGCACGCATGGCGTTCTTCAGGTCTTCGGAGATCTGGGCGATGAAACTCATGAGAAGGTCGGCTGGGTTGGTTGAGGGAGTGGCGACGATGGCGTGATGCGCGGCTTTGTCCACCTGTTAGGGAGCGCCGAATGGATTGCCCTTTGCACTGTCGGGGCCGCCGTGCATGATCGGCGGGCCGTGCAATTCCGACATCCCAAACACGACCTCTACATTCCCGACCAGACCGAACCATGGACCGCCCTGCGGCGTGTGACGCATCTGGGCATTGTTTCCCATCAGGACGACCTGGAAATCGCCGCCTATCACGGCATCACCGAATGCTTTCACAGCGAGGACCAGTGGTTCGGCGGCGTGGTGGTCACGGACGGTGCCGGCAGTCCGCGCAAGGGGCCGTATGCAAGCTACACGGACGAGGAGATGCAGCAGGTGCGCCTCGTCGAGCAGCGCAAGGCGGCCTACGTGGGCGAATACAGCATCATGGTGCAGCTCGGTTATCCGAGCGATGACATCAAGAAGCCGCAGCATGCCCCGGCGATCGAGGATCTGAAGTTCATCCTGGAACACGCCCAGCCGAAGATTCTCTATTTGCACAATCCCTGCGACCGTCACGACACGCATGTGGCCACCTTCCTGCGCTGCCTCGAAGCGCTGCGGCTGCTTCCGGTCGAGATGCGTCCGGAGAAGGTCTACGGCTGCGAGGTCTGGCGGAAGCTCGACTGGCTGCTCTCCGACGACAAGGTGATGCTCTGGGTGGACAAGCATCCGCACATGCTGCGTCCGCTGCTGGGCGTGTTCGATTCGCAGATCAGTGGAGGAAAGCGCTACGACCTGGCTGAAGAAGGCCTGCGTCATGCCAACGCGACCTACTTCGACTCGCACACGACCGACAACACCAGCCTCCTCACCTTTGCGATGGACCTCACGCCGCTGGTGAAGGACGACAGTCTCTGCCCGGTGGAATACTCGGTGAACTACGTGAAGCGCCTCGAGGACGATGTGCGTGATCGCGTGAAGAAGTTCATGTGAGCATAAAAAAATCCCAGCCGGTTTGAGCGGCTGGGATTTCGAAGAGGGTGCTGAAAAGCAGCAGGCGCCTTATTCGGCGACCTTGGCACTCTTGATGACGATCGGCTCGACCGGCACGTCGCCATGCGGGCCTTTCTGCGCGGTGGCGACGGTGGCCATGGCGTCAACGACTTCGATGCCCTTGGTCACCTTGCCAAAGACACAGTAGCCCCAGCCGTCCTGGCCCGGATAGTCGAGGAAGCCGTTGTCCTTGAGGTTGATGAAGAACTGCGAGCTGGCGCTGTGCGGATTCGGCGTGCGCGCCATGGCGATGCTGCCCTTGACGTTCTTGAGTCCGTTCTTGGCTTCGTTCTCGATGTTGGCGTCGGTTTCCTTCTGCTGCATGTCGGGCGTGAAGCCGCCTCCCTGCACCATGAAGTTTGGGATCACGCGGTGGAAGATCAGGCCGTCGTAGTGGCCCTTCTTCACATAGCTGACGAAATTGGCGACGGTGATGGGAGCCTTGGCGGCGTCGAGTTCGAGTTCGATGGTTCCCTTGCTGGTTTCCATCACGATTTTCACAGGTTTGGCGTCACTCACGGTTTGGGCGGGGGTTGTTCCGGTCAGACCGGCAAACGAGAAGGCGATGGCGGCGAGAGTCGGTGCGATTGATTTCATAGTTGGGGTTGGATTGGGCCGCGAATGAGCCACGCCACGCCTGATTTGCAACGATCAAATCGCCTCGGAGATCAGGGGCTCAACTCGGTCGCGGATCAGATGGACGAGCTCGGGTGACATGAATTCAAATTCATCGGGAATGTCGAGCACCTCGACTCGCAGATCATGGATGAGTTCCGGGAACTGCTCGCGCAGCCGCTGCTTGTGCCCGTGCTCCATCACGAGGACGAGATCGGCCCAGCGCAGCAATTTCTCCGTCACACGACATCGCGCCGACGCGCTCACACCGGCGCTGCGCACCTCCACACGCGGATCGTTTTGATACACCGCCTCCGCCGTCGGGCTGCGCCAGTGATTGCGGGAGCAGAGGAAGAGGAGGCGGGTCATTCAACGATCTCCTGACCGAATGGAATCTGGCCGGGAAGAAGGAAGGTCTTCACCAGTTTCACCTTCTCCACAAACCGTCATACCGGGAAATCTCTTGAACCACGAGCCTTGAGGAACCTCGGGCTGCTGGTCGAGCCAAGTGGCCAACAGAGCCAGTTGATCCGCCGAAATGCTGCGATCCTTGATTCGGTCCAACAGGTGCCGGAGCACTGCTGGTGGCACATGGCGACGAAGCACTTTTGGCATCTCAGGCCTGGCCGTAGAAGCCTTTTAAAATCTCATCCTGCAACTGTTGGGACACCGTTTCATTCTGGCAATCCGCCAGCTTCTCCGCAAGGGCTCCAAGTTCTTCAGGAGTGAGCGATTCCTCCGACTCCAACCGCCGCGCAAACGACATGATCTGCCGTCGTTCCGCCAACGGCAGCACGCCAATTTCGCCGATGAGTTGAGCGGCTGTCATAAGAAGAAATTACCAGACTCGTCGAAAGAGATCAACTTTACTTCCTCACCAGCAAACTCCCTCCGGTCATCTCCGCCGACTGCTTCACGCCGAGCATGTCGAGCAGGGTCGGGGCGATGTCGGCGAGCTTGCCGTTGCCGACGGTGTAGCTGGCGGCATCGGCGGCGACGTAGATGCCGTGCACGAGATTGGTCGTGTGGGCGGTGTGCGGAGAGCCGTCGGCGTTGCGCATCTGCTCGCAGTTGCCGTGGTCGGCGGTGATAAAGAGCTTGCCGCCGAGTTCGAGCACCTTCTCGACGATCATGCGCACACCAAGGTCGATCGTCTCACAGGCGTGCACGCCAGCCTCGACGACGCCGGTGTGGCCGACCATGTCGGGATTGGCGTAGTTCATGATGACGAGGTCGTAATTCTCCAGACGACGCAGCACCTCGAAGGTGAGGTCCGGGGCGCTCATCTGCGGCTTCTTGTCGTAGGTCGGCACTTCCTTCGGCGAGATGGCGAGATAGCGGTCTTCACCGGGATTGGGTTCTTCGACACCGCTGTTGAAGAAGAAAGTGACGTGCGGATACTTCTCGGTCTCGGCAGCACGCAACTGGGTCAAACCGGCGGCGGCAACGACTTGGCCGAGATTGTTGTTCAGCGTTTCGGTTCCGAAGATCACCTTCGCACCGAAGTCGGTGTAGGTGGCGTCGTATTCGGTGAGCGTGTAGTAGCCGGTCTTCGGGGTGACTTCGCGATCGAAGCCGGAGAAGTCGGACTTGAGGAAGGCCTCGCTGAGCTGGCGGGCGCGGTCGGCGCGGAAGTTGAACCACAGGATCACATCGCCATCGCGGATGCGCTGTTCGTTGGCGTTCGAGAAGATCATCGGCTGCATGAACTCATCACCGCGTGGATCTTTCGGATAGGCAGCCTGCACGGCGGCGCTCGGTGCATCGCTGCGCACTTCACCGCGACCGAGCACGATGGCGTCCCAAGCAAGCTTGTTGCGATCCCAGCGCTTGTCGCGGTCCATGGCGTAGTAGCGACCGATGACAGTGGCGATTTTCGCGCCGCTCGGTGCGAGATCCTTTTCCAGCTTCGCCATATAAGCCGCGCCGCCGGTGGGGGACGTGTCGCGACCGTCGGTGATGGCGTGGACCATGAGATCCTCGACGCCCGCAGCCTTCGCGGCATCGCAAAGCGCGGCGAGGTGGTCCTGATGCGAGTGCACGCCGCCGTCGCTGATGAGGCCGAGGAAATGCAGGCGTTTTCCTTTCGCCTGCTCGAAGGCCTCGACCAGCACGGGCATTTTGGCCAGTTCGCCATCGCGGATGGACTTGTTGATGCGGGTGAGGTCCTGATAAACGATGCGGCCGGCGCCGAGGTTGAGGTGGCCGACCTCGCTGTTGCCCATCTGGCCGTCCGGCAGGCCCACGTCCTCGCCGCTGGCGCTCACGGTGCCGCGCGGGTAGGTGGCGTAGAGGTGGTCGTGGAACGGCGTTTTGGCGAGCAGCGTGGCGTCGCCATTGGCTTCAGCTTGGGCTTTGCCGCCGGGATTGATGCCCCAGCCATCACGGATAATCAGAACAACGGGTTTTTTGGCCATATGGATGTGCTTGTCAGCGCTCCTTGTGCCAAATCCACCCCATAATCAAGGGCGAGCAAGATCAGCATTGTCAGAACGTTTGCGCACCTGCTCCTCTCAGGCTATAGAGCCCTTTCTAACGCCCCGTCCTCCGTCATGTTTTTCAGACTGCGCCCCATGAATCCTCATGCCGCCCTCTTCGCACTGGGTTTTCTCATGTCGGGAGCGGCGGTCCAGCCGGCGATCGCGGACGTGGCCGATGGCGAAAAAAAGCCGGGCTTCTTCAAGCGAATCTTCGGTGGCGGCAAGGAGGAGACTCCGCCGGCTGTGGAGCCCAAGCCCGCACCGAAACCGGCGCCCGCCCCTCCGGGCGTCAAGCCGCCCAAGGCCGTGATCACCACGACTGGGAGTTCGAAAAAATCCTCCACATCAAGCTCGTCGGCTTCAAAGCCCGCTCCCAAACCGGAACCTCCCAAGGACGTGACCTCCTCGGCAAGGCGGGGCGACGGTGAATTCAAGACCGCGGACGACGACAAGCCCTCCAGTTCATCGAGTTCCGAACCGGTCACGACGCTGCCCTCAAGCGGCGGCTGGGAAATAGTCAAAATCGGCGGGCGCGACTACGTGACGGCGGACAGCATCCGGAACTTCTACAATCCGCTCTACGGATTCACCACTTTCCGGTTGGATGGCAATCACCTCTGGATCGGCTCGTCGAAACTTGTGATCAAGGCCTCCGTGGGATCCCAGGAGATGCTGATCAACAACATCAAGTTCATCCTCAGTTTCCCGGTGCAGTCCAACAAGGGCAAGGCCCTGTTCTCGCGTCTTGATCTCTGCAAGCTCATCGACCCCGTGCTCTGCCCCAGCCACATCCAGAACGCCGAGTTCTTCGATACGGTGGTGCTCGATGCCGGTCATGGCGGACATGACGCCGGAGCACGTGGGTTTACGGCTACGAGAAGGACTTCGCCCTCAAAATGGCCATGGCTGTCCGCACGGCGCTCATGCAGCGGGGTTCAAAGTCATCCTCACCCGCGCGAACGACACCTTCCTGACCCTTGGCGGTCGCGTGGCCATCGCCAACCAGACGCCGAAGAGCATCTTCATCAGTCTGCACTTCAATTCCGGCGGTTCTGCGGCCTCCGGGATCGAGACGTGGGCGCTGACCCCGCAGAGCGCCGCAGCCACAATCTCCCGTGGCGGCGGCTACAACATCAACGGTGTCACCGGCAACAAGCAGGACTCCGCCAACATCGCCCTGGCCACCGCCGTGCATGCCAGCGTGATCAGCCGTTTCAAATTCATCGACCGCGGCATCAAGCGCGCGCAGTGGAGCGTGCTGACGGGCTGCAAGCGTCCCGGCATCCTCTTCGAGGGCGGTTTCGTGACAAATGCCAAGGAATGTCTGCTCGTGGCTTCCGACACCTATCGCCAGCAGGTTTCCGCGGCCATTGGTGACGCTGTGGTGAATTACCGCCGGGCGCTGGAAACCGCCATGGCGAAGCGCTGATTCACGCCGGCGGCAGTTGATCGGCCAGGAGTCCTTCGAGAGACTTCGTGTCGGCGAGTGTGTAGTCCGCCGTGACCTGCGGTTCGTGATGACTCAGAATGCGGATTGTGTGCGGCACGCCGGCGTTGATCGCCATCTGGATGTCGCGGTCGTGATCCCCCACCAGCCAGCTGCGCGAGAGATCCAGCCCCAACTCGTCCCGGGCGTGAAAAATCATGGCCGGACTCGGCTTGCGGCAGTCGCAGGTACCGGACAGGTGGGTGCACGCGTGGATCGAGTCGAAGGCTGCCGCGTGAGCTGCCAGTTCTGTCTGCATGGCGACGTGGATTTCGTCCAGCGTGGCCTGCGTCATCAGGCCCTTGCCGACTCCCTGCTGGCTCGTGACCAGCACGGTGGCATAGCCCCGCGCCCGGCACAGGGCCAGCGCCCTGAAGATGCCGGGGGTGAAGTAGAAACCCTCCCGGCGCAGCACGTAGCCGTTTCCGGGGGACTCGTTCACGACCCCGTCACGATCAAAGAATACGGCGGGTTTCAGCGCTGGGAAATGCTCGGGCTTGCCATCCATGGTAATGCAACCGCCACCGCCCGTGAAAACTTCGGGACCGAAACTCCTGAAGTGGTACCCCCGCTAGGACTCGAACCTAGGACCAATTGATTAAGAGTCAACTGCTCTACCAACTGAGCTACGGAGGCATTTCCTGTCCGATGGGGAACAGGGTCGGTGAAGAGCGAGAGTCATATCCGTCTCAGCCGGTCGTGCAAGCACGTTTTGAGTTTCGGCCTGAAAGTTTCGGGTGACGCTTTGTCCACCGCTGGGTGTCGCGTCAGGCGTTTGGATCGGCGTTTTGCGCGCCTTTGTCCGGGCTGGCCGACTCGCAGATCATCACGGGGGTTCCTGAAGGATCGATGGCCAAGCAGAACCGCTGCCCGACCCAGTTGAAGTTCATCGTCATTTCCTGATGAATCTGGCCGCCCGAATCTTTGACCTGGGAAATGCTGTGGTCGTAGTCTTCGACCTCGATGTAGGGAACCCAGCCTTTCACCCAGTCCGGGAAGACCGCGTCGGCGCAAATTCCGAGCACGTTCTCGGTTCCGTCCTTGATGTGGTAGGAGGTGTGCCCGTCGCCTTCATCTTCGCTCTCCCGCTGGAAGCCGAACACGTTGCAGTAGAACCGGGAGGTCGCATCCGAATTGGGAACGACCATGTCAATCCAACTGACTCGCTTGAGGGTGCTCATTGTGATTGATGCAGTGTTGGGAGTTTAAAGACACATTAGGGCACGTTGTCATCATCAAAAACAGTCTCCGGCAATTTGCCCCCCATCGACAACGATCGAAGTGGCCTAATGTTTGACATCAGGCAGGCCCATTGGTCGGCATTGCCTGCATCAGTTTGCTGGGTTCTTCTTTCTTGATCTAAAATTCCTTCGTGGCGTCGCCGCCTTGCAGTGGGCATGAACACCCCGGGTAAACGCGACGACATGCTGCGCGTGTGGATCAATGACAAGCTCATAGACCGAGATCCCGACACGCGTTCCACCTTCTGCTGGCGGTAGATTAGCGCGTTCGCGTGTGTCACTGCCAGCGAGTTTGGCCGTCCTGCGCTTCCAAAACAATTATGGCGGAGGCATCCTCCGCCATAATTGTTTTCAGGACTGATTCGTTACAGTCTCACACCGATGTTGGTGTTGGCATTGATTAAAGACGAGCGCGAACGTTGAGGTGCGGGCTCATACTTGTGGTAGTGGTGACTGGTGTGGGTAGTTTGTCCGGGTTGGTAACTAGGACGCTTGACATGGGCGTGGCCACGTCCTTCGACATAACAACTGGACAGCGCCATCGCTGGCAGCACGAGGATGAGCAGACGAAGAGTTTGTTTCATAAGGATGATGGGTTTTTCTTTGACCCAGCTTTTGAAGCGTCGTCGCCTTGGTTTGTTCACCCCGATTGCATTTCATTCGAATGAATAAAAAGCATTCCCACAAATTGGAGGCAACCGACACATCATCACAGACGTTTGGCCACTGTTGTAACAACGTGGCTGCCCCCAGTACGGGAGACATCGATTGCCGGGCGCTGTTTCAGCGCGTCTCCTTCGCATAGGTTTCGTAAGCCTCGGCGATCTTGCCTTCCTTCTCGTCGCCCTTGTGGAAGATGAAGCGGTGGCGGAGTTTGACGCGGTCGTCCTTCTTGAGTTCGAAGGCGGCGCTTTCCTCCTGAAGTTTGAGCTGGGAGAGGCCGAAGGGATTCGCGGTGAAGAGGCCGTAGGTGCGCGAGTGCCAGGGGGTGGGGTGGCGGAAGCTGCCGGGATGATTCAGCATGGCAATGCCGAGGTGCTCGCCTTCGACCGGTCCGTTGAAGTCGCACCACTTTGCGCGCTTGCCCCAGGAGTCCGCGTCCTTGTCACCTTCGCTGTTGATGATCTTGCCGCCCTCCTTGGCATCGACGGACATGCTGTGCGGCACGCGGATGCTGAGGCCGGCGTCCTTCTTGTCGTCGACCAGCACGGAGCCTTCCGAGGCCACGATGTCGATGTCCACGTCGATCATGCGCGTGTCACCCTCCACCTGGAACGTCATGCAACGCTCTTCCGTGCAGATGATCTTGCCGTCGTGGTCGAGATAGTCGGACAGGGCGTAAACCACACCCGTCTTGCCGCCGGTGAGTTCCTTGAATTCGCGATGCTTGATGGCGCCGAGGTGCTTCAAGCGCTCGCTGGTCTTCGGATTGCTGCCAAAGGAGGCCTGCTCCGCCCAGTTGTCGTAGCCGCCGATGTTCTCATGTCCGAAGCAGAGGCCACGGTGATGCGGATGGTCCTGCTTTTCGCCGGGCACGTCCTGCATCGGGTAGGCTCGTGTCATCGACTTGCCGGTGGGTCCGTAAATGGGCCAGAGGTAGGGCTTGTTCGCCTGATCCACGACGTATTCGGCAAAGACCTTCCCGTCCACTTTCACGACGGCACCACCGCTCGGCGTTTTCTCGACGGTGAATTCAGCATCTGTGGTTTGTGCCGACTGTCCGTGATCGTTGCAGGCAGTGAACGTAGTCGCGATCGCAGTCGCAAATAGAATAGAGATCAGTTTCATGATGGTGGATGCAGTGAACGTGGGTGGGGTTGAAATGCTTTCGCTGGAGATCACTCCCAGCCGCGGAAGAAGCCGAGCGCGTTGCGGGTGGTGTCCGCCGCGACTTTCTCGGCGGTTTCTCCGCGCAGCGCGGCGATGGCGCGCGCGGTGTCGGCGACGTAGGCCGGTTCGCAGCGTTTGCCGCGATGCGGCACAGGCGCGAGATAGGGAGCATCGGTCTCGATCATGTAGCCGCTGGCTGGCACATCCCGCGCTGTTTCGGCAATGACGCCGGCGTTTTTGAAGCTGACGATGCCGGTGAAGGAAACAAGGTGGCCTCGTTCAAGTAGCGGCTGCGCCTGGGCGAGCGTGCCGGTGAAACAGTGGAACACACCGCGCAGGCGGTCGCTGAAGGGCAGCACGAGCGCGGTCAGGTCATCCCAGCTCTCGCGATTGTGCAGGATCACGTTCAGCTTCAACTCCGCCGCGAGTTCCAACTGGGCGGCGAGCACCGCCGCCTGATGCGTCTTCCAATCTGCCAGCGCGAAGCCTTCCGGTGGTGCGTGAAAGTAATCGAGACCGATTTCACCGATGGCGCACACCTTTGGATGTTTCGCCAACTCGCGCAGTTCCCCGATCCAGTCCGCGCCGGTGACGGAATCCGCGTCGCAGGGATGGATGCCGACCGCCACGCGGACATCCGGCTCGTGTTCGGCGATGGCGAGAATCTTGCGGGAGTTTTCGAGATCCGTGGCCGGCGCGACCATGCGCGAGACACCAGCGGCACGCGCACGCTCCAGCACGGCGGGGAGATCGCCGTCAAACTGCCTGCTGCCGAGATGGGTGTGGGTGTCGAAGAACATCTGCGGCGAGTTCGCATCTGCTGTGGCAGAGTCAAGCATCAGGAAAATGTCCCTTCCCGGACCGTGCTCCCGATGATAGACCTTCCGCATGATTCTTCGTCTGATCTGCGCCGCGCTGCCGCTGCTGACCATTGTGACCGGAGCCGCCAGGGACGACTATTTCGGCATTCATGTCATCGATGAGGCCACGGGCCGCGGCGTGCCGCTGATCACGCTGAAAACGACGAACCAAATCGCGCTCACGACGGACAGCGCGGGATGGATCGCCTTCGACGAGCCGGGGCTCATGGGACGCACGGTTTACTTCAGCGTGGAAGGGCCGGGCTATGCGGTGCCGAAGGACGGTTTCGGCTATGCCGGGGTGAAGCTCACGCCGAAGGTGGGGCAAACGGCGGAGGTGAAGGTGCTGCGCACAAACATCGCCGAGCGCATCTGCCGGCTCACGGGGCAGGGGATCTACCGGCACAGCACGCTGCTGGGCAGGGAGCCGCCGCTGCCGCGGCCGAATCTCTTCGCCGACGTGATGGGCCAGGACTCCGTGCAGGTGGTGCCGTGGAAGGGGCGCTACTTTTGGATCTTCGGAGACACGCAGCGCGAGAGTTATCCCCTCGGCAACTTTCACTCCACCGCCGCGTGGAGCGATCCGCCGGATGCGGGAGGACTCGATCCGCAGTTTGGCATTCACTTTGAGTATGTCACCGACGAAGGCGGCGCCGTGAAAAAGATGCTGCCGGTGGATGACCCGGGTGCGGTGTGGCTCTTTGGCCTGCTGACGGTCATGGACGCAGGCAACCGCGAGCGCATGCTGGCGCACTACTCGCGCTGGCGCGACCTTGGCAAGCGACTGGAGCACGGGCTGGCGGAATACGACGCGGAGGAGGGGCGCTTTTACCGAGTCGCGGTGCTGGGGGATGAGTTTGACTGGCAGCATCCGAAAGGGAATGCCGTGCGGGTGAAGGGGGCGAGCGGTGACTGGATCTATTTCTCCACGCCGTTTTGCCAAACACGGGTAAAGGCGGACTACGACTCCGTGCAAAACACCTCTGCCTATGAATCCCTCGCATGGTCAGCGGAGGAGGGTGACTACCGCTGGCAGAAGACCGCGAGGCCCACGATGCAGAAGGAGGAGCGGGAGCTCGTGAAAGCCGGGAAGCTGCCACCCGCAAAGGCGAGGATGCAGGTGGTCGATGCGCAGTCAGGCGGGGAGGTTCTCCTGCACGCCGGCAGCGTGCACTGGAACAAGCACCGCGAGCGCTGGATCATGATCGCCGTGCAGCAGGGCGGTGAAGAATCGTATCTCGGCGAGGTGTGGTATCTCGAGGCGAAGCAGATCGATGGGCCCTGGAGCAAAGCGGTGAAGGTGGTCACGCATCCCAAGTACAGCTTCTACAATCCCAGCCACCACGCCTTCTTCGATCAGCAGGACGGTCGCTTCATCTACTTCCAGGGCACCTATGCGGAGACCTTTTCCGGAAATCCCGTCGCCACGCCGCGATACGACTACAACCAGCTCATGTACCGCCTCGATCTGGACGACGAAAGACTGAAGGCGGTCAGGGAGTGAGTCGTAAGAGTGACACAATTGAAACAAAGCTTGGCGGGCTCCCAGAGGAATGAGGGTTCATGCATGTCGGCATGGAGTTGCTGGCGCCGATGCACTGGCTGGCCGCCGTCGGGCGCGCGTGGCTTGGTTTTCTGTCCTACTTGGGACAGTTGGTGGCGTTGACGGCCGAGCTGGGGATCGCGCTGCGCTCGGGCGTGTGGCGGCTCGGCCTGGTGGCGCGTCAGATCGTGGCCATCGGCTACGGTTCGCAGCTTGTGGTGGTGGTCACCGGGGCGTTCACGGGCGCGGTGTTCACGTTCCAGTCGTATGCGAAGTTCAAGGAGTTCGGCATCGAGTCCAATGTGGGCGCCATTGTCTCCATCGCTCTTTGCCGGGAGCTGGCGCCGGTGCTGGCGGGTCTGATGGTGGCAGGACGCGTGGGTGCGGCCATGGCGGCGGACATCGGCACGATGAAGGTGACGGAACAAATCGACGCGCTGCGGGTGATGGGCGTGCATCCGGTGGACTATCTGGTGCTGCCGCGGCTGCTCGGCATGATGGTGTCGATGCCGCTGTTGGTGGCGCAGACCATTGTCTTTGGACTGGCGGCATCGCATCTGGTGGCCGTGGAGGGTTTTGGGATTCCCGCGTCCTGGTTTTGGAATCACACGGTCGACCACACCGAGTTCATTGACGTGGCTTTCGGCATGATCAAAGGCCTCGTGTTTGGCGTGCTGATCACGATCATCAGTTGTCATCAGGGACTCGCGGCTGAAGGCGGGGCGGTGGGTGTGGGGAAGGGGACGACGCGCGCTGTGGTCTTCGCTTCGCTGACGATTCTGGTTTTCAATTTCTTCCTGAGCATCGCGTTGAACTACATCTCGCCCCTGAGCGCGACGTAGTTCGTGCAGGTCGGGCAGTGGCTCTGTGCTTGCCCTTTTTCGCGCGGCCCGATAGCCTTCGCGGAAATTCAACCAACCAACCGCCATGTCCGCCTACCTCGCTGAACTTCTCGGCACGATGATCCTCATTCTTCTCGGCGACGGCGTGGTCGCCAACGTGGTTCTCAAACAAACGAAGGGTCACAATGCAGGATGGATCGTCATCACCGCCGGGTGGGGCTTTGCGGTCGCTGTGGCAGTGTATTGCACCAACAGCATCAGCGGTGCGCATTTGAATCCGACCGTGACAATCGGGCTGGCCAGCATCGGGAAGTTCGAATGGGCGCTGGTGCCCGGCTACGTCGCCGCACAGATGGCGGGCGCGTTTCTGGGTGGCGTGCTGGTGTGGCTCGCCTATCTGCCGCATTGGAAGGAAACGGACGACCAGGGTGCCAAGCTGGCGGTCTTCTGCACCGGTCCTGCCATCCGTCACACGATGGGAAATGTGATCTGCGAGATCATCGGCACTGCGGTGCTGGTGCTCGGTGTCCTAGCCATCCTTTCGCCGGCGAACCTCGTGCCGAACTCCGGTTTCGACAAAGGCTTCGCTCCCGCGCTGGTCGGCATGCTCGTGTGGTCGATCGGTCTCTCTCTCGGCGGACCCACCGGTTATGCGATCAATCCTGCGCGTGATCTTGGACCGCGGTTGGCGCATTTCGTCCTGCCGATTCCGGGCAAGCGCGATTCTGACTGGGGCTATGCCTGGATTCCTGTCGTGGGCCCCGTCATCGGCGGCATTGTCGGCGCCATGATTTACCGGGGGCTTTGGCCTGCTGTTTGATGTTTTTTTCTCATGCCGACGTTTCTAAACATTCCAACCCCACATCACTTCATGAAGACCCCACTGCTGATGCTTCCCGCCCTCGCCTTGTCCCTGTTATCGTTTGCCGCGGAACCTGTTCCGAAATTTGAAGGCTCCATTGAGCGTCTCGATCCCGCACTCGACGCCCTGATCGCGCCTGGCACGCAGATCGAAGTGCTGGCCTCCGGTTTCAACTGGTCCGAGGGACCTGTGTGGCGCGACGGCGGCATCGTGTTCTCCGATGTGCCGGAGAACACCGTCTTCGGCTGGAAGGAGGGCGACACGATGGCGAAGACCGTGTTGAAGCCGAGCGGCAGCCTCAGCGATCCGGCAGGGCAGGGATCGAACGGGCTCGGTGTCGACGCCGAAGGACGTCTCGTGCTGTGCCAGCACGGCGAGCGTCGTGTGGCGCGATTGGAGAAGGACGGCAGCTTCACGCCGCTGGCGGACAATTACGAAGGCAAGCGCTTCAACAGCCCCAATGACCTCACCATCGGCGGCGACGGCACGATCTACTTCACCGATCCGCCCTACGGCCTGAAAGGCGGCACGCCGGATCTCGATTTCCACGGGGTCTACTCCGTGCATCCTTCGAAACCCAATGCGGTGACGCTGCTCGTTCGCGACGTGAAGTGGCCGAACGGCATCGCGCTGAGTCCCGATCAGAAGACGTTGTATCTCGCCGTGTCCGACAAGGACGACACGCGCATCATGGCCTACGACCTCGCCGACGGCGCCGCGAAGAACGGGCGTGTCGTTTTCAATGCGCAGTCTCTCAAGACAGTGCAGCGCAAGGGCGGCTGCGACGGCATGAAGGTGGACACGAACGGCAACCTGTGGACCACCGGTCCCGGCGGTGTGCTGATCCTCGACAAGAACGGCAAACACCTCGGCACCATCCTCACCGGACAGGCGACGGCGAACTGCGCCTTTGGCGGTGCGGACCGCGGCACGCTCTACATCACGGCGGACATGTTCCTGCTGCGTGTGAAGACGCTGGCGAAGGGGCTGTGATGCCGTTGCGCATCTCTGTCCGATTTCTCCCAAACTTTGTCCTTCCCTCGCGCGGCGGGCCGCGCCTATAACCTCGCATCACTTCACCCACCAACATCATGCCTGACAAGAAGCTCAACATCGCCGTCGTCGGCCTCGGATTCGGGGCGGAATTCATTCCCATCTGGCAGCGTCATCCGCTGACCCACTGCTACGCCATCTGCCAGCGCGACAAGAAGAAGCTCAAGGCCATCGGCGACGCGTTCGGCGTGGACGTGCGCTACACGGATTTCAAGGCGCTGCTGAAGGATCCGAAGGTTGACGCCGTGCACATCAACTCCCCCATCCCCGACCACGGCTGGATGAGCATCGCCGCGCTGAAGGCGGGCAAGCACGTCGCCTGCACGGTGCCGATGGCCACCAGCATCGAGGATTGCAAAAAGATCTGCGACCTCGTGAAGAAGACCGGCCTCAAGTACATGATGATGGAGACCGTCGTCTATGCCCGCGAGTACCTCTTCATGAAGGAGCAGCTCGACGAGGGGAAACTGGGCAAACTTCAGTTCGTGCAGGCCTCGCACCAGCAGGACATGGATGGCTGGCCGAACTACTGGCCCGGCCTCCCGCCGATGTGGTACGCCACGCACTGCGTCGGCCCCGTGGCCGGACTGGTCGGCAAACCCGCCGAATACGTGAGCTGCTTCGGCTCCGGCAGCGTCCGCAAGGAATTGAAAAAATGCTACGGCAGCCCCTTTGCCGTCGAGACCGCGCACATCAAGTTCAAGGGCGTCGACGTGAGCGCACGCATCATTCGCAGCCTCTTTGACACCGCGCGCCAGTATCGCGAGAGCATCGACGTGTACGGAGACAAGGCGTCGATCGAATGGCCGCTCATCGAGCACGAGCCGCTCGTCCTGCATCGCGCCAAGAAGCCGGAGCACAAGATTCCGAAACTCGTGAAGGCGCCCGACTTTGCCAAGCGCCTGCCGAAGCCGATCCGCCGCTTCACCACGAAGGGGGTGTATGATCTGGCGAAGAAGACGCATCTCAGCTTCACGCAGGGCAGCGGGCATGGCGGCAGCCATCCGCATCTCGCGCATGAGTTCGCCTCCGCTCTTGCCAGCAAGCGCCAGCCCTTCCCGAACGCCACGCAATCCGCCAACTGGACCTGCGTGGGCCTCTGCGCCCATCAGTCCGCGATGGCGGGCGGCAAGATCGTGAATCTGCCGGCCTTCACGCTTGGGTGATGGACGACGGGTAGGGCGCTTGGTCCCCCAAGCGCCTCCGCCCATGGGCTTCGATCAGCTCGGTGATTGCCCGCTGGTTGTGTGGCATCACGCGGCGGCTGGAGGACCAGCCGCCCTACCTCGCGATCAGCCGCTCCACGGTTCTCAGGGTGGCGCCTTCGTGCGCCTTGAGTGCGGCGTGGCCTGCCTGTGCCATCGCGGATGATTGGTCCGTGTCGTGAAGCAGGGCGATGCAGGCGGACGCGAGTTCGTCAAAGTCCGCCACCTGCTTCGCGCCGCTTTTCTTCAGCAGCCGTTCGACCAGCGGTTTGAAGTTCTCCATGTGCGGCCCGAAGAGCACGGGCTTCTGTGCGAGTGCGGCTTCGGCGGGATTCTGTCCGCCGTTGGCGAGGAAGCTTTTGCCCACGACGACGAGCGTCGCGAGGTGCTGCCACGCGGCCAGCTCGCCCGTGGTGTCGATGACAAAGACGGGCGCGGCGGCATCCACTCGCGATCCCGCCGCGCTGCGCAGGGCGGGGGAGAGGCCGATGCCGTTCAGTTCGGCGGTGATCTCCGCGCGGCGCTCCACATGGCGCGGCACGATGAGCAGCGCGAGGTCGCGGATCTTTTCCCGCACGCGCTGGAAGACGCGCGCCAGCTCCACCTCCTCTCCCGCGTGCGTGCTGGCGGCGAGCATCACCGGCTGCGATTCGGTGATGCCCGTCTGCGCGAGCACGTCTTGAAGCTCGGCGATTTTCGCCGTGGGAGCGGTGGCACCGTCCGGGTCGTACTTGATGCTGCCGGTGTGGTGGATGCGCTTCCCATCCACGCCGAAGCCCTCCCAGAGGGCGATGTCATCCTCCTCCTGCACCAGCACCTGCTTCAGCATGCGGAAGATCGGGCCCACCAGCTCGCGGTGCTTGCGGTAGCGGCGCTCGCTGCGCGGGGAGAGCCGCGCATTGACGAGGGAGACCGGGATGCCGAGGCGCTCTGCGGCGAAGGTCAGGTTCGGCCACACCTCGGCTTCGACGAGCACGAGCTGTGTCGGCTGGATGATCTCCAGCAGCAGCCGGCCGACGCCGGGCAGATCCACCGGACTGAAAATGGCGACGACGCGCCCCGGATGCTTTTTCGCAAAGGCCGCCGCCAGCGCGTGTCCCGTCGGCGTCGTGGTGCTGATGACGATGCCGGCTCCGGCGTCCGCCTCCAGCAGTCGCGTCATGAGCTTCGCCGCCACGCCCACCTCGCCCACGCTCACGGCGTGCATCCACAGGCGCTCGCGCTGCGGCAGCGCGTCGATGGCCGCGCGCGTCTCCTTGTCAAAGAATCCCACGCGCTGCGCGAGGTCGCGCCAGCGTCCCTTGCGGCGGCGCATTTTGACGATGGCTCCCGGCAGCAGGCAGACCAGGCCGAGCGGCAGTGCGAGGTTGTAGAGGGTGAGGCTAAGGGCTTTCGATGCCATGCGCGGATGTTTGCAGCCAGACGATGCGGGTGGAGCCATAGGTGCGGTCGGTGAGCACGCGCCAGCCGGGCCAGCTGGCGGTTTGGCGTTTGGAAAAGAGACTTTCGAGCAGCAGGTGCCCCTTCTCCGTGAGCAGGGACGGCAGGGATTCCTGCACCAGGAGTTGGGCGGTCAGATCCTCGTCTCCCGGCCGGTGCGCGTAGGGCGGGTCGGCGAAGATCAGGTCAAAGCGGCGGCCCTCATCGCGCAGCTGCGGCAGCACGCGGAAGACATCCCCCTGGCGCACCGTGCCGCCGGAGAGCCGGGTCTTCGTCAGGTTGCGGCGGATCACCTCGCACGCGTGGCGGTTTTCATCCACCATCAGGACGGACTTCGCGCCGCGGCTCAGGCACTCCAGGCCGAAGGCGCCGGTGCCGGCAAAGAGATCCAGCACGCTCGCCTCCGGCACCAGCTCCCCGATCATCGAAAACACGGCCTGCCGCACACGGTCCTGCGTGGGCCGTGTGACGGACTTCGGTACTTCGAGCGGGATGCCGCCGGCTGTGCCTGAGATGATGCGCACGCGCTGTCTTTAGCGGTGCGTCGGACCGTTGCAAGACGTTCGCGGTTCCCGGTTCCTAGTTCATCCTTCGCAGTCCTGCTTCGGAAAGTGGATCCGGCGCTGCTTCAGGCCAGCGTGAGGCCGTGCGGTGTCATGGGGGCGAAATCCCCGCGATTGCTGGTCGCGAGAGATGCTTGAAGTCGAATGGCGGCTGCGGCGATGCAGCAATCGGCGTAGCTTTTCGAGCGTCTGCCGGTGAGATTGAAAAGCTCGGCGGCTTTCTCGGCATCGGAACGTTCAATGGGCGCGGAGACGGGCAGCAGTTGACGTGCGCTGGCTTCCGCCGCCGGTGATAAAGGGCCGCAGAGGAATTCACCCCAGGCCAGTGCGCTGATGCCGATCTGCTCGCCCGCATTCAACCAGGCAATCATCCGGGCTTCCTGGGCACTGCCGGGAACGAGGGCATCGATCAGGAAGCTGGTGTCGAGATGAATCACAACCCGCGTTGATCAGGGATTTAACGACGGGCCTCGGCGACGGCGGCCTTCCACGCTTCGGCGGACTCCGGCGTCAGGGCCACGGCCGCCTGCAACTGGCGGAAAGCCTTCAATGCCTCCGAAGCAGGAGCCTCCGGGGCGGGCTGGCGGGTGCCGCGCAAACGATCCTGCAGCCATGTCAGCAGCGTCCATTGGTCCTGTGGCGGCAATCCGGCGACAGCGGATTCGATCTGAACGAGCGTGCTCATGGCGGGGAGTATCCTCAATCCGTCATCGGGTGTCAATGTCTCAAGCCGCCGGCTGTGCCTGAGATGATGCGCATGCGCTGTCTTGAGCGGTGCGGGATGGGGATGCAAGGGCGGGAGGCGTCCGCCGGACGGCCAGAGCGTCTCGCCCGGGCGGTGTCAGTGTGCTGGAAATCCGGTCATCCCATCCCCCAGAAACGCGATGAGCAAGCCTGCGACAAAGATCTCCAAGGGCCGGCGCGTCTGTGCAAATTGGGCACATAGGACAACCAGTTCGAAAAATGGAATGAACAGGCAGGCCAGGAGCCAGCCGAAGCCCAGCCGGTAGGCAACCCGAAGGAACATGATCTGGCCCACCAGACCGATGATGCAGCCGGCAACCAAAAGAAGAAGGCCGATGTCATTCATTGGTGGAATGCCGACGAACGTCGAAGTGGTGGCACCCGCTACCGGGAGCGCCAGTCCGACTCAGGATGAAGAGTTCTAATCACGGTTCAATCTCCGACTCGCAGCGGTGTAGCGGGTGCCACCCACGCCTTGTTCGCTGTTGGTTTGTTGCAGGCTCGAACCACCTCAGACTGGGTGCCAAATCTACATCGCGGGCATACTCGAAGTGGATGACGCGACGACGGGCCGGTGACTCCGAACGACGCGATGAATGCAGAATCAGCGGCGACATGAGGAGGGCGTCGCCGGGGCGACATTCACACGTGATCGCACCATCCTTGTCGAAATCGCGGAGACTATCAGCGTCTATCCTCCCGTAGCAGTGGCTCCCTGGGATCACCCTAAGGGCGCCATTGGTCACGGATGTCTCATCAAGATGCAGCCGGATCGTAATCATGCCCTCAAGAAGCGATACAGGCGGCTGCACATGCGGCGATCCATCCTTGTGTGACCATGGGCCATATCCGGGAAGCCGCCGCTCCTCTGCTACTGCGATGGTCAAATCCTGATGCCAAAGAACTGGCCAATTCTCAGACTCGGTCTTGTCGAAGAGGATGCTCCTGACGGGGCGCAAGCCATCAGGGATCAGGGAGAGAAGAGCGGACGACACGCTGAGGGAGTCAAAGATGCTTGAGCGATCTCGCAAATGCCTGACGCAGGCACTCCCAGCAGCGGCAGCCACGGTATCAGCCTCTCGGCGCAGTTGGGCGACCTCCGTATCGCTGAGGACTGCGCGATGAATCTCATATCCATCAGTTGCTAGCGAAAGGCTCATTTTTTATAGCGAACGTCTCGGATCAGGCGACGGCGAGCGCCAGACGTTGCTGACACGACCGATCGCCTTCGAGCCGTTGCCTGCATCCGTTTTGTTCGCCTTGGTTGGTGCGATGACGCTCGTCATGGCTTCTTTACTTCAGCGGAGTTAATGATAATCGACAATGGAGACAGCGACCATGTGCATTTTGCCTGTCTGCAAAGTTCATTAATAAGCTGTAAAGAAGACATGTCGGTGATGCTGACCGCGACTTGCCGCTTGGTCAGTTCGGGCTCTTTGAGCACAAAACCACCTACCATCCTACCGTCCGGTGAAACAGTCTTCGACTGAATCATGAGCTGCGTGATGGCATCCCCCAATGTGCCAGAGAACTTGAAACTCTTGAACTTCGTTGTGGTCATCCAATCACGAAAAGAAAATCCGTTCAACACTGGTTTGTTATCAACCGGAGGTGTCCCAGTCCACGGAAGTTCGTGGCTAAACGGTTCGGCTAGATTAGGGCGGGTAGCGGGTTGCCCAGCGCCGGCTTGTTCGCTTTTAGTTAATGTGCCGCGCCTGACCGTGTAGGATTCGATCAAATACTTATCGTTCCGACCACCGGCGAGAGGCGATCTTCTGGCGACGCTGACCTCCAAGACCTCAATTGAATCAGTATTGGACGGTGAAAATAGTCGCCAACTCACAGAATCGTACGCCCATTCGTCGTCCGTCTCCCCGCCGATAGGCAGGTGTGTTGGAGCACCCAGCAGCTCAACGATCTCCTTGTAGCTCGAGAACGAGGTCAGCTTGCTTGTGTCGGGAAGCATTTGCCTCAATGCAAACGCCCCCCAATAAGAACCACCGTTCTCGGTGGTTGCCAGATAGGGCGTGTCGATCGGAGAATGCCCATTGTGCCCGTCAGCGGGTCGCATGAAATTGAGGCGCACGCTCTCGGGCTTGGCCTCGGACTCATCCTTCGGCCAGACTACCCGAATCGAACCATTGAATGGCTGATTCAAGACCTTGGACTCGGCGGGGGTGAATTTGAGCAGTAATGAAGTTCTGGCTGTTCCTGCATCTTGGCCGTTCACCAAGCAGCAAGTGGCGAAGATCGTGGCCGGAAGGAGCGATTTCATTTCTCTAGCGAACGTTCCGGATCAGGCGACGGCGAGCGGGAGGCGTCGATGACACGACAGATAGCCTTCGAGCCGTTGCCTGCATCCGTTTTGTTCGGCCTTGGTCGGGCGTTGTTGTGGGTGTCGAAGCATTAACGGTTACTGAGGCGGGTTCGCGAGAAGCTGCTTGAGAAATGCGGTGCGCTCCTTGGTGAGGTCCGTGTTGTAGAACAAGCCGCCCTTACTGTCTGGATAGTGCTCCGCATAGAATGCGACATTCTCATCTCGGTATTTAATCCAGGCTTTCTGTGCCGCGATAAACTTCAAGCGTTGCTGTGAGTTTGAGATGCTCGCCAAAACGGCTTTGTAAGTCACATTAAGCTCTGCATCCGCTTCGTTGAATTCCCGCCCTGCTTGGCTCGCAGATGCGGACGAGCAGAGTAGCTGCACGGCGCAGAGAACGGAGAACGTCGAAATCCAAAGTGACTTGGAAATTCGGCGTTGAAGAGTAGCAATGTGCAGGCAGTTCATTGTGTGCATCTCATGGCGGCTAATCATGTCTCTTGGCCGAACGACCCAAACTCAGCGACGGCCTCGGCGGCGCAGGTGGAGCGCGCCGTGCGCTCACAAACTCCCGCGACGCTCGAACCGACGGCGGAGAGGCCGTTCGCTGCAGCGCATGGTTAGGCCGCACGGTCATCATCTCGACATCCCCTCCACTGCCTGCTGAACAATCTGCTTGTAGCGGGCGCGGTTCTCGTAAGTGGGGCTGAACTCCTCGTTGGCGCGTGACAGCTCTCGGAGCACAGCCTCGGTCTTGCCGGCGCGAAGCTGCTGGACTGAAGCCTCAAGCAACTCCTTGCTGGCAGTGGTGAAATAGACGTTGGCGTTGAAGTTCTGGAGGCCGCCGACCAACGCGGCGACGCCGAACGACCACAAAATGGTGACGACGCCGAGTGTGCGTCTGACCGCGACGCTCGCGCGAAACTCGGCGATGAACCACGCAATCGGCAGCGTCGCCGTGATAATGAGGAGTATAGCGATTTGCATGGCGGTGGCGTAGTGCGGCCTAACAGGTGATTTATCGACAAATCTGTTGTTTTGTCAGCAGCTTTATCTCCGACAGAAATGTTGCTTTATGACAGGATTCTAGAATCATCCTGTTGTTTTAGCGGCTCATTGGCGTGCAAAGCAACAAAACTGTCGGTTCTTGCTCAAATGAGCGGGTAAAATGCATGTATGAATATTCCGCGCACGGAATCCCGCTTGGAGGAGCGGCGTCCGGCAGGAGATGGGCGCGGCGGGAGGAGGGGAGAGCGGGAGAGCGGGAGACCTTGAGACGAGGAGACTTGGAGGGGTGGCCTAAAGAAACGAAAGAGATGAAAAAAGGGAGGGCTGTTCTTTTTCTTCTTTTGTCTTTTTCGGCGGATCGGATGGGGAGACAAGGAGCCGGGGCGGCCCGCCCCGGGGATCGTGGGTGGGAAGACAGGACCGGGCCGGTCCTGCTCCGCGGAGGGGCGGCGCGGCCTTCAAGGAGCCGGGTTGGCCTAAAGAAACGAAAGAGATGAAAAGAGAGGGGACAGTTCTTTTCCTTCTTTCGTCTTTTTCGGCTGACTGGATCGGGAGACAAGGAGTGACGCCATCCTGGCGTGAGCGGTGCTTGACCGACCGCGCTTCCCTGCTTTCTTCCACCCGTTCATGACCACCCGCGCCACGGCACTGACTCTCCTCTCCCTGCGACTTACGCAAGGGTAGGCGGCCCGCGTTCCCTCGTCATGCCAACCCTGCCGTCACGACACGGCATCTTCGACCGTTCAGGAAAAAATCCTGCATCATTCCGTCACCCTGCTAATCCTGTCCCAATCTTTCCCGTCATGTTGAAAAGTCCGTCTTCCAAATACCAGCGCTTCGATCCCGTCTCGTTGCCGGGCCGCCGCTGGCCCTCCCAAACCCTCTCCCAGGCGCCCGTGTGGTGCTCCGTCGATCTCCGCGACGGCAACCAGGCGCTGGCCGTGCCGATGAACGTCTCCCAGAAGCTCGACATGTTCGACGCGCTGGTGAAGTGCGGTTTCAAGGAGATCGAAGTCGGCTTTCCCTCCGCCTCAAACACCGAGTTCAGCTTCAACCGCCGCCTCATCGAGGAGAACCGCATCCCGACGATGTGACCATCCAGTGCCTGGTGCAGGCGCGAGGAGATTGATCGAGAAGACCGTCCAGAGCCTGATCGGCGCGAAGAAGGTCATCATCCACATGTATAACTCCACCCTCGCCCGCGCAGCGGAAGTATGTTTGGCAAGTCGAAGGAGGAAATCATCGCCGTGGCCGTCAAAGGCGCGCAGATGATCAAGGACCGCCTGCACCGCCTCACCGAGAGCGGGCACAGCAGGTGACGCTGCAGTATTCGCCGGAGAGCTTCAGCGCGACGGAAGTCGAGTTCGCGAAGGAAATCAGCGAGGCGGTGATGGACGTCTGGCAGCCGACGCCGGAGCACAGGATGATCCTGAACCTGCCGGACACCGTGGAGGTCTGCATGCCGAACGTGTATGCCGACCAGATCGAGTGGATCTGCACGAACATCAAAAACCGCGAGAGCCTGATCATCAGCCTGCACACGCACAACGACCGCGGCACCGGCACCGCCGCCACGGAGCTGGGCCTGCTGGCCGGCGCGGATCGCGTGGAGGGCACGCTGTTTGGCAATGGCGAGCGCACCGGTAATCTGGACATCGTCCAGGTGGCCATGAACCTCTACATGCACGGCATCGACCCGAAGCTGGACTTCAGCGACATGAACGGCCTGATCCAGATGTACGAACGCACCACCGGCATGACGGTGGCGCCGCGCCATCCGTACAGCGGCGAGCTGGTCTTCACCGCCTTCAGCGGCAGCCATCAGGACGCGATCAAGAAGGGGCTGGCCGGTTACGACGAGCACAAGACGATCTGGGACGTGCCGTATCTGACCATCGACCCGAACGACATCGGTCGCGAATACCGCGAGGTCATCCGCGTGAACTCGCAGAGCGGCAAGGGCGGCGTGGCCTACCTTCTCGAAAGCGAGTTTGGCATCGAGCTGCCGAAGGACATGCAGCGCGAGTTCGGCCCCATCGCCAACGACATCGTGGACAGGCTGGGGCGCGAGGTGACCGGCGCGGAATTGAAGGACATGTTCTGGAAGGAATACATCCTGCGCGAGTCGCCCTATGCGCTGCACCATTTCCATGCCGACGGCGTGGACGGCGTCTTCACCTGCCGCTGCAGCCTGATGGTGAACGGGAAGGAAAAAGCCGTGACCGGCGGCGGCAACGGCCCCATCGCTGCATTCGTCCACGCATTGATCAATGAGGGCGGCGCTCCAGCCTTTGAGGTGGCCAACTTCCGCGAGCAGAGCCTCAGCAGTGGCACCGAGGCCAGCGCGCTCGCCTTCATTCAGATCAAGACGCGCAGCGGTGACATGGTGTGGGGTGCCGGTGAAGACACCAACATCGAGCTCGCCTCCATCAAAGCCGTCCTCAGTGCGGTGAACCGGGCATCGTGACCGCAGGCGGGTGTCGTTTACACCAGCTTCAGTCGCTTGCGCATGAGCCACTCGATGGTGAGCAGCAGGATCGCCGCGCTGAACCACCACCAGCTGGACCAGAGGTTGGTCTCCTTGGTGATGACCTGCTTGCGGTCGAGCGTCTGGAGGAGGTTCGGCAGATCGGTGGCGGCCTGCTCCTCGCGCAGGAAGCGGCCGCCGCTATTCTGGGCCATGGTTTCGAGCAGCGGACGGTTCATGGTGAGCGTGGCCCACTCGGGATTCCCGGGATCGGAGACATTCAGGGAGAGGCGGGCCTCGCTGCGCGGGGCGCCGGGGCTTTCCGCGACGGCGATCTCGTAGGTGCCGGCCTTCAGCGGCGGGGTGAGCGCACGATAGACGCCGATGTGCGTGGGGTCGGCCTCGAGCTGGAGCGTGGCGACTTCCTCGCCTTCGTAGAGCAGGTAGGCGCGTGGCTGGGCGTCGGTGACGATGTCGCCGCGGTCGTTGCGAATGCGGACGCGGATCTCGGAGGATTCGCCGGGTGAGTAGCGCAGGCGGTCGGTGCCGACGGCGACCTTGTTTTGCTCGACCTGAAACGGCGGGGCGGCGATCCACGCGCCGAGCTGCATCCAGAGCCGCTGGTGGTAGAGGTCGGCCACTTGGTAGCGCCAGCGCCAGAGCTCGTCGGTGCCGACGTAGAGGACCGCACCCGCGCCAAGCTGCCGGAAGACAATGACGGGCTGCCCGGCGGTGGCCAGTGTGACGGCGGCGGGCAGGGACTCGACCCTGGCGTGCCAGTTCACTTTCGGCAGGGTGGGCCAGAGAGTGGCGTTGGCGCTGGGGCTGTCACTGAGACGCAGGGCGTCGAAGCGCTGGCCGTCGGTGGTCAGTTGGAGGCTGGTCGGTTGATCCTGAGTGCTGGAAAGGCCGAACCTCACCGGGATGAGGGGGGGCGTCTTTCCCTGGGACCAGCCTCTGAGGCCGCCGCGCTGGCCGTCGATGAGAATGAGCCCGCCGCCGCGCTTTTCGACGAATTCGACGATCCAGTCGAGGTGCTCCGGCTTGAATCTGCCGGGAGCGGCTTCGCCGAGGATGATGAGGTCGTAGGCGAGGAGTTCGTCGCGCGATTTTGGGAAGTTGCGTTGAAGGCTCCCGGCGGCGGGATTGTCGGCGAGGTCGTCAAAGATCAGCGTGGCCTGCCAGCGCTCGTCGCGGTCGAAGTGGTTGTGAATGTAGCGCGTCTCCCAGCGCGGGCGGCCGTCCAGGATGAGGACTTTGCGCTTCTTCTCGAGCAGGTGAATGGCGAGGTCGCGGGCGTTGTTGGAGCGCGTCTTTTCCAGAGCCGCACGGTCGCCGCTGGCGGAGACCTGGATGTTCACGGTGCGCAGGGTTTTGTCCCGCTGGCCGGGAGCGGGCGGCGGGAGCTCGCTGACAGGGAAGAGGAAGTCGAACTTCTTTTCCCCCTTGCCGTCGGTGGTGAAGTCGCGCTTCCACAGGACCTTGCCCAAGCTTTCGATGCGGACGGTGGCGGGAACGCCGGCGGGCATGCTGTCGTTGATGGAAATGCGGCCCTGGAAGTTCTCCTGGTTGAAGACGGACTCGGGTGCCTTCACCTCCAGGAGGGAGAGGTCGGCGGGAGGCACCTCGGTGCCGAAACCGACGGTGAAGACGGAGGTGCCGGCGGCCTTCAGTGCGGTGCTGAACTCTTCCGGCGAGCCCGGGGCGTTGTGCTGGCCGTCGCTGAGAACGACGAGCGCCGTGCCGGCGGTGGCGGGTCCGAGCGCATCGCGCAGGGCTTGATCAAGATTCGTGATCGGCGCAGTCGCTGGCAGGTCCAGGCCGGAGGGCAGATCTCCGGAGGTGTCCTTGCCGTTCTGGCGGTGCCACCAGAGGCGCTGGGTGTTGTTGCCGCGCAGGGCGACGAGTTCCACATCGAGTGATTCGGCCAGCTTCTTCAGCAGCGGCGTGCCTCCATTGAAAAGCAGATGCTCGGCGCGTTGAAAGCGCGACTTTTCCGAACCTTCGCTGTCGTCGTCGTTGAGCTGCATGGACGCGGAACTGTCCACGGCGATGACGACGCGCCCCAACTGCCGCAGGGTGGTGACGTGGCGCAGCACGGGGCCGGCCAGCGCCAGAACGAGGATGAACACCGCCACCGACCGCAGCACGGCGGGCACCTTCGCGTAGCGCGAAGTGACAAACTTCAGCTCCCGCCGATAGAGGAACCACATCGCAACCGCGAGCCCGAACGCGATGAGAACCACCGGCAGCGGGGAATAGCCGCCGGTGAAGCGCAGGGTCGTTTCGGTTTCGGGAGTCATGAAAGGAAAAACTCAGCCTCTGGCAATGCGCTGCTGAAGCAGCACTTCTTCGAAGAAGAGCAGAGCCGATGAGGGCGATGAGGAGCGGCTGCCAGAGTTCACTGCCGTAGCGGCGGGTGCGGTCGAGTGATTGGTAGGCGGGGAGAGAGTCGGCGAAGGCCGCCTCGTGGCGGTCGGCGATTTTTCTGATTCTCTCCGAGGCAGCGCCTTCAGGTTGGACTCCGCGCTGTCGGTGTTGAAGGCGAGGAGGACGGTTCTGTCCGAACCGTTGCGCTGGAGCTGGAAGATGCCGGGCTGGGTGATGGGCTGGCTTTTCACGAAGACGCTGGCGCCTTCCTGACGGCTCTCTGCAGGACCTGCGACTGGCCGGTGGGATCGCGCAGGGTGAATTCGGAGCCGAGATCTGCGGGTTCCAGATTCAGACGGACGGTGGAGCCAATGAGCTGCCAGGCGGGCGCGCTTCCCTCGGTGGCGAGGTAGGTGGTGAGGCGCTGCATGAGCGGCACGAAGAAGGGCTGCAGCGGCAGGCTGGTCCACTCCGCATTCGCGGTGGTGGCGGCGGCGATGACGCGTCCCTGGCCAAAGGTCTTTTCGACAAGAAGCGGCACGTTGCGATCAAGACTGAGGACGGGACGAGTGCGGCCCTTTTCGGAATCCGCTTCCTCGCGGGCGAATTCGAACCAATGACGGAACTCGGCATCCTGGAGGCGTCCGCCGCGCGCGTCGTTGAAGTAAAGCATGCCGGGGTGCGTGAGGCGCTGCATGAGCACGCGGGCCGGCGCGTCCGTGAATTCGGCGCGGGCGAGCCCCTTGATGGCCGCGGGCAGAAGCCCTTCACCCTTCTTGTAGAAGTCGCGGTTGTACCAGTCGAGGTCACAGTCGGGACCGGCGAAGACAAAGAGGCCTCCGCCGTCGCGAACGAACTTTTCGAGGTCGTCCAAGGTCCTGCCTTGAAGCTTCGAGATGTTGGCCATGATGACGACCTCTACCTGCTTGAAGTCGTCGGCCCGGAGTTTGCGGAGGTCCACTTTGCGGGTGCGGATGAGATCCTTCAGCGAGTCCGCCGCAGCCGTGTGGGGCGTCAGGGCGAGCTCGAGAAAATCGGTGTCGCCTTCAAGCGGAGCCGCGCCGGGACTGCCCTCAACCAGCAGGACATTGAGCTGGTTGCGTATTTGCACGACGCTGTAAAAGGCGTTGTCGTCCGTGAAGCTGTCGCCTTCGAGGCGCACGGAGAGCGAGTGGTCGCCGATTGTGTCGAAGGCATGCGTGAAGCTCAGGACGGCCTCTCCTTCAGGAGCCAGTGAGACACGGGCTGTGCGCAGGCGGGTGCCGTCGGCTTCCAGATGAACGGGGATGTCCTGCCAGGGGCGCTTGCCGTGGTTTTTGATGCGCACGCGGAGTCCGATGGGCTGTGTCTCCGCTGCGACGAGCGCGGATAGATCGGCGCTGGCGATGCTGAGGTTTTCAGCGAGGTCGCTGCCGATTCGGTAAAACGTGATCTGCGGTTTCGGCTCCAGTTTGGAGAGGTTTTCGAGCGCAGGCAGCGCCCCGCCTTCGGCGATGGATTTCCAGTCCGCCTCCTGAAAGTCGGAGACGATGACGACTTCACGCGCGGCGTTGGGCGCATCCTTGAGCGCCGAGGTGGCAGCCTGAAAGGCCTCATTGGTCGAGACGGGCCCGGACATGGAAGGCACGTCGGCGAGTTTCTTTGGGACGAGATCAAGGGAGGACGTCGCCTGGTCGAACAACTGCCGCGGAGTCCCCGCAGAGAGGACGATTTGTGCCGCCGAACCGCCGGGCAGGGCTTCGGTGATCTGCTGCAGGTCGGACCGGGCCTGATCGGCCACACTGCTGCCGGGCAGCGTCGCCTTTTCCGCCGGGGCGCGCATGGAAAAGGAATCATCCAGCATCACGATGAGCGAGGAACCGCCAAGACCCAGCGTGCGCAGGGCTGTGAGCACGGGGCGCGCGAGGCAGAGCGCGAGAACGATGGGAATGGAGATGCGGGTGATGAGCAGCAGAAGCTGTTCGATCTTCATCTTGCGCTTCCGCTGGCGGATCACTTCCTGCAGCAGGTGCATGGCACCCCAGCGCACGGTGACCACCTTCCGCTTGTTCAGCAGATGGATGATCAGCGGGATCAGGAAGGCGGCTGCGCCTGCGAGGAGGATGGCGTTGAGAAAAGTCATCGCATTCTCAGGGCGAGGTAGTTTCGTAGCGCCAGCGAGTGGGATTCGTCGGTGGGAAGGCTCAAGTAATCGACCTGATGCTTGCGGAAGCCGTCCTTCAGCCGTTCGGCGAAGTTCTTTTGAACTTCGATGTAGCGCTGCCGGATGGTGGCGGGGTCGAGGAGGAGGAAGTCGTCGTCGTCTTCGAGGTTTTCGAAACGCGCCCAGTTGCCGAAGGGGAAATCAATTTCGTCGCGGTCCCAGAGCTGCAGGGCGATGATTTCGTGGCCCTTTTTCCGCAGGATGCCGATGGATTTGAGCAGCGCGTCGGGATCATCGAAGAAGTCACTGATCAGGATGACAAGCCCGCGACGCTTGAGGCGCTGGGCGAGGGACTCGATGACTGGAGCGAGGCTGGTGTCCCTGCCGGGCGCGGTCTTCACCATGGCTTCGAGAAGCAGGTGGAGATGGGTGATCTTGGTGCGGCAGGGGATGTTCTCGCGAAGCTGGGAGTCGAAGGTCACAAGGCCGACGGCGTCCTGCTGGCTCATGAGCAGGTAGGCGAGGGATGCGGCGAGCTTGCGCGCGTAGTCGAACTTGAGGACGCCTTTGCCGCCGCGGTAGTTCATGCTGCCACTGGCGTCGAGAACGATGGTGGCGCGAAGATTGGTCTCCTCGTCGTATTCGCGGATGTAGAAGCGGTCGCTGCGCCCGAAGACCTTCCAGTCGAGGCGTCGGATTTCATCCCCCTGAACATAGGGCCGGTGTTGACGGAACTCGACGCTGAATCCCTTGTGCGGTGACGAGTGGTGGCCGGTGGTGAAGCCCTCAACGACGGTGCGCGCGAAGAGCTGCAACTGCTGCAGGGAAGTGATGTCTTCGGCTTGGAGAATGTCGCTCAGTGTGGCCACTCGGCGGATAAACTAGTGAAGCGTGGGCGGTGCGGAGGAAAATGACGAAACCTGGACTTCGAATGACGAGGTTCGAATGAGGCAGGAGCAACTTACAGCACGCGTTCGTCGCCTTTTTTTGTCTGCTTGATGATTTCCGCAACGATCTGATCAACGGTGACGCCTTCTGCTTCCGCGTGGAAGGTGGGAACGAGACGGTGGCGGAGGGCGGGCGCTGCAAGAGCTTCGACGTCTTCAATGGTGACGTGGGTGCGCCCCTGGAGAAGCGCACGGACCTTACCCGCGAGCACAAGCATCTGGCTGGCACGAGGCCCTGCGCCCCAACTGAGCATGCTTTTGACGTACTCGGAGGCCGTCGGCTCGTTCGGGCGGGTGGCGCGGACGAGGTCGAGAACGAAGTCAACGACATGGTCCGGGACGGGGACTTTGCGGGCGAGTTGCTGGGCGGCCTGAAGGTCTTCAGCGGTGATGACGGCATCGATTTCCCCGGACTCGGTGCCTGTGGTGCGGTTGACGATCTGGCGTTCGTCCTCACGGGTGGGGTAGTCCACCTTGATGAGAAAGAGGAAGCGGTCCTTCTGGGCTTCCGGCAGCGGGTAGGTGCCCTCCTGCTCGATGGGATTCTGCGTGGCGAGTACGAAAAAGGGCTTTGGCAGCTCGAAGGTCTCCTGGCCGACCGTGACGTGCTTTTCCTGCATGGCTTCAAGCAGGGCGGCCTGTGTTTTGGGCGGCGTACGGTTGATTTCGTCAGCGAGGATGATCTGCGAGAAGATCGGCCCCTTCTGGAAGGTCAACTGGCGGCGACCAGACTCGGCGTCCTCCTGGATGATTTCGGTGCCGGTGATGTCTGCGGGCATCAGGTCAGGCGTGAACTGGATACGGCGAAAACTGAGATGCATCGCGTCGGCAAGCGACTTGACGAGCAAGGTCTTGGCGAGGCCAGGGACGCCCTCGAGAAGGCTGTGCCCTCCCGCCGCAACGGCGATGAACACCTGTTCGATGACGGCCTCCTGCCCGACGATGCGCTTGGCGAGTGCGGTTTTGAGTTTTTGAAAATTAGCGACGAGGGCGGCGGCGGAGGCGGTGTCGGACATGATGGCGAGGTGACGAATGGGTAATCCGTGGAAAACCCGAATGTGGAGGTGGAACACGAGGCCGCCAAGCCTGTTCTTTCCACCGAGTCACTTTCGGCTCACGCAGGCCACTGCCATGGCGGCAATTCCCTCTTCCCGTCCGATGAATCCGAGGCGTTCGTTGGTGGTCGCCTTGACGCCAACCTGGTCGGGTTGGAGACCGAGCGCGTCGGCGATGTGCTGCTTCATTGCCAATGCATGAGGCATGACTTTGGGGGCTTCAGCGATCAGAGACGCGTCCACATTCCCGATAGTCATTCCTTTTTCAGCGGCGATGGAGGCGCATTTTTCAAGGATCTTCAGACTGCTGATTCCTTTGATCGTTGGGTCTGAGGGAGGGAACCAGTAACCAATGTCAGGCTCGCCAAGCGCACCGAGAACAGCGTCGGCGATGGCGTGGCTGAGCACGTCCGCGTCGGAATGGCCTTTCAAGCCGCGGGTGTGCGGGATGGTCACGCCACCGAGAACCAGGGGGCGGCCTTCTTCAAAAGGATGAACGTCGTAGCCAATGCCTGTGCGAACCATGGGGTCAGGCATTGTGATCCGTCGCTTTTTTCAAGCTCGCGAGTACAGCGGGAATTTTGAGGTCGATGCGCTTTCTCTCGAGGAAGTAGCTGACCTTCTCGTAGCCCGCTTCGGACAGCTTGTTGAGGGCGGTGACAAAGTGTTCGCCAACACGAACGGCTCGATGCGCGTCCGATCCGATGACAACGGGGATTTTCCGCTCAGCCATCATGGAGAGCATTTCATCCCCGGGATTCATTTCGGAATAGCTCTTGTTGAGGCCGGAAGTGTTCAGTTCCATGGCAACTCCGGTGGCTGCGATGCGGTCGAGCGCTTCCGTGACGGTGTTTTTGACAATGGCAAAGCACCAGGAGTCCGGGTGATAGTTTTTGACCAGGTCCGGATGAGCGAGGCAGTCATAGAGACCGGATTCGGCAGCCTTGGCCAAGTGATCGAAATAGGTGCGGCGGAAGTTCTCGATGGTGCCGGTCTCGTATTTGTTCAGGTATTCCCGCGCCTGCCAGTGCAGGCCTCCAAGGACGTAGTGAAAGTCTGCCCGCTTGTGAAACTCGGCGATGTATTCTTCGCAACCGGGGTAAAATTCGCTCTCGATGCCGAGGCGGACGTCGAGTTTGCCTTTGAAGGCCACAGCGGCCCGCTGGACGAGTTCCACATAGGTGTCGAACTCACTTTCGGACATCCGAACAGTGGGCCAGTAGCCGCTTGGCATGGGGCAGTGGCAGGTAAAAATGATGCCTTTGAGTCCCGCCTTGACGCCCTGTTCGGCATACTCCTCGGGTTCACCCCATGCGTGCTTGCACAAAGGGGTATGCATGTGGGAGTCGTAGAATAAGGCCCCGGATTTGGTCGGGCCTTGGGGAGGCAGGGGGATTCCCGCAGTTTGGGAGGTTTTGCTGACAACGGGCTCCAGTGCGGGGGAAGGGGCGGCTACGACTTGCGGCTTGGCGGCGACGGCCTTTTTCGCGGTCTTTGGCTTTTTAGGCTCCGACACAGGAGCCTTTTCCTTCTTCGGGGACGGTGCCTTCACGGTTGCCTTGGCTTTGACAGCCTTGGCGGCGGGTTTGCGGACAGGGGGAGGCGCCTTTTTCTGGGCGATCTTTTTGGCTGGAGCTTTCTTCTTGGCACCCGCAGTCTTCGCTGGAAGCGGCTTCTTCTTGCTGGCGGATTTGCCGACGGGTTTCGCCGCAGGCTTTGATTTTTTTGGAGCCGTTTTGGCAACAGGCTTCTTTGGCACGGCCTTTTTTGCGTGACCGCGCGTAACAGGCTTGGCCTTGCCCTGGGCCGCCTTTTTCTTGGTGCTTGTGTGTTTGCTCACTGTCTAGCTCCTGGTTCCTTGCAATATCAGCCAACCCTTTCCTTCAATATCAGCAATCCTGACTCCGCTGACGGCGCCGCTGGCGGGACCAGGATAGCAAAGGCGAAGCGTAAGAGGAACGTCCTTCCAATGGCCGTTTTGCAACTGCTCGACGAGGGGCTGCAATTTGGGATCCCGGGGGTCAAAGTAGGCGAAAATGGAAGTATCCTCATCTGGGTGCTTGATTTCCAATACCTCTGTTCCGGGTGGAGTCTCTTCAAGCGGCGAGAGTGTCGGTTTTGACGCGATTACACGGAGCAATGTGGGTGAGCCAGGGCGGGTGCGAATGAATTCTGCCCAGTCGAGTTCACCGTATCTTACGGAACTCTCCCAGTCCACAGTGATGGTACCATTGGGGGTCTCCTCAATGATCAGGCTCACAGGTTCACTGTCGTCAAAAATGGCTTGGGCGTATCCTAACCGGTAGCCGGGTTCCTTGACCGCCAGCACCCACCCCAAGCCTTTCCACACATGATGTTCAAGAGGGTGAACTCCATAGTAGTCGGTCATCAGTGCGCCAACCCGTCCGGGATCGCGCACATATCGCAGTTTTTCCTGAATGGTCGCCGCTTCAAAAAAACCGCGCACGGCAGTTTCGATCATTGACCGCTTCGACTCGATGTCTTCGACACCTGATTGCCGTGTCCGTGTCGTCGCTGCAAGGCCGGGGCTGGCGCTTGTCAAATCGATCGCGTTAGATGAAGCGGTGGAGGAACTGCCAGAATAAGCAGTCTTGTGCGTTGGCGGAAGCGAAACGGCACCGGACGACTCCGAAGGTTCACCTAGGGGCAGGTCGGAATAGCTCGACACGTTGCCCGACCAGCGGCGCTCCAAGTTTCCTTCATAGACCGACTGAACGTAGTCCGGGTTCACCCTAGTCGAATCCCAGAGTTTCACCATGACGACACGAACGACCGTCGCGATCATGACCACCATGGCCATGCAGCCGAGCACTGTCGCCACCGCATTGGTCATCGTTTCGCGCTGCCGGGCGCGGCTGCGACGAGGCGGGACATTGTCTTCGACGTTGAAATCGGTCATGGACGGACACGCTTTGGTGGAGCCGAAGGCGGGATTTGAACCCGCGACCCTCGCATTACGAATGCGATGCTCTACCACTGAGCTACTCCGGCATGGACGTGCAGAAATTCATATATATGAACCCGGCATAGGTTGTCATTAGCTTTCTTTAAGATGACGGAAAAATAGGCGTTTGGGCCTTTTGAGGGAACTGGTTGAATGGAAGGAAGAACTCCATAAGTTCAAAATGAGAATGGAGGCCCAATGACACGCACCGAATCCAGCACCGAAGCACCGAGTGGATCGCCGTATGGTGAGTTCCTGGCGGAATTGGAGGAAATCAAACGACTCAAGTGGCTCGCCAGCGAGCGTGGCGGCAGGGATGTGGGGTTTGAGTACGCACTGAATCAATGGGCCAAAAAACACCGTGAAGCTTGGCGTCGTGGTCGAAACCAAGGGGGCGCAGCCACCCTCCCAAGGGACGGCTGAGGGCAGCTTTCGAAAAAAGACCAATTTCAGTGTTGCCAACTCGCGTCGAATTTTGTTAATGATCTTTTTAGGTATGAAAAACCGCTACTTATTACTCGCTCTCGCTCTCCTGACCGTCTCCTCCGTCGCCTTGGGCGATATTCATTCGCCTCCCGGTCATCACTTTCAATGGAGCCGCAAATTGAGTCGTGGAGTGGGCAATGTCCTTTTTGGATGGCTCGAGTATCCCACGGTTTGGCGTAAGACGAATGCGACTGATGGTGCTGTTGCCGCCGCCTCTGACTTTCTGGTTGAAGGCACCCGCCGCACGCTGGCGCGCGCCGTTTACGGCATCTACGAGGTTTCGACCTTCCCCGTGCCTAGCTGGAAATGCACCTACCGTCCGCCTTACGGCACCAAGGAAAACGTGGATCATTGGTGGGGTTACACCGAGTTTCCGCCTCAGTTGGGTTTCCGGACTGAAGTTCCGTATTCTAGATCTCAGGGTTGGTGATGTGACGTATTGTTACGCTAAAAGGCGCAGGTCGGAAACGACCTGCGCCTTTTGTTTGCAAACCGGGGTACCCGAAGGCAAGAAAGCCGCTTCACATGGCTGCAGAACACCAGATCGACATACATCACGTAGCGACCCTCGCGAGACTCGCCTTAACCGAGGAGGAGTCCGTTCATTACGGTTCCCAACTGGCGGGCATTCTCAATTACATCGACACGCTGACGCGCTACGATTTGGGCGAGGTGGAGCCGACGGCCCACGCAATGCCCGTTTACGATGTGCTTAGAGCGGATGTGGCGACTCCTGGGTTCACCCAGGAAGAGGCTCTCTCCAATGCGCCCAAGCGCTTCGCCGACCAGATTCAGATACCCAAGGTCATCGAATAGGCCTGCTGATTTTCACGACGTCTTTTTCATGCTCGCTTCCTCATCGATCTCGACCCTGCGCCGACAATTGGTCGCAGGTGAAATTACTTCCCGCGACATTGTGCTCGATCTGGCTGCAGCCGCCGAGTCACGTAATAGTGACTTGGGCGCCTACCTATCGTGGGATGTCGAGTCCGCGCTGGCCGAGGCGGACAAAGCCGACCTATCAAGGCCTCTGGGGGGCATTCCCATCGCCATCAAGGACAACATCAATGTCACCGGCCAGCCATGCACATGCGGGTCGAAGATACTCTCGGAGAACTACCGTTCTCCCTATGATGCCAGCGCCATCCGAAGCCTGCGGGTCGGCGGAGCGATTCCGTTCGGTCGCTTGAATATGGACGAGTTTGCCATGGGGTCGAGCACGGAGAACTCGGCACTCGGTGTCACCCGCAATCCTCGCGATCTGGAACGCGTTCCCGGCGGCTCCAGTGGTGGTAGCGCCGCCGCCGTTGCGGGGAATCTGGCTGTCGCTGCTCTTGGTTCCGATACGGGAGGTTCGATTCGCCAGCCTGCCGCGCTGTGCGGTTGCGTGGGCATGAAGCCAACCTATGGACGTGTGTCACGCTTCGGCCTAGTTGCCTTCGCTTCATCGCTTGACCAGATCGGTCCAGTGACCAAAACCGTGGGCGATGCAGCCCTGCTGCTGAACCATCTTTGCGGACATGATCCGCGTGATTCGACTTCGTTGAAGGTGGATGTGCCGGATTTCACGGCCTCACTGGGGCGGGATATCAAAGGTTTGCGAATCGGGCTTCCGAAAGAGTATGACATCAGCGGTATCCACACCGGAGTCTCTGCGCGAACGAAAGCTGCGATTGCTCAACTCGAGTCCCTCGGAGCCATTGTGGAGGAAATCAGCCTCCCGCATACCGAACTCGGTGTCGCCACCTATTACGTGCTCGCTCCCGCCGAGGCCTCTGCCAATCTGGCTCGCTTTGACGGGGTTCGCTACGGTCACCGCAGTGCAGCCGCGGGCGATCTGATGGAGCATTACCAGCTTTCGCGCGAGGAGGGTTTCGGACCCGAGGTTAAGCGACGGATTCTTTTGGGGACGTATGTCCTGAGCTCCGGCTACTACGATGCCTACTACATCCGGGCTCAGAAAGCGCGGACGTTGATCCGCAATGACTTCACGGAGGCTTTCAAGAAGGTCGATGTCATTGTTTCTCCAACGAGCCCCACGCCTGCTCACAAGCTGGGTGAGTTGAAAGACAACCCGCTCGCCGCATATCTTGAGGACGTTTTCACCATCCCAGTCAACCTCGCCGGATTGCCGGGAATCAGCCTGCCCTGTGGCGATGTCGAGGTGGATGGCAAGGCTCTGCCTGTCGGCTTGCAGATCATTGGCAAGGCCTTGGACGAAGCGACTGTCCTGCAAGTGGCCCATGCCTATGAGCAGGCAAGGGGGTGAAGAGGGGGCGTCGAAACAGCCGTTCAGTAGGCCAAGGCGAGGGTGGAACTTGGGAAGGGTTGATGTTGCGTTGGAATCCAACCGAGTTTGATCCGGCGACCTGGAGAGGGCTGGCGCTGGGGCATCTTTGCGTTTTGCGCGTCATTTTGGTGGCGCGCCTCATTGATGTTGGCAGGCAGTACGATGGATTGAGATGAAGCCGGAGTGGAGCTTTCAGTGCCGCCGTTGCCCGTGGTATTAACGGATGCCTTGGTGGGATCGGCCAAGGAAAACGTCACGGCCTTTCTGCCTGCCTGCGGAGCAAGAGCTTGGGCGGGCTTGAAACTCGGGAAGATGGTTGGAGTGGGCAATTCCTTGCCAGCCAGAAAAGGAGCAAAGCCTGGGAACTCCTTGAGAATATTGGGATCAAGGAAGCTGGTGGCGATCCCGGTCCCATCAAGATAAGGATCTATCCAGCGCTTGTTGCCCAGTGCAGTGAACAATGCCTGGTAAGCATTGACCTCACCGAGTTGCCCCACATCCTTGATGAGCGCGTTTTGGAGAGCCGTGGGCAGATCGTCGATTAGAGCGATTTGGTCGTGATCCAATATTCCGGCTTTTAGTTTGCCGTCGGCCCCGATGAAAAAATACAGGTTGTCGGCGTGGCCATCCGCCCAGACCAGGCCCTTTTCGCCCAAACTATGATAGAGCTCGGCGACGGCTTGTTCATGCTCGCCCGTCCATTTCCCGGATTTGATCAATGCCGGACGACTGGCTTCAAGGTCGCTGTATTTGATGATGGTGTGTTTTGACGGATCCAGCCTTTCCGTGATGACAAAGGGCAGATCGCCGGTGCTGGCATCAACGACTTTCAACTGGGGCAGCCCCGCGTCAGCTAGCAGATTGCTACCGTGGACTAGTTCTTTGACTTCGTCTTGAGCCTTGTAGACCGCCTCGAGAGCCTCCAATGGATCAAGGCCGGGGGTAGGATTGAGAACCTTGTTGGGAAACTTGATGACCAAACCCGGTTGGTCGGCCAGTTCATAGACGGAGTTATAAACGCCCTTGTTGATGTATTCGCCAATGTAATAGGACTGCCCCGTGGCTGGATCCGTCCACTTGGTGTAGGGGCCGGGCACGGTGCTCGGCGTGAATCTGGATTCGTCGATTGGGATGCGGGCGTAGTCGTTTCTGCTGCCGCGCGGTGTCGGAGACTCCTCCACCTTAGGTGTGTTGGGAGTGTCCGGCTTTTTGGTCGGGGGCGTCTGCCCGTCGGCCACGGCGGGGTTGGGGCCTTCAGCAGCGCGTCCCGGAGGTGTGTCGCCCCTGCCAGACTTGGCTGCTGCTGATCCAGTGCTTTCCGCGGCTGTTTCGACCGCCTCCTCAGCACTTTCTCTGGCAACTTTGACAGCGCCTTTGAGATCCACGATATCGACAAGCGCTGCGACGGTTGAAATCCCAAAGGTGATGGCCTGGCCGGTGAGGATGTCGTTGAAGTTTTCGGCGGCCTCTCTGGATACGCGCCCGCCTGCGGTCACTGCAGAAGCTGCGGCGGAGGAATCTCCATATGCAACGTAGGTTCGGTACCCTTCGACACCGGCCTCGGCCGTGCTGAGTGCGGCACCAGTTCCTGCTACAATGGCCGCTCCCACCGGACCCGTGAATACAACCGCCCCGATGACGACAATGCCTCCGCCAATGGCGAAAGCGGAATCAATCAACTTGTCGGTGGCCGCCGTGGCTGTCTTGCCCTGGTCATAGGTGTTTCCCACGTCGGCAACACCCATCACAATGTTGTTTGGGGTGAATGTAGTGAAGGTCTTGTCACCGAGGATGGCGCTTCTCAGCGGTGCGTAAAGAGGGGAACCAAACTCACGAATGAGTTGGTCGGTGTCTGATATGCCGCCGATTCTAACGAGTTCGTTGCGAATGAATTCTGCAAGCGTCGGGATGGCCTCGGTGATAGCGGTCTGCGATACCGTGTTATTTCCGCTGAACTCAATCAGAGCCCTCCACAGAGGGCCTTTAAACCCTCCCACATCAACAGGGACGGTCAGCAGGGCATTACCTCCCAGCAGTCGGATGGTCTCCTTCTTGGCGGACTCAATCGACTTAACAATTTCGCTGTAATCGTCCAAGTTGGCACCCTCTGGGAGGACACCTGACAACTGGCCCTCAGCCACTGCGTCGCGTAGATCAGCCAAGCGCCGATTGCCATCGTTCAGCGCAATCTCCTGCAACTGAAGTTGCTGCGCCAAGCTGTATAAGCTGACGAGCAAATCAGCCCGGAGGCGGTTGTAGTTTTCATCATCAACAACGCCTGGTATTTGGAGAAACGACGCCAGTTGGTTTTTGCTCCCGTTGCCGTTGGCAATCGAACGTGTCAGGTCCTGTACGGTTTTTACACCATCCGCCGGCGATGTGGCCTGAAAGGTTCCTGGGGGGAGACTGCCGCTTCCGGGCATGATGAGATTCAGCATGGCCAGAGACTGGATCAGTTCTCCCACTCGAGAGGTGCGGATCGCCACGGCTCCCTCAATCGTGCTGAAGGGTACATGGACCCCGTTGAAGGTGCTGCCAAACACATGCAGTGCCTGGGACTTGAAGGCGCGTCCGACAGTTCCCTGGGCATCCTTCAGTTTCTGGGCCTGTGTGGCCTGCCGATCCGCGAGCACTTGGGCGGCTTCTTCGGCCTTCTTTTTCATGATCTCCTCGCGCGCTTGAGCGACGGAGGTTTGGGGGGAACCGGAGCCGCTGCTGTTAAACTTGACCAGTTGCTTGAGAAACTCGTCGGCAAACTCGTCCGGCGGACCTTTGGGAGGCTCCTTGTCGCCGAAACCGAACACGCCCCCGGGATTGTTGAGGGGAATGACTTGCACTCCTCCGACTTCGATAACATTGCCCTTTGTGTCGAAGATCAGGGTTAGTTCATTCGGGCCTCGAGGGCCTGCGACGGGGCCGTTTGGGTCAAGGTTCAGTTGAAGCAGTCCCGTGGGATCGGCCGGCAGACCGTCCAGGATGTTGAGAAACGCGGCTTGTCCTGCGCCAGGGGCAGGCGGCACAAAAGGCGTGACATAGCCCCATCCAAAGCCAACGGGATTGGGATCGGGAAATCCATTGAGTGTGCCATGGTAGTGAAAGTCCAAAACTCCATTCGGAATGTGTGCTGGGGAGATGCTACCCACCGCATTGGGCTGATTGACCACCCCTCCGGTTGCATTGATGACATTTCCGGCACCCGGGCCGTTATAAATCAAGTGCGGGCCATCCTGGGCTTGAGCTGTGAAAATGCCTCCAAGGAACAACGCTTTGAGGACAAGCCTGATCAACGGGGCGGCGTATCGTGTGTTCATGATCGAGATTCGTTGAGGGATTAAAACCGGATCGTCACTCCGGTGGACATGACGTGCTGGTTATATTCGAACAAACCGAGATTGGAGGCGTTTTCGACGTAGGCGTAACGGGTGTACAAGGAGACCTGCGAATTAATTTTCTTCGTCAGGGAAAGCGAGATTGAATGAAGCTCGTCACGGCGGGCAAAGGCGAAGCCTGCGGGTGGCGCGAAGCTGGTGGGATTGTCGTAGACGTCGCTGGTGTAGGAGTAGCGCGCCTGGAACTCTGTTTGCAACGGCAGCGGCACGGTCAGTTGCACAAAGAGGGTGTTGGCGTTTCCGTCGAAGTCCCTGCCTTGCGCATTGGCGATGCGCAGGTTCCAGCCGAGATCGACGCGTGCTCCCCTGCTGCCGAGGTTTTGATGCAGTTGCAGCGAAATGGTGTGCTGGTTGCCGTCGCGGTCCACGAGGGCACTGGCAGTCCGTGCGTAGTCCTGCAGCGCCAGATCGTAGCCGGCGGAGACGGCGAGGGAGTCAGTGACCTTCCAGTTCAGGGAAGTGGATAAACCGCTCTCGTTGCGGAAATGATGACCGCCAAGATAGGTGTGATCATAGAAGGTCCGAATGCGGGCGCTAAACTGATCGGAGAGCTGCTGAGTGTAATCGAGGTAGAAGTAGTTGAGCAGCAGGGTGGCGGAACTGGCCGGCCCCTCGTAAACGTCCGAATGAAGGTAATGACCGAAGATGAGCTGTCTGCGTTGGTCGGCAAACAGTCGGTAGGTCGAAGAAAGTGTGGTGTGGAGAGCGACGGAAGCCTGACGTGTGATGTTGCCCGGCAGGATGAAATTGTCCGGCGTGGCCAAGACGTTGGTGTTGTATCCCATGCCCAGGGACAGCTCTGAACTCCATGCTCGGTTTTGTTGCTGCTGAACCTGTCCGACCGCGCCGCTCTGTTGCAGGAGCTGGGCCAGTGCATTCCCAGCCGAGTGCGTCGGGATCTGCTGCAGACGGTCGCTCGCCTGTTCCACGTCTCCGGCCTTTTGATCCAAATAGGCAAGGGAGAGTTGAATGGTCGGCTCCAGCGAGGCATCCCTACTTAGCGCGATTTGAAAGGCCCTGCGGGCCTCGGTGACGCGTCCCAGTCCCAGCAAAGCACGACCCATGAACTCCACGGTTTGCCCGGTGCCGCCTCCGTTGAGTTCGTGTTCGTTCAGATGATCCAGAGCTTCATGAAAACGCCCGAGTTGCAGGGTGCTCCAGCCCAGCTCGAATGGCAGGTCTGGGTTGTCATAGAGCAGGGCATTGGAAAGATTGAGGTATTGATAAGCCTCTTCGAATCTTCCCAGGCGGTTGAGGGCAGTTCCTGCAAAAAAGGAGGCTTCGGCGTCGGTGGGATTCTCGCGTGCCGCACGTTCGTAGTATTCAAGAGCCGCTGCGTGATTCCCTTTTGACGAGAGTCGCATGCCTTCATCAATCAAATCAGCGAAACCTTTTTCCGGACAAGCACAGAAATAGAGAAAAACGATAAAGGCTTTGGTGGTAGAGGCTACAAGCCCGATGGGCGATGACGTCTTTCGGAAATGCAGGGTTCTAATCCACATGGCGGAAGTAGCTATTCCTGAAGCTGCGTGACGCAAGGCTGTTTTGCTTACAACATTCTTTGGTTTTAACTGTGGTCGAGGTGGAAAATACGATAGTTATGATTCTCGCGTATTTTTCATCGCTCACCAGTTAATCTCTCAGGCAAGATAAGCACATGCTTTGCCAAAAAATGGCGAACATTGAAGTGGCTTTGTTCGCCAAGGTAGGGTGGTTCCTTGCCTCAACCCTTACATTAGCGAAAGCAGAGCTTCGCGAATTTGTTGCTGCCATTTAGAGAGGTAGGCCAGCCGGGCCTGCAGGATTTGCAGGTCGTGGAGAGTTGCAGTATCTCCGGATTCAAGGCGGGCGTCGATGGCCGGGAGGTGGGCGAGATGCGTTTCGCGGTCACCTTCAATCTCCGCAGCTAGGGCTTCCAGCTTTTCACGGAGACGCATCTCCTCGGGGGCGAGAAGGGCTTTGGCCAAGGCCGAGGCGGCGGCTTGGCGACGTTTGATGAATGAGGTGGTATCGTGCAGGGCGGCGCCGATACGACCAAAGAGAACCATCATTTCTTCGCTGATAGGAACGGCTTTCCAAGGGACTTCGTGAAGCTCAAGGAGGTGCTTGAGGCGCTTCTCGGGAGAGAGAAGGGTCTGGTGTGCAGTGTTGATTTCCGCGGCGCGGGCGGCATCACCACCGGGTTGGTCGGGATGGGCGGCGCGACTGGCAGCGAGCCAAGCCTGCTGAAGGGCATCGGGATCGAGCGCGGCGGCGCGGGGAAGACCCAGTAAGGCGAAGGCGTTGCTCATCGCGGTGTGTCAGGCGGAGAAGCTTTCACCGCAGGAACAGGTAACGACGGCGTTGGGATTGGCGACCTTGAAGCCACCACTCTGAAGGTCGTCGCTGTAGTCGAGTTCGGAACCGCTGACGAAAAGGGCGCTTTTGGGATCGATGACGACGCGGACATCGCCGGAGATGACCATGATGTCCCGGTTGGCGGGGCCGTCGACGAGGTCCATTTTGTATTGGAGGCCGGAGCAGCCTCCGCCGACGACGGCGATGCGAAGTGCGCCGTTTTCCGCGCGGCCCTGTTTGCGCAGGAGGCCGAGGAGGCGGTTGGCGGCGCCGGGAAGCACTTTGATGAGCTTCTCGTTGCCGATCTTGTATCCTGGGGCTGGAGCGGTGGCGGTCATGGAAGACGCGTAGCGTGGGACGGGGCGTCCGTCCACTCTGCGCTACGCGTCGTTTTCGTGGAAGGTTTATTTCTTCTTCAGGATGACGTCGCCGAGGCTGAACATCGGGCCGTAGATGGCGTAGATGAGGAAGCCGACCATGATGCCAAGAATGAGCATGGTGAGGGGTTCGATCATCTTGTCGAGAGTGGCGGCGAGGTTGTCGAGTTCCTCTTCGTAGTCGTCGGCGATTTCGGAGAGCATGTCTGTGCCCGAGCCGGTTTCCGAGGCGAGTTCAATGAGACCGCAAAGGCTGCGGGCGTCGGGGCCGAGCCAGTGGGCCTCCATGAGAAAGGCCTCATGCAGCGTGCGACCTACGCCGATGTGCTCGCGCAACCGGATGAAGAGCTCCTTGTAATGGTAGTGCCAGGATGCCTGGGCGGTGATGTCGAGCGCCGAGGAGAGGCGCACATTGGACTCGGTGAGCATGGCGAGGGTGCGGAACCCTGTGGCGGCTGCGGACTTGCGAACAATGACGCCGATGGCGGGGAGCTTGAGAAAGAGGTCCTGCACGGGGCGCAGGGCGGAGATTTTCCCCCAGTTGGAGAAGAAGAAATAGAGCCCGATGAATGGCGCGATGGCCATGTAGGGCTTGTTCATGAAGAGGTCGGAGAGGGAGATGAGGATCTTCGTGCCGAGGGGGAGTTCGGTCTTGAAAGAATTGAACAGCTTCGCCATGGCCGGCACAAGGGTAAAACTCATGACGATGACGACGACAACACCGAGCACGATGACGACGGCAGGATAGATGAGGCCGCCTTTAAGCTTCTTGATGACCTTGGAGGACTTCTTCTGTGAAACGGCGATGCGTTTGCAGACTTTGGCGAGCTGTCCCGCCTCCTCACCCGCGATGATCAGGGAAAGCATGTCATCGGGGAACAGTTTGGGGAATTTGGCGATGGCGTCGCTGAACTTGTCACCTGTAGCAATACCGGCGATGACCTCTGCGATCATACCCTTGTAAGTGGCGGATTTGACGCGGTTGGTCTGCAGCATCAGACCCTTGGTGAGGGAGATGTTGCGCTCAAGGCATCGCGCCAAGCCGGAGAAGAAGGCCGCCGAGTCGTCAGTGTTGGGCTTCGGGCTGGTAAGGCGGTGCAGGGTTTCGTCGATGCCCGTGATCGTCTGGACGGTGGTCGTCTCGTTGGTGGCAACGCCGGCGCCGAGGAGGGCCTGTCGTCACTGTCGGTATCGACAAGCGCCTCGGAAGACTTTCCGGTGTGGACGTTGGTGATTTTGACTTTCTTGAGCATGGCGTTGGAGAGGTTTTCGGTTCCTGGTTCCTCGTGCGTGGTTTTAAGGTGGCGGCGGGCGGAGGTCGGCGATCAGTCGTGGGCGGTAGGCGGTGATGGTGAAGCTGGCGCCGGGATCTTCAGCGCCGGGATCCTGGGAACTGTTGACGACGGCGGTGCAGAGCGCGGTTTCCATGGCGGCTCCGTTTACAGTGGTGATGCCCGTCTCCACCAGCGCAGGGGCGCCATAGATGGCCTGCTCCAGCAGCACGTTTTGTGTCTGCGCAGGCATGACGGCGGAGATTTGCACGGAAGAGAGGCCGAGTTGCCAGAGGCGCACCATGTTTTCCTGATAGTTGCGCGTGACGGCGACTCGGGCGGCCAACTCTTCCTGAAGCATGACGGTGGCGGAAAGGCTGACCATGGCCGTGGCCGCGATCGAAACGATGGCGGAAGCGGCGAGCAGCTCAATGAGCGTGTAGCCACGTGCGGTTGAAGGTTGTCGACGATGGTGCTTCATGGCGGCACGACGGGGAGGAAGTAGGACTCGAGCCACGCGTCACGCGGGAGGAAAGTCGCAAAGGCGGGGCCGGTGTTGGTCGCGGCCGGAACGGCTGGATCGGCGTCTCCACTGAAGATCAGGCGGCTGGGATTGCTGCCACCGGACGCACGGCGCTTGATGGTCCAGTTTGTCATGACGCCGCCAATCCAGCGCACACTCTGGGTGAGGTTGGAGGGCATGTTGAACATGATGCTCTGGTACTCGTTCACGAGAACGCAGCGCCAGCGAAACTGGGAACCGCTGACCGGATTGTTCACCCACGAGAACTCGACGGGGCGGCCGTTGTCGTCCTGGAAGGCGAGGACATGGCGACGGTTGTTTTCGCGTTCAAAGCGGATGTCGCGCACCCAGCGCCCCTTTGGTCCGTTGGGCATGACGGTGATGATGACCGGCTTCATGGTGGCGGCGTTTTCAAAGGCGGTCGGATTGCTCTGACCGACGAATATGATCTGATCGACGACGCCGTAGACACGCATGTTTTTGAGATGCTGGCTGTCGAGTTTGATGAAGAGCACGCGCAGCTTGTCGTCGTAGCCGGAAGGCCAGCCGGGAGGGGAGTAGGTGGGTGTTTTCTGCTCGGAGATCCAGTAGGCCTCGGTGGCGGAATTGAAGGTGCCGGCGACGTCGATGGTGACGGTGGCCGTGCGGCCCGCTGCGGCTTCGCGATCCTGAAAATGCCAGAGAGAATTGTCGGGGTTGGCGTTGTTGCGCACAACGTTGAGATAGGCTTGGTGCTTGAGATCACCCGTGCCGCCGACAGGTCCGGTGGTGCTGGGGACCACGGGCATGTTTGAGGGCAGCAAGTCGTCTCCGTCCGGGTCCGTGCCATAGACGGGGTAGGGGATGTTCGGCGGCTCGGAAGAGGGATGTGACTGGATGTAGAGTGCCTTTGTGCGGAAGGGGAGTTGCAGCGGACTGGGCGTGGTGTTGACGAAGAACGAAGGTGGATGACGCACGACGGTTCGGCCTTCGACAGTCCATTGGGCATTGTGACCGGCACTGCCACCACCGGCGCTGCGGTAGATGTCCAGTTCGGTGCCGACGCCGTCTGGTTTGCGATAGACGCAAAAGACATCGCCATTGAGCACGGGCGGCATCGTCTTGAGAAACTGCCAGGCGTTGAAGTCATCAATGTTGCCGGCTTCAGCGGCGGAGGGGCGCTTGAGCTGTTTGACCGTGATGTAGCTGGCTCCGGGGCGCAGCCCGGTGTGATTGAAGGGGAAAACGGTCGTCATGCCGCCGGCCGTGCTGGCGGAGGTGTAGATGTTGAGCGTGTCCCAGCCGTTGGCCGTATTGAATCCGCCGACGTCAGGGCCGAGCAGCGCGTCCTGATTTGCCGCCACAGTGTCCGCCGGTTCGAATGCGTGCTTGTGGACAAACTGCCAACCGAGCAGCCGAGAGCTTTCCACGCCGATGCGGCGGCGGGAGACATCTTCGAGGTAGCTGACCTGCACGGCACGGGTGCTCATGAGCGTGACCCACGAGGAGAGGAAGATGCCCGCCACGACCATGAGCATGAGCGCCGCGGCCATGAGGGCGCCGCGCTGGCTGTGCTGGTGCTGGTGCTTGCGAATGCGCATTAAAGGGAAGACTCAAAGGGCGGGAAACATGGGCACGGTGAACATGAGACTCGTGCGTCCCGCCATGTGGTTGTAGGCTTGGCGCGGGTCGGTTCGGGGCAGGGTGTTGGCGATGGGGCCGAGGTGACGCGCCGCGGGATCCGGCCACCAGACGAAGTAAAAGGGCCGCTCGGCGGCGCGCTTGAATCGTTCGATGCTGGATGATTCGCGAAGGGCCAGACGGGCGGAACGTTCGAACGTCACAAAGAGCGGGGTGAAGCCATCTCCCGACCATTCCGTGGCACGCCTTGGGTCTGGGACAGATGGTGGAAAAAACACCTCGTAGCCACCGACGTAGCTGAGGATTGATGGGTTAACGGCGGACAAAGAGTCGGCATAGCGCTTCACGGAGGCGTAGATGCCGTTCGGTTCGTTGGTGCCGGTGAAGCGGATGACGTCGATGTCGTAGATGGCGTTCACCTTCAGGTAGCCGGCATACTTGCTGTAGCCGAGGATGAAGATGCTCGCGTTGTCCCTGTCCGGTGTACTTGTGCCGGGGTTCCGGTAGTCGTCGTAGAGGCCGGCAGGCGCACTGGCGTTGGTGACGATGTGGGCGAGGAATTTTTGAGGCGTGTCGAGCTCGTCGTGCAGGGCGGGATTGTAAGCGATGACGGAGGGGCGCCATGTGTTGATGTCCTGACGCGGCAGGCAGTAAACGGCGGTGGCGGTGAGGGTGTCCGCGACGAACTGCTCGCGCAATTCCTCGGCCTGGGAGACTGCGCCATACTGGGGCGCCATGGCCACGTTCTGCGTGGTGCCGCTGCTGCCATAGAAGTTCTGCATGCGCTGCACTCCGAGCGGAACCACGACCGTGCTGGTGGTCGAAGGCTGGCTGCGGACCAGCGTTCCGTAGGACATGACAGCACCGCCGATCACCACGGCGGAAAGCGCGAGCACCAGCAGGAGTTCCACGGAGGTGAATCCCCCCGACTGATGTCGGCGGCGGGTCATTGAGGCGCGGGAGTGGGGTTGCCGAAGAGCATGCGGACAACGGACTCGACGGCCGGTGAGGATGGCGGCGGGAGATCGGGAGAGGCCGCGGGTTTTTCAGGCGCTGAGGGTGCCGGAGGAGCGTTTTCCGGCTGCGGTTGCGGTGCCTCGGCGGTGCGCGTTTCCGGCAGCGGAAGGGCGCTGGGCGGGATGTCTTTCAGAGGAACGTCCATGAGCAGGTCGACCATGGGATCATTGACCTTGCCCGCACGCGGCGGCGCAGCGGGTTCTTCGGAGGACTGGGCCATGAGGCTGCGCAGCACCGGGTTCATGGTTGCGTTGACTCCCTGAGACTCACGTCCTTCCTCGTCCAATTGACCGGGCATCTGGTAGCGGATTTTCGGGCCGATGTTGATGGGGATGATCATGAGCTTTGGCGGCAGGCCGCTGGCCCGCTTCTCCTGCCAGGCGAGCTCGATGTATTGCTGGGTGATGTTCTTCACGCGAAGCTCGACCAACTGGCCCGGAAGCACAGGTGGGACGTTTTTTCCGGTCTCGAGGATGAGATCTCCGAGCAGGACTCTCATGCCGCCGTTCTCCATGCGTTTCGTGCCGACGACGGGCAGCTTCAGCAACCGGTCGCGCACACGGTTTTCCTCTGTATCCCCGGGAGCGAGCCGGCTTTGCGATTCGGATTCGGACTCAAAGGGGTTGTGCTCTTCCGGCTTGACGGTCTCAGGCGTTTTCTCTTCCGGCAGGATGAGCTGGTACTGCACGCGCACTTCGGCTTCGGCGTCCTCGGAGTCGCCGACTTGTGCGTGGAGCGCCGTCAGGGAGAGCAACAAGCCCATGACCGGCAGCAGAAGGAGTCTGTGAATCAGATTCATGGCTATGATTTCTTGGCTGGGGCTTTGGGGTCGGCGGCCGAGAGGTCAAAGATCGGCGTCTCAAACGCGACCTCCAATTTCAACTGGCGGCCTGTGCTGCCGCCGGTGATCTGGACGACTTTCATGCGGGCGGTCGGCAGGCGGCGTTCGATATCGCCGAGCCAGTTGAGGACCTTGGCGTATTCCTCCTCGATGGTCAGGGTGGTGAGGACGGACTTTGGAATGATCTTATTGGCGGGTGTATTCTTCAGTTCGGTCTTGCGTTCGCGCACGAGATTGATGCCGCGTTCGCGCAGACTGAGTTCGATGGCTTGTTCGGCCTCCTGCTGTGTTTGCAGCCGGTCGATGACGGGCAGCCAAGAGCGCAGGAAGCGGCGCACGTCTTCGGTGTCGGTCTTGAACATGGTGACCTCGATCTCTGAGGTCTC